>NZ_WBMR01000156.1 GCF_008923365.1 Actinomadura montaniterrae
CTCATGAGGCCGTTCCCAGGGGCGGCACGCCACGACGCGGCCTCAGTGGACGGCCTTGGCGAGGATGCTCGCGGTCTTGGCGACCGCGGGTTCGTCGGCCTCGGCGCCGGCGGCGAGGCGGTTCGTGGTGATCACGATGATCAGCGGGGCGCCGGACGGGGGCCAGGCGATCGCGATGTCGTTGGCGGTGCCCCAGGTGCCGCCGGTGCCGGTCTTGTCGCCGACCGTCCAGCTCTTCGGCAGGCCGGCGCGGATGCGATGGTCGCCGGTGACCGTCTGCTTCATCCAGCCCGTCAGGCGATCGCGGTCCGCGCGGACGAGGGCGCCGCCCGCGGTGAGGGAGCGCAGGTCGCCCGCCCAGGCGCGCGGGGTGGTGGTGTCGCGGAGCTCGCCCGGCTTCCAGAGGTTGAGGTCGGTCTCCCAGCGGTCGTGGCGGGTGACGCGGTCGCCGAGGGAGCGGAGGAACGCCGTGTCGCCGGCCGGGCCGCCGATCTGCCTGAGCAGCAGGTTCCCCGCCGTGTTGTCGCTCTGGGTGATGGCCGCCTTGCACAGGGCGGACAGCGTCATCCCGGTCTTCACGTGTTTCTCGGTGACCGGCGAATTGTCGACCAGATCGCTCTTCTTGTAATGGACGACCCGGTCCATCAGGCCCGGGTCGCTCTGCCGCGCCTTGCGCAGCACCGCGCCGCACGCCATCACCTTGAAAGTTGACGCGAAAGCGAACCGCTCGTCCTCGCGGTAGGCGGCGAAACGTCCCGTCCCGGTGTCGACGGCGTACGCGCCGATGCGGTCTTTCCTGGATTTCTCGAGCGCCTTCAACTGCTCGGTAACGGCGGCCTGGGACGGAGCGGGCCGGAGGCCGGGCGAGGCGGGGAGCGGCGCGACCGCGCTCTGCGGCGCGGCCTTCCTGCCGGGGGATTCGCCGGAACCGCACGCCGCCAGGCCGGTGAGGGCGGTGGCGGACACGGCGATCGCCGCGGTCGTGCGGAGAGGGAGTCGGTTTTCGCGCATGGGGAGAGCAGACCAGAGGCCGAGCAGGCGTGTCCAATATTGATATCAGGGGCGGATCGATATCAATTCCAATATTCGCGCTGCTCGGCGGTAGCGCCGCCGCCGGATCAGAGCCAGTCGCGGAATTTGAAGACGGTATAGAGCGCGACGCTGCACACCACGATGATGACCGAACTGACGATGAAGCCCGAATGCGAGGAGAACCCCGGATACGGCACGTTCTGCCCGTAGAAGCCGGTGACCGCCGTCGGCACCGCGATGATCGCCGCCCAGCTGGTGACCTTCTTCATCACCTCGTTCATCCGGTTGCCCTGCAGCGCGATCCGGGTGTCCAGCAGGTTCGCGACGAGGTCGCGCAGGCTGTCGGTCCACTCGCCGACGCGGAGCGTGTGGTCGTAGACGTCCTGCAGGTAGGGCGCCAGCTCCGGGGCGACCATCCGCAGGTCGCGGCGGAGCAGCGTGTTCACCACCTCGCGCATCGGCAGCGCGACCCGGCGCAGCGCCACCAGGTTCTTGCGCAGCCGGAAGCTGCGCCGCTGGATCTCCCGCACCGCGAACGCCTCGTCGAAGATCATCGACTCGACCTCGTCGGCCTCGTCGTCGAGCGCCTGGACCGCGTCCAGCTGCAGGTCGACGACCATGTCGAGCAGGTGGTACAGCAGGTAGCCCGCGCCGGTCGAGGCGATGTCCACGCCGGGGCTCTCGTCCCACCGCTTGACCAGCGCGTCGATGTCGAAGCCGGGGCCCTGCCGGACGGTGACGAGCGCGCGTTTCGCCAGGAACGCCGACACCTCGTACAGCTCCAGCTCGCCGTCCCGGATCCGCGGCACGTAGACGTTCAGGAACGCGTACCCCTCGTAGCGGTCGATCTTGGCCCGCTCGTGCCGGGACACCGCGTCCTCGACCGCCACCGGGTCCAGGCCCAGCTCGTCGCTGATCACCCGCAGGTCGGCGCGCTGCGGCGCGCACAGGTCGACCCACACGACCGTGTCGTCCTGCTCGAGGTAGTCGCTGACCTGGGCGACCGGGAAGTCGTGCGCCTCCAGCGTGCCGCCCCGCCAGACGCGCGTGCGCGGCGGGGGGACCTCGATCCGGTCACCCGGGATGTGCTCGGCACCGGCTTCGGAGGGATGCGCCATGGGCCCCCTTATACCCGAGCCGCCGCAGGAACACGGAGTGCGTCCGAGATCACAGCGCGGGCGTCACAGCGCGGGCGTTGCAGCGCGCGCCTGGGTCACAGGGGCGCGCGCGGCGGTGCCGACGAGCCGCGCACCACGAGCCGGCCGGGCAGCACCCGGGGCGCCGGACGGCCGCCGTCCAGCAGGTCCAGCAGCGCGGTCATGCCCTGCGCGCCCATCTCCTCGGCGGGCAGCCGGACCGTCGTCAGCTCCGGCTCCAGCGCGGTCGCGAGCAGCACGTCGTCGAACCCGGTGACCGACACCTCGCCCGGCACGTCCAGCCCGAGCGCGCGCGCCGCCTTGTAGGCGCCCGCCGCGATCAGGTCGTCGTCGCAGACCAGCGCGGTCGGCGGGTCGGGGCGGGCGAGCAGCCGCTGCGCCGCGTCCCGGGCCGAGGCGACGTCGATCGCGCACGCCGCCCGGGCCAGCGCGCCGCCGGGCAGCGCCGCGACCTCGGCTTCGAGCACCTCGGCGCGGGCCCGGAACGTCCACTGGTCGACGCCCGCCGCGACGTGCCCGAAGCGGCGGTGCCCCAGCCCGGCCAGGTGCCGGGCGATCGCGCGCATCCCGGCGGCCACCCCGAAGTCGACGGTCGGGACGTCGGCGTCCGGGCCGCTGTCGAGCAGCACCGCGGGCGTCCCGTGGAACCGCTCCAGCGCCGCCGCCGGCATCGACGACGCCAGCACCCCGTCGATCGCCTCGTGCGGCGCGGGGAACGGGCTCTCGGCCGGGCCGTCCGCGTCGTCCGGCCAGGTGGACACCACCACGCCGAACCCGTGCCGCGCCGCGACCCGCGCCGCGCCGGTGTAGACGGGCCCGAAGAACGGCGCGGTCAGCGTCGGGACCATCAGCAGGACGGTCCGGGTGGTGCCGAGCCGCAGGTTCCGCGCGGCCTGGTTGGGCCGGTAGCCGAGCCGCTCGGCGGCGATCCGGACGCTGCGCGCGGTGGCGGGGGAGACGCGGCCGGTCCACTTGCCGCCCAGCACCAGCGACACCGTGGACTGCGAGACCCCGGCCTCCTGGGCGACGTCCTTACTGGTGGGACGGCCTGCCACCGGCACCTGGGCCTCCCTCGGGGACGTCGGACACGAAAAACAGACTAGAGCCGGGCACCCGGGAAGTGGTACGTATGACCCACGGGGTAATACGTATGACGGCATGACGGGGGCACGGAGATGCGGGGCTACGTCGTCTTCCTGCGGCGGCCGCACGCGGCACGGCTGCTCGGCGGCACGCTGTTCGGCCGGCTGCCGAACGGGATGGGCGCGCTCGCCGTCGTCCTGCACGTGCGCGCCGACGGCGGCGGCTACCCGCTCGCCGGCACCCTCGCCGCCGTCCTCGGCCTCGCGATGGCCGCCGGCCAGCCCGTCCTTGGCCGCGCCATGGACCGCTACGGCCAGCCCCGCGTCCTGCTGCCCGCCGCCTGCCTGTCCGCCGCCGGGTTCGGGCTGCTCGCCGCCGCCGGCGCCCGCCCGCTGCCCGTCGCGGTCGCCGCCGTCGTCCTCGCCGGGTTCGCCACCCCGCCGCTGGAGGCCGGGCTCCGGGCGCTGTGGCCCGACGTCCTGGACGGCCCCGAGCAGGTCGACGCCGCCTACGCCCTCGACGCCGCCGCCCAGGAGATCCTCTTCTCCGTCGGACCGCTCCTCGTCGTCGCCGCGGCCGCGATCAGCACCGAGACCGCGCTCGTCCTCACCGGCCTCGTCGGCATCGCGGGGACCCTCGTCGTCGCGCTGTCCGGGCCGTCGCGCCGCTGGACGGGCGAGCCGCGCGCCGCCGACTGGGCCGGGCCGCTGCGCTCGCCCGGCCTGCGCGTCCTGCTGACCTCCCTCGCCTGCGCCGGCATCGCGCTCGGCGTCTACGCGGTCGCCGTCGTCGCCTACGCCGAGCGCCTCGACAGCGGCATCGCGTCCGGGCTGCTCCTCGCCTGCATGGCCGCCGGGGCGCTCACCGGCGGGATCGTCTACGGCGCGCGGCCGTGGGCGGGCGAGCCGCACCGGCGGCTGCCGTGGCTGCTCGCCGCGCTCGCCGCCGGGTACGTCCCGCTGGTCCTCGCGCCCGGCCTGGCCGCGATGTCGGTGCTGGCGTTCGTCAGCGGCGTGTTCCTCGCACCCGTGCTGGCCTGCAGCTTCACCCTCGTCGACCGGCTCGCGCCGAGCGGCACCGTCACCGAGGCGTTCGCGTGGGTCGTCGCGGCGGTCGGCGCGGGCGGCGCCGCGGGCTCCGCGGTCGCCGGGTTCGGCGAGAAGCTCGCCGGGGTGCCGGGCGCGTTCGCCGGGGCCGGCATGGGCGGCGTCCTCGCGCTCGTCCTGTGCCTGCTCGGCTCGCGGACGCTGCGTCCCGCCGCCGCCCGGCCCGTCCCCGCCGAGGTCCTGTCCTGACGCGTCCGCTCCTGGGCGCTAGATCCAGGACTTGAACCAGATCCGGGCGTGCCAGTCGTCGTAGGTCAGCGTCTGCGCCGCCAGGATCGGATAGAAGTACGCGAAGTTCGCCAGCACCACCAGCAGGAACGCGCCCGCGGCGGCGGCGCCGACGAGCCGCCGCACCCCCGGCGGCACCGGCGACGGCACCGAGGCCGGGACCGGCGCGAGCCGCGCGCCGCTCGGCCCGTGCATCTCGTCCGGGAACGCGTCGCCGTCCTCGTAGGCCGGCGGATCGGCCTCCGCGGGCCGCCCGGACGCCGCCGCATGGGCTCCCACCAGCCCGGACGCCGGTCCTATCAGGTAGCCGAGCACCAGCACGACCGCCAGCACCATGAACGGGATCAGCGGCGTCGCGTAGAACAGGAACATCGTCCGGTCGCGGAACGCCGACGGGAACCAGGTCAGCCAGCCCGCGAGGAACCCCAGCACGATCGCCCCGGCCCGCCAGTCGCGCAGCACCAGCCAGATGAACAGCACCACGACCAGCGCCGCCAGCGCCCCCCACCACAGCGCGGGCGTCCCGATCCCGAGGATCTCCCGCGAGCAGCGCGACGCCCCGCACGTCTTCGGCTCGGTGTAGAAGAACGCCACCGGCCGGCGCAGGACCGGCCAGTCCCACGGCCACGACTGGTACGGGTGCTTGGCGTCCAGGTTGTTGTGGAAGTCCAGCATCTGCCGGTGGTAGTCCCACAGGTGCGGCATCGCCTCGAACGGCCGCCACCACCAGTGGCTCGACGCGTGGCCGCGCCCCCACCCGCCCGGCTTGAAGATCCAGCCGGACCAGGTCGCCAGGTACGAGACCAGCGCCACCACCACGAGCTGGACGAACGCCGGCACCGCGTCCAGCAGCAGCGCCCCGGCGATCGGGTCCCGCACGCCGGCCGCGCGCCGCGCGCCGTAGTCCCAGAGCACCACCATCAGCCCGAACGCGGCGACGTAGAACACGCCCGTCCACTTGGTGGCGCAGGCCAGGCCGAGGCAGATCCCCGCCCCCCAGCGCCACGCGTGCGCCAGGAACGGCCCGTACACCGACGTCGCGCCCGCCTCGATCTTGTCGGCGAGCTCCCGTCGCGACCGGTCACGGTCGTTCACCAGGCACGCGAACCCGGCGAGGATCCAGAACATCACGAAGATGTCCAGCAGGGCGGCCCGGCTCGTCACGAACTCCAGCCCGTCCAGCGCCAGCAGCAGCCCGGCGGCGCAGCCGAGCAGCGTCGACCCGGTCATCCTCCGGGCGACCCGGCACAGGATCAGCACCGACAAGGTGCCGGCCAGCGCGGGCACGAACCGCCACCCGAACGGCGTCGCGCCGAACGCCCACTCGCCCATCGCGATCATCCACTTGCCGAACGGCGGGTGCGCGACGAACGAGGGCCCCTGCCCCCAGATGTGCGCGTCCGGATCGGCGATCAGCAGCTTGTCGGCGTTGTCGACGGTGTTGTGCTCCCAGCCGAACTTCAGCAGGGCCAGCGCGTCCTTGGCGTAGTACGTCTCGTCGAAGACCACGGCCTTCGGCTGCCCGAGCCGGTAGAACCGCAGGAAGCCCGCGAACAGCGTCACCAGCAGCGGGCCGAGCCAGCCCGCCAGGACGCCGCCCGGGACCGCGGGGGCGAGCCACTCGCGCATCGAGGGCGGCCGCCACCGGGACGCGTTCGCCGGAGCCAGATCCGTCGTCGCCATCTCGCAATCGTAAAGCCGACTCCCGCCCGCCCGGCCCGGCCCCGGCGCGCGGCGCCCCTGGGAGGATGGGACCGTGATGGGGACTCTGGTGCTGGCGGCCGCGCCGATCGGGCGGGCCGAGGACGCGTCGGTGCGGCTGCGGAACGCGCTGGCGGGCGCGCCGGTGATCGCGGCCGAGGACACCCGGCGGCTGCGCCGGCTGGCCGCCGACCTCGGCGTGGAGCTGACCGCCCGCGTCGTGTCGTACTACGACCAGAACGAGAAGGCGCGCGCCGCCGAGCTGCTGGAGGACCTGCTCGCCGGCCGGGACGTGCTGGTGATCACCGACGCGGGGATGCCGGGCGTGTCCGACCCGGGCTACCGGCTGGTCCGCGCGGCGGTGGAGCGGGACGTGCCGGTCTCGGTGCTGCCGGGGCCGTCGGCCGTCACCACCGCGCTGGTCGTGTCGGGGCTGCCGACGGACCGGTTCTGCTTCGAGGGCTTCCCGCCGCGCAAGAAGGGCGAGCAGGCGCGGCGGCTGGAGGCCCTCGCCGCCGAGCCCCGCACCATGGTGTTCTTCGAGTCGCCGCGCCGGCTGGCGGGCACGCTGCACGCCATGGCGGCGGCGTTCGGCGCGGACCGTCCGGCCGCCGTCTGCCGGGAGCTGACCAAGACCTACGAGGAGGTCCGCCGCGGCGGCCTCGCCGAGCTGGCCGGCTGGGCCGGGGAGCGGGACGTGCGCGGCGAGATCACCCTGGTCGTCGGCGGCGCGCCGAAGCCCGCCGGGCTGTCCGACCCGGCCGACCTCGTGGCCGCCGTGGCCGCCCGGGAGGCCGCCGGAACCCCCCGCAACCAGGCGATCCGGGAGATCGCCAAGGAGAACGGCATACCACGCGGAACCGTCTACAACGCTGTCGTCGAGGCCAGGAAAGAGTGACCCCCGGCGGAACGATCCAAAGGGTGATTTCGGGGGAATAGGTCCCTCGGTGGCCCGCGCTGGACCACTATGGGACCGGCGGAGCCACCACCGAGTGGGACCCCGCGGCTCAGAGCCCGGCGCGAGCCGGGAAGACGGCACGAGATGCCGCCGGTAGCGCGAGATGGCGTCACCGAGGGGGTGAGGGCCATGCAGGACGCATGGTCGAGCCGTGAGGCATGGGTCTACGAATGCCTGTGCTGCGAGACGACCTGGGACGAGGTTCTCGAGGTCCGTCATTTCGGCGATGGCCACGGTAACGAGGCCGTCATCTACGAGCGGAACGGCCAGCCGTGCACGACACCGTGGACGGACTGCCTGTGCCCGAAATGTCAGAGCCGGAACGTCAAGGCGTGGGCGGCGTCCCGCAAGGCGAACGAGCTTCCGCCGGCCCGCGACGGCAACGACGTGGCGATGGTGTTCCACCTCCGCCGCATCCACGCCTGGTGACACGACGGCCCGGCCGCCGGTGACGCCGCGGGCGGGCCCGGGGGCGATCGTCAGCGGGCGGTGACCTCCGGGACCTTCCGCCCGACGGGCTCGGACGGGACGTCCAGCGCCCCGGCCGGGCCCGGGCGGCCGCGCAGCCGCCGCCACCAGCCGTCCAGCCGGTGCCGGACCTCCGGCGTGAACGCCATCCCGGCGGCGAGGGCCGCCAGCGGGACGGCCGGCAGCACGTACCGGTAGTCGAACTCGGCGGTCGCGGCGGGCGCGAGCAGCAGCCCGGTCGCCAGCGTCCACGGCAGCAGCGCCTCGCCGCCGAACCGCCGCCACAGCGCCACCATGCCGCCGAGCCCGAGCAGCAGCACACTGCCGAGCATCGTCCCGCGCAGGTAGACCACGTCCTGGTAGCCGCGCATGACGCCGCCGAACGGCTCGATCACCCGGGTGCGGGCGTCGCCGTGCTCGTAGGACCGGGCCTCGCCGGACGCGGTCGAGTCGGCGTCCATCCGCCAGTCGGGCAGCGCGTTGCTCTTCTTGCCGAACTCGTACTGCGAGTACGTCGCCTTGTCCGGGAAGACCGTCCGGTCCCATCGGAACACGCGGAAGAAGTCGTGCGCGACGACCTTCAGGTAGTCGCCGGGCTGGCCGAGGATGGCGCGCTTGGCGAAGTCGTTGCTGGCCGCGTTGTTCTCGGGGCTGAACCGCGTCCCGGGGAAGCGGTTCAGCGGCGAGGCCGCGTTCCAGATGCCGTCCTGCGAGTTCGGCAGCCGGTTCGCCGGCTCGGTGCACAGCGGGTACTCGCTGACCGGCAGCCCGTGCATCTTGTGGCAGTCGGCGAACTTGTAGGCCCGCGCGTACAGGAAGATGCCGTTGCTCTCCGTGATCGCGAACTTGCCGCTGTCCACCTTGTACCAGGTCATGTACGACAGCACCGGCAGCGCGCACGCCGCCGCCGTGATCGCCATCGTCCGCCAGCCCATCCGCCGGATCAGCATGAACGCCAGCACGCCGAGCAGCACCGGCGCGCCGACCGACCGGGTCAGCCAGGAGAACCCCACGATCAGGCCGATCGCCAGCGCGATCTTCCAGGACGGGCGGTCGTGCCAGAGCAGCAGCGTCACCGCGCACATCACCAGGAAGGTGAACGTGGTGTCGGACAGGACGAGGTGCTCCAGTTGGATCTGGTAGGCGTCGAACAGCACCGGCACCGTGGCGAGCGAGGCGCCCCAGCCGGGCAGCCCGAACTTGCGGCGCAGCAGCGCGTAGATCATCACGCCCATGCCCAGGCCCATGAGGTGCTGGACGGCGGCGACCAGCGCGAAGCTGTGGAACGGCTTCAGCGCCCACAGCAGGAACGAGTAGCCGTCGGGCCGCAGCGGGTGCGGGTACAGCCCCATCGCCACGTGCAGGTAGTCGAAGCTGTCGTTGAAGAACATCACCGGCTGGTAGCCGACCATCGCGACCACCCGCAGCAGCGCCGCTGTGGCAATGATCACACTGAAGATCGGATGCCGCCGGACCCGCGCCCACGTTCCGGTGGCGCGCGCGCCGAGCCAGTAGGCGATGCGGCGCCCGAGCGGTCCGCTCGCGGTCGCATCCAGGGCGGCGGCGGTGGCGCCTCCGGTGGCGGCCTCGCCGCCGTCGCCGGACGGCGCGCCGTCCTTCGCCCGGTCCTTCATGTCCGCTTTCACGGCGCCATTTCCGGCGTCGGCGGAGGGCGTCTCCGCGTCCGCCGGGGAACCGTTCCCGGCATCGGGTCCCCCGGGCGTGTCGCGGGCCGTTCCAGACCCTTCCCCGACGGCCCCGGTCCCCGCCGTGACCTCGGTGGTCTCCGCCGTGCCCGCGTCCGCCGCGGCCCCCTTCAGCTCGGCACCGCGCGGCGATTCGACAGCCACTTCGGCACCTCCCCTCCGCCGCTCTGATCTCGGACCCGTGGCACTGCGTCCTCCGCCGCGCGTCACAGTCGACCCACCCTTTCCGGGCCGCCATACCCGTATGCTTGACGTCCTAGCCTGCCGCCCGGTTCGCGGCGGAGAGGGTTTTTCGGTTGCAAGTAGGCAACACGATACGGGTGCTCTTATGGAGAGCGGCCACCATCACCGGTCCTCGGCAGGCATCATGAACGACGACGGGCCGCCGGGCGGATACACCATGACAGCAGACAACCGCACCGCCAACGGTCACCAGGGGTAACGAAGGAGATCGCGTGGAACTCTCCGTAGTGATGCCATGCCTGAACGAGGCCGAAACGGTCGAGACCTGTGTCCGCAAGACGATCGGCTTCTTCGAGGACAGCGGTATCGACGGCGAGGTCGTCATCGCCGACAACGGCAGCACCGACGGCAGCCAGCAGCTCGCCCGGGACGCGGGGGCGCGCGTCGTCCCCGTGGTCGACAAGGGCTACGGCAACGCCCTCATGGGCGGGATCCGGGCCGCGCGCGGCAAGTACGTGGCGATGGGCGACGCCGACGACTCCTACGACTTCACCACCCTCGGCCCGTTCCTGGACGAGCTGCGCGACGGCGCGGACCTCGTCATGGGCAACCGGTTCAAGGGCGGCATCGCGCCCGGCGCCATGCCGCCGCTGCACCGCTACCTCGGCAACCCGGTGCTCAGCTTCGTCGGCCGGCTGTTCTTCGGCAGCAAGATCGGCGACTTCCACTGCGGGCTGCGCGCGTTCGACCGCGACGCGATCCTGCGGCTCGGCCTGCAGACCGGCGGCATGGAGTTCGCCAGCGAGATGGTCGTCAAGGCGACCCTGCAGAAGTACGACATCCGCGAGGTCCCGACGACGCTGTCGCCGGACGGCCGGACCCGCGCCCCGCACCTGAACACCTGGCGGGACGGCTGGCGGCACCTGCGCTTCCTCATGCTGTACAGCCCGCGCTGGCTGTTCCTGATCCCCGGCCTGGTCTTCATGACCCTCGGCCTGCTCGCCGGCGTCGCGATCTCCACCGGGCCGGTGCGGATCGGCGCGATCGCCTTCGACGTCGACACCCTCGTCGGCGCGTCCGCCGCGCTGGTGATCGGCTTCCAGGCGGTGCTGTTCGCGCTGCTCACCAAGGTGTACGCGATGCAGGAGGGATTCCTTCCGCACGACCGCCGGGTGCAGAGGCTCATCGACTGGTGGGGCCTGGAGCGCGGCCTGCTGACCGGCGGGCTGCTGGCCATCGCGGGCCTCGCCGGCCTCGTCGCCTCGCTGCTGCACTGGCGCGGGCACAGCTTCGGTGAGCTGGACCCGCGCGACTCGCTGCGCATCGTCGTGCCGTCCGCGACCGCGCTGGTCATGAGCTTCCAGGTGATGTTCGCGTCGCTGTTCGTCAGCATCCTCGGCATCCGCCGCCGCCAGCACCCGCCGCTCACCGACGCCGCCGAGGAGGCCGCCGGAGTGGTGGACGCCGCCGCGCACAAGGTCGCGGGCGAGCGCCGGACCGTGGCCGCCGGGGCGGACGCCGCCGCGGACGGCGAGGAGGCGGAGAAGCCCGCCGCGGACGCCGCCGAGCCCGCCGAGGTGGCCGAGGCCGCCGGGACGCCGGACGAGCGCTGACCGCCGCCCGGGCCGTCCCGTCGCGGCGCCGTGACGGAGCGTGTCCGAAGCCGAGAACTTGCTGAGCGTTTCCCGGCCCGCTACGCCGCCCCGCCCGGCGCTGTGACACGCTGAAACGAACATGGATCTTCCTTCCCTGACCGCGCGCGGCCGGCGGACCGGGCGGCCGTGAGCACCGAGGCCGCGCCGCCGGTCCTTTCCCGTCCGCCCTCCGCGCCCTCGCCCGGAAGGGACGTCCCGCCGTCGGTGGGGCGGCGCCGCTGGGTGCTGCTGTTCGTCCTCGGCTGGGCGATGCAGGTCGCGGTGCGGCTGTGGCTGGCGTCCGGGCAGACGATGCCGGTGGCGACGCCGGACGAGTCGGGGTACCTGTTCGCCGCGCGGGTGCTGACCGGCGGTCCCGACGCCGACATGTCGTACGGGACGGTGTACCGGGGCGGCTACCCGCTGCTGCTGACGCCGGTGCTGTGGATCGCGCACGACCCGGTGAGCGTCTACCGGGGCGCGCTGATCGTGAACGCCCTGATCAGCGCGCTGATGATGCCGCTGGCCTACCTGATGCTGCGGGCGCTCCGGGTGCGCCGGCGCTGGTCGTACCTGTTCGCGCACGTCACGGCGCTGCTGCCGGGCGTGCTGTTCTTCTCCGAGTTCGCGCTGACGGACGCGGTCCTGCCGGTGGTCGTGGTGGGGTGGCTGCTGCTCGTCCATTCCTGGCTGCACACCGGGCGCTCGCCCGCCGGGGAGACGCCGCGGGTCGCGCTGTACGGGGCGGGCGCGTCGCTGCTGGTCGCGTTCGCCTACACCTCGCATACGCGCGGGACGATCCTTCTGGGCGTCCACGCCGTGCTCTTGGCGGCCGCACTGGTGTTCCGGTGGCGGCCATGGCGGAGCGTCGCGGTGTCGACATTCGTCCTCGCCGCGGCGGTCGGCGCAGGGACGCTGCTGAACCGTTCGCTGCTGCCGCACATGTACCCGTCCGGCGACAACGACCTGAGCGGGAACCTCGTCCGCCGCGTCACCACGCAGGACGGCTGGGCCTGGATGCTGTCGCTCGGCACCGGCCAGATCTGGTACCAGGCCGTCGCGACGGGCGGGATCGCGGCGATCGGCCTCATCACGGTCGCGGTCGCCGCCGCCCGGCGCGGCACGCCGCTGCGGCAGCGCACGCTGGCGCTCGGCGTCCTCGCGATCGTGGCGGGCATCGCGTTCGCGACGTCGGCGGCGCTCCCGGTCGAGTACCGCGTCGGCAACTACGTCTACGGCCGCTACCTGGCGTGCATCACCCCGGTCCTGTTCATGGTGGGGATCGCGGTGCTGCTGCGGGCGTCGCGGCGGACGCTGGCGCTCGTTGCCGCGTCCGCCGCAGTGCTGACCGTCCTCGCTGCGTGCGTGGTCCAGTGGTACGCGGGCGACCTGCTGACCCGGTACACGTTCACGTCGTACGACTTCCCGGAGACGTCGTTCCTGACCTGGGACTGGAAGGCGTTCGAGCTGTGGCACGCCACCGCCGCCGGGCTCGTCCTCCTCGGCCTCGCCGTGTCCGCGGTGCTGCTGCGCCGCCGCGGCCCGGCGCTGCTCGCCGGGCTCCTCGCCGTGGTGGCGCTCGCGATGTCGGTCACCGCCACCGACCGGATCGCCCACCCGCTGGTCGCCGCCGAGACCGGGCACACCGACCTGCGCGGGATCCCCGGCCTGCGCGACGCCCGGTCCGTCGCGATCGACTGGAACGTCCCGTGGACGATCCGCCTGGGCCAGTACTACTGGGCCTGGTGGAGCGACGGCAGCGTCTTCAACGCCCAGACCACCCCGGCCCCCCGGAACGCGGACATGGTCATCATGTGGTGGCCCAAGAACGTCCCGGCGGAGCGGTCCTGGCCGCACGGCGCGCCCGCGGGCTGGAAGGTCGTCGACAGCCGCCGCACCGTCGAGGGCGACTGGGTCGCCTGGACCCGCTGACCCCGAGGGCGGGTCAGCCGGTGGCGCCGGGCGGCGGGTTCCACAGCTGCAGGACGCCGTCGGACGACCGCCACATCAGCCGCCAGCCCTTCGCCGGGTCCGGCCGCCAGCCCCCGGCGATCTGCGACTCCTGGCCGCGCCAGTGCGTGTACAGCATCGGCCCCTGGAGGGCGTCGAGCGGGAGCTGCGGGACGTAGTGCGGGAAGTCGCGGATCTCGCCGTGCCAGATCTGCTTGCCCCACATGTCCCGCGTGTAGAACGTCAGGGTCTGCGCGAGGCGCCGGTCCGCGCAGATCAGCTTCATGTCCTGGTGCTTGCCGAGGTAGATCCGCAGCTGGTTCCACGCCGTGTCGCGCGGCAGCTCCGGGACGGCCGTCACGGCGGCCCACACGTACGCGCCGCCGAGCACCGCCGCCACGGCCGGGACGGCCACGGTCCGCAGCCGCAGCCGCGCGACCAGGCCGTCCGGGATCATCCTGAACATCAGGATCAGCGACCCGAACCCGCCGGCCAGCAGCGCGGGCAGCACCCCGAACCAGTACCGCTGCAGCCAGGCGCGCAGCGAGATGCTGTGCGGGTCGAGCACCCCGGAGAAGATCGTCAGCGGGACGGCGAGGGTGAAGAACCACACCAGCACGAGCGCGAGCCGCCGGTCCCGGGTGACCGCGAACCCCACGATCGTCAGGGCCAGCGCCGCGACGAAGATCACGCCGAGCGGGTTCCAGTCGTGCATGGCGCGCAGGAACGACCGGGCCGCCAGCCCGCGCGTCACGTAGTCGCGGGACTCGCCGCCGTGCTCGGCCGCCGAGATCAGCCCGGCGAGCGGGTTGCCCCACACGATCTGGTTGTGGACGAAGTTGAACACCAGCACGACCGCCATCGGCGCGCCGACCGTGACGTTGCGCCGCCACGGGATCCGCAGCAGCGCCAGGTAGGCGGGGATCGCCAGGAACAGGAACGCCAGGAACTCCCGGACGAGGAACGAGCAGCCGAGCAGGAACCCCGCCGCCAGCAGGAACCTGGTCTGGACGCGTCCCGTCCGGCGGCTCGCCACCACCAGCGCCGCCATCCCGATCGCGAACAGCCCGGCGCCCGGCATGTCGGGCAGCATCACCCCGGTCGACCAGGTGATCTCGTGGCCGTACGGGTTGGTCATCGTGAAGAACGGGTGGACCAGCAGGACCCCGGCCGACAGCAGGCCCGCGACGTCGCCGAACAGCGCCCGCACCACCAGGTACGTGCCGACGAAGAACGCGATCCCGCCGAGCGCGGCGATCACGAAGTAGGCGGCCTGACCGGGGCCGAGGACGTCCTGGACGAGCCGCGCGGGCAGCACCAGCCCGATCCGCGTCACCTGGTGCGGGACCTCGTCGAACGGGAAGACGCCGAGCGGGATGTCGGGCCAGTCGCGGGCCGCGAGCCACACGTAGTACGGGTCGAAGTACAGCGGCGGGGTCATCAGCACCCACTGCGCGGTCACCGCGCAGACCCCGACGAGCAGCGCCAGCCACCACACGCGGCGGGTGCGGCGGATCCGGGCGATCAGCCTCCGGGGCGCCCCGTCCGCCCGTCCGGTGGTCGTTTCCTGCGTGACGGCCGGCTGGTCGGCCGTGGTCTGCGGCATGGCTGGCTTCTGCCCCTGGCTGGACGACGAGCTGGACTGCGCTTGGCGCCGGACCAGGCTACTCGCGTGCCGGACCCGCCGTAGTCGGCCGTGCCGGATCTGCAGCAACCTTCCAGCCGGCGTCCCGCCTCGATCGCGCCGGAGGGAGTTATCCACAGGTGGCGATATTGGTGCGGTTCAACGGGACGGCGCGACTACCCTTGATTTCATGTCCTCGTCAAGCCGACACATCCTGACCGCGCCCGCCTGGCCGTACGCCAACGGGCCCCGTCACATCGGGCACGTCTCCGGTTTCGCGCTGCCCGCCGACATGTTCAGCCGCTACCAGCGGATGGCGGGCAACCAGGTCCTGATGGTCAGCGGCACCGACGAGCACGGCACGCCGATCCAGGTGCAGGCCGACAAGGAGGGCGTGACCGCCCGCGAGCTGGCCGACCGGTACAACGCCGTGATCGCCGAGGACCTGCACGGCCTCGGCATGACCTACGACCTGTTCACCCGGACGACCACGCTGAACCACTACGCGATCGTCCAGGAGGTCTTCAAGGGCCTGCACGACAACGGCTACATCTTCCCGACCACGACGATGGGCGCGATCTCGCCGTCCACCGGCCGGACGCTCCCGGACCGCTACATCGAGGGCACCTGCCCGATCTGCGGGTACGACGGCGCGCGCGGCGACCAGTGCGACAACTGCGGCAACCAGCTCGACCCGATCGACCTGATCAACCCGGTGTCGCGGATCAACGGCGAGAAGCCGGCGTTCGTCGAGACCGAGCACTTCATGCTCGACCTGCCCGCCTTCACCGAAGTGCTCGGCCGGTACCTGCGCGGCAAGCAGAGCGGGTCGCTGGCGTGGCGGCCGAACGTGGTGAAGTTCGCGCTGAACCTGCTGGACGACATCCAGCCCCGGGCGATCAGCCGCGACATCGACTGGGGCGTGCCGATCCCGCTGGACGGCTGGCGCGAGAACCCGGCGAAGAAGCTGTACGTGTGGTTCGACGCCGTCGTCGGGTACCTGTCGGCGTCCGTGGAGTGGGCGCGGCGCTCGGGCGACCCGGACGCGTGGCGCGCCTGGTGGCAGGACCCGGACGCCCTGTCGTACTACTTCATGGGCAAGGACAACATCGTCTTCCACGCCGAGATCTGGCCGGCGATGCTGCTCGGCTACAGCGGCCAGGGCGACAAGGGCGGCAAGCCCGGCTCGCTGGGCACGCTGAACACCCCGACGGAGGTCGTGTCGTCGGAGTACCTGACGATGGAGGGCCGCAAGTTCTCCTCGTCCCGCCAGGTGGTCATCTACGTCAAGGACTTCCTGGAGCGCTACGACGTCGACGCCCTGCGCTACTACGTCGCCGTCGCCGGCCCCGAGAACAACGACACCGACTTCACCTGGTCGGAGTTCGTCCGCCGCAACAACGACGAGCTGGTCGCCGCGTGGGGCAACCTCGTCAACCGGTCGGTGAACATGGCCGCGAAGAACTTCGGCGCGATCCCCGAGCCCGGCGACCTCAACGACGCCGACCGCGCCCTGATGGAGCGCAGCCGGAACGGGTTCGCGGCGGTCGGCGCCGAGCTCGAGCGGTCCCGCTTCAAGAACGCGATCACCGAGGCGCTCGACGTCGTCCGGGACGCCAACCGGTACCTGTCCGACCAGGCGCCCTGGAAGCTGAAGGACGACCCGGCCCGCGTCCAGTCGATCCTGCACACCGCGCTGCAGGTCGTCGACGACGCCAAGACGCTGCTGACCCCGTTCCTGCCGAACTCCTCGCAGAAGGTGTACGAGCTGCTCGGCGGCGAGGGCGTGTGGAGCGGCATGCCGCGGCTGGAGACGGTCTCGGAGGAGGGCGGCCCCGACTACACGGTCCTCACCGGCGACTACGACACCGCGGCGCGGTGGGAGTCGACGCCGATCAAGCCCGGCGTCCCGCTCGCGAAGCCGACCCCGCTGTTCAAGAAGCTCGACACGTCCGTGGTGGACGAGGAGCTCGCCCGGCTGGAGGCGGAGTGAGCCCGGCGGACGACCAGGGCGGCGAGGCCGCCCGGTCGTTCCCGCCGCTGCCCGAGCGGCTCCCGGTCGACGTGTTCGACAGCCACTGCCACCTCGACATCGTCGAGACGCCGGTCAGCGAGCAGCTGCACTCGGCGAAGGCGGCGGGGATCACCCGGATCGTCACGATCGGCTGCGACCTGCCGTCCTCCCGGTTCGCGGTCGACGCCGCGGCCGAGTTCGACGACGTGTACGCGGGCGTCGCGATCCACCCGAACGAGACCACGGGCATCAACGACGACGTCCTGCACGACATCGAGGCGATGGCGGCGCACCCGAAGGTGCGGGCGATCGGCGAGACGGGCCTGGACTACTACCGCGACTGGGCGCCGAAGTCCGACCAGCACACCGCGTTCCGCGCCCACATCGCGATCGCCAAGCGCACCGGCAAGGCCCTCGTGATCCACGACCGCGAGGCCCACGACGACGTCCTGGCCATCCTCCGCGAGGAGGGCGCGCCCGAGAAGGTGGTGTTCCACTGCTTCTCCGGCGACGCCGCCATGGCGAAGGTCTGCGCCGACCGCGGCTACGTGATGAGCTTCGCCGGGAACGTCACGTTCAAGAACGCCGAGCCGCTGCGCGAGGCGCTGCGCGTCGCGCCCCTCGACCTCGTCCTCGTCGAGACCGACGCGCCGTTCCTCACCCCGGTCCCGAACCGCGGCAAGCCGAACGCCTCGTACTTGATCCCGCACACCGTCCGGGCGATGGCCGAGGTCAAGGGCGTCGACCTGGCCGAACTCTGCACCGCCATCGCGGCCAACGGGGAACGCACCTTCGGCCCGTGGTGACCTCGTAGTTGGGCGCGCCTTCCCCTGGGCATAGGGCCAGGGGAAGGAGGCGGGATGGACGCGGACGTCATCGTCGTCGGCGCGGGGCTCGCCGGGCTGGTCGCCGCGCACGAGCTGACCGCGCGCGGCCGCCGGGTCGCGCTGGTGGAGCAGGAGAACGCCGCGAACCTGGGCGGCCAGGCGTTCTGGTCGCTCGGCGGCCTGTTCCTGGTGGACACCCCGGAGCAGCGGCGGCTCCGCGTCCGGGACTCCTTCGACCTGGCCTGGAACGACTGGCAGGGCAGCGCCCGCTTCGACCGCCTCGACGACGAGGACGCCTGGGCGGTCCGGTGGGCCCGCGCCTACGTGGAGTGGGCCGCCGGGGAGAAGCGGGCATGGCTGGCGTCCCACGGCGTCCGCCTGACCCCCGTCGTCGGCTGGGCCGAGCGCGGCGACCTCCGCGCCGACGGCCACGGCAACTCCGTGCCGCGCTTCCACATCGCCTGGGGGACGGGCACCGGTGTCGTCGCGCCGTTCGTCCGCAGCGCCCGCCTCGCCGCCGACGAGGGCCTCCTCACCTTCCACCACCGCCACCGCGTGGACGGCCTGACCCTCACCGGCGGCACGGTGACCGGCGTGCACGGCACCGTCCTCGCCGACGACGACTCGCCGCGCGGCGTCGCGTCCAACCGCGAAGAGGCGGGGACGTTCGAGCTGTCGGCCCAGGCGGTGATCGTCACCAGCGGCGGCATCGGCGGGAACCACGAGATGGTCCGCCGGTACTGGCCCGACCGCCTCGGCACCGCACCCGCCCGCATGATCACCGGCGTGCCCGCCTACGTGGACGGCCGGATGCTCGACATCAGCGCCGCCGCCGGGGTCCGCCTCGTCAACCGCGACCGGATGTGGCACTACACCGAGGGCGTGCGCAACTGGGACCCGGTCTGGCCCGGCCACGCCATCAGGATCCTGCCGGGCCCCTCCCCGATGTGGTTCGACGCCCTCGGACGGCGCCTCCCCGCGCCCTGCCTCCCCGGCCACGACACCCTCGCGACCCTCGAGCACCTGCGCACCACGCCCGACATCGCCGCCTACGACCACTCCTGGTTCGTCCTCACCCAGAGGATCATCGAGCGGGAGTTCGCGCTGTCGGGCTCGGAGCAGAACCCCGACATCACCAGCGGCGACCGCAGGGCGGTGCTGCGGGAACGCGTCCTGTCGAAGGGCGCGCCCGCCCCGGTCGAGGCGTTCAAGCGCCACGGCGCCGACTTCGTCGTCGCCGCCACCCTCGACCAACTCGTGGCCGGCATGAACGCCCTCACCGACGAGCCGCTCCTCGACGCCGCCCGCCTGCGCCGCCAGATCGAGTCCCGCGACCTGCAGACGACCAACCCGTTCAGCAAGGACGCCCAGGTCCAGGACATCCGAAATTCGCGCCGCTACCTGGGCGACCGGCTCAGCCGCACCGCCGTCCCGCACCGCATCCTCGACCCGTCCGCCGGCCCGCTCATCGGCGTGAAACTGCACGTCCTCACCCGCAAGACGCTGGGCGGCATCCAAACCGACCTGGACTCCCGCGCTCTCGGCCTGGACGGCCGCCCCATAGCCGGCCTGTACGCGGCGGGCGAGGTCGCCGGCTTCGGCGGCGGAGGCGTCCACGGCTACAACGCTCTCGAAGGAACGTTCCTAGGCGGCTGCCTCTTCTCCGCCCGAGCCGCCGGCCAAGCCACCGCCCAAGCAACAACCTAAAAACCCCAGCGAGCAACCTGCCCACACAGGTCCATGAGCGCTCGGGACCCAACTCGGCGATGCCCCCGCGCGCCCGACAACCCACCGAGGCTCCCAAGCGGATAGGCGCGGATAGCCGGGACGGGAGCGAAACCCCGCACAGGCGGAAAGGGATCGTCCGTAAGCTGAGGATGCAGCGACCCGAGCGTTGCGATCGCGTGCGAAGCCAGGTTCGAGCCTGCGAGAACTTGATCGCGCAGCGAGGCCCCCAGGGCCGAGTCGGAGCGATGCAGCGATCGCCGCTTTGTTCGCCGAAGGGAGGCCCCCAGGGCCGACCGCCAAGAACAAAGCATTAAGGACGGTGCGGACGGCCGGGCTCTGGCCGTCCGCACCGGCCCCCTGGCCTCTTCGCGGGCTTCCGCGCCCTGGACACCCGCGTTCGGCGTGGGCTCCCTTCTCTTCGAGGTGGACTCTCGATTACTGAACGTAGTCAGTTGGTGACTCTGTGAATATGACCGTTCGGGTTCGCATCTTCTTACCTGAGGGGGCGGGGGGACCCGTGTGGGCGTTGAGGTGGCGGGGGACGGGCGTTCCGCTCTAGGGTCTGGCCGTTGAGCGGGCGACCCCCCAGGCCCGCTCGGCTCCCCCTGGAGGAACGGTGCGTCGAGCCCCTGCGACTTCTGCTGTCCTGATCGCGACGGTGCTGCTGGCGACGGCGTGCGGCGGCGGTGGTTCGCCGAAGCCGCGGTCGACGGTGCGGGTGGCGGACGCGCCGAGGGCGTCCGCGCCGGCGCCGCGCAAGGTGGTCATCGTGGTGGACGGGAAGAAGACGACGACGATGACGACCGGGACGACGGTCCAGCAGGTGCTGGACCAGGCCGGTGTGAAGCTCGGCCGGTACGACCTGGTGAAGCCGGCGCGCGAGCAGCCCGCCGGGGGCGTGGTGAAGGTGCTGCGGCTGCTGTCGAAGCCGGTGACGAGGACGGTGCGGGTGCCGGCGCCGACGATCGAGAAGAAGAGCGCGTCGGTGCCGCCGTGGTCGCAGAAGGAGTTGCGCAAGGGCAAGGCCGGCATCAAGGTCGTGCAGATGGCGTACGTCCGGCGGAAGGGCAAGAAGGTCAGGGCGGTCATCGCGCAGAAGGTGAAGCGCAAGCCGGTGGCGCGGATCGTGGCGGTGGGGCCGAAGTCGGCGGGGACGGGCGCGGCGGCGAAGCTGAACTGGGCGGGGCTGGCGAACTGCGAGTCGCACGGCAACCCCAAGGCGGTGAACCCGTCCGGCTACTACGGGCTGTACCAGTTCTCGCTGTCGTCGTGGGCGTCGGTCGGCGGGTCGGGCAGGCCGTCGGACGCGAGCGCCGGCGAGCAGACGTACCGGGCGCAGCTGCTCTACAACCGGGTGAACGGGCGGTGGCAGGGGCAGTGGCCGGTATGCGGGAAGTTCCTGTTCTCCTGACCTGCCACACTTGTTCTCATGGGGGAGAGACGGGGGCTGCTCGGTCCGGCGGACGTGCGGGAGCTGGCGGCGCGGCTGGGCATCAGGCCGACCAAGACGCTCGGGCAGAACTTCGTCATCGACGCCAACACCGTGCGGCGGATCGTGCGGGCCGCGGACCTGGGGCCGGACGATGTGGTCATCGAGGTCGGGCCGGGGCTGGGGTCGCTGACGCTGGCGCTGCTGCCGGAGGCGCGGCGGGTGGTGGCGGTGGAGATCGATCCGGTGCTGGCGGCGGAGCTGCCCGCGACGGCGGCCGCGCGGGAGCCGGAGCTGGCGGACCGGCTGGAGGTCGTCCGCGCCGACGCGATGAAGATCACATCGGTGCCGGGGCCGGCGCCGACGGCGCTGGTGGCGAACCTGCCCTACAACGTCGCGGTGCCGGTGGTCCTGCGTCTGCTGGAGGTGCTGCCGTCGCTGCGGTCGGCGCTGGTCATGGTGCAGGCGGAGGTCGCGGACCGGATGACGGCCGCGCCGGGGAGCAAGATCTACGGGGTGCCGTCGGTGAAGCTCGCCTGGTACGGGGAGGCGCGCCGCGCCGGTCCGGTGGGCCGGGCGGTGTTCTGGCCGGTGCCGAACGTCGATTCCGGGCTGGTCGCGTTCACGCGGCGGGATCCGCCGCCGGCCGCCGCGTCCCGCGAGCGGGTGTTCGCGGTGGTGGACGCGGCGTTCGCGCAGCGCCGCAAGACGCTGCGGGCGGCGCTGGCGGGCTGGGCGGGGTCGGCGGCGGAGGCGGAGCGGGCGCTGCGCGCGGCGGGCGTTGATCCGCGGGCGCGGGGCGAAGCTCTGGACGTGGCCGCCTTCGCCCGTATTGCCGAGTATGGTCCTTCCAGCGAGGGGGACGGCGCTCCCGGCGCCCCGG
>NZ_WBMR01000157.1 GCF_008923365.1 Actinomadura montaniterrae
CTGCCGCCCGCCGGGCGTCCCGGATGGGCGTCCTGCGGGCGGCCGCCGGCGGGTGGGCCTAGGCGGCGGAGCGGTCGGGCAGGCGGGCGCAGCGGGACGGGACGGCGTCGCGCAGCGCGGCGAGGGCGCGGACGATCAGAGGGTTCGCGCGGCTGCCGCGCCGCACGCAGGTCAGCACCTGCCGCGTCGGCACCGCGTCGCCGGACAGCGGGACGCGCACGACCGGCTGGTCGGCCGGGCCGTCCGCCAGCCGCGGCACGAGCGAGATGCCGAGCCCGTTGCTGACCAGCGCCCAGATCACCGCCCAGGTGGTGGCGTTGTGCGCGATCCGGGGCGTGAACCCCGCCGCCGCGCAGTAGGTCATGACCTGCTGGTGGTGGACGCAGCCCTGCACGCTGATCCACGCCTCGCCCGCGGCGTCCTCCAGCCGGACGCCGCGCCGTCCCGCGAGCGGGTGCCCGGCCGGGACGATCAGGTCGAGCGCCTCCGCCATCAGCGGCTCGCGGTCGAAGCGCGGGTCGCCGGGCGGCGGCGCGTCCTCGGTGGGCTCGATGACCGCGACGTCGGTCTCGCCGGCCGCGAGCAGGCCCACGGCCACGTCGGTGTCGCACTCGCGGATCTCGACGGCGAGGGCCGGATCGGCGCGCAGCAGCGCGCCGGCGGCGGGGGCGATCAGGCCGCCGACCGCCGTGGGGAACCCGCACATGCGCAGCGGCCCGGACGCGCCGGCGCGGTGCGACTCGAGGTCGGCGAGCGCCTCCTCCCACCGGGCGAGCATGCCGTCGGCATGCTCGACGAGCAGCAGCGCGGCCGGGGTGAGCCGGACGCGGCGGCCCTGCGGCTCCAGCAGCGGCACCTTCAGCTCGCGCGCCAGTTCCCGCAGGTGGTGGGAGACGGCGGACGGGGTGAGGTGCAGCGCGTCCGCCGCCGAGGTGACCGTCCCGTACTGGTGGACGAGCCGGAGCATGTGCAGCCGCCGCAGATCGATCATGCAATCATTTTGCACAGATGACCGCGGAAATGTGAAATGGACGGCAACGTTCCGGTCTGAGCAGACTGTGGTCATGACACAGCGAGGCAGGATCCTTTCCCGGCATCTCACCAGTGACGGCGTCGTCGTGTGGAGCCGCTGCGCCTGCGGGCGGCTGCGGATGGACCTCGTCCCGGCGGCGGGCGGGGCAGGGCTCGGCGCCGGGCCCTGCCCGCACCGCGGCGGCGGTCACGCGTCGAGCGTCAGCTCGTAGTGCAGGGTCTTGTAGTGCTTCATCCGGTGGACGAGCGGGACGGCGAAGCCCTGCTGGAAGCGGTGCTTGCGCGCCAGCATCCGGCGGATCGGCTTCGCCTCCTCCTCGCTCAGCAGCCGGACCCGGCCGTGTACCGCGGGGCCGGTGACCTTGCCCCTGTAGGTGCTCGGCGCGACCTCGACCTCGGGGTTGCGGGCCATCCGCTTGGCCTTGTACGCCTTGTCGTAGGTGCGGAAGTAGGCGTGGTCGCCGCGGACGACGACGTTCACCGGCGTCCCGACCGGCGTTCCGTCCTTGCGGTAGGTGGTCAGCAGGACGGTGCGCTGGCGCGCCAGGCCGTCGAGCGTCTCGCGGATGTTCGTGCTGTCCATCGCGGGCCTCCCTTGTTGTCGCTCCTGCCCAGGAGACGGGAGGGAGACCCGCGAACGTGACATCAGGCCGGGCGGAGTTCCGCGGCCTCGGCGGCGAGCGCGCGGACGCGGTCCCAGTCCCCTGCGCGGACGGCGTCGGACGGGGTCAGCCAGGTGCCGCCGACGCAGCCGACGTTCGGCAGCGCGAGGTAGTCGGCGGCGTTGCCGGGCCGGATCCCGCCGGTCGGGCAGAACGTGATCTGCGGCAGCGGCCCGCCGAGCGCCTTCAGGTAGGGGACGCCGCCGGCCGGCTCGGCCGGGAAGAACTTCATCGCGGTGACGCCCTCCTCCAGCAGCGCCATCGCCTCCGACGCGCTGGAGACGCCCGGCAGGAACGGCAGGCCGGTGTCCGCCATCGCGGCCCGCAGCCGGGGCGTGCAGCCGGGGCTGACGAGGAACCGCGCGCCCGCCTTCAGCGACCGCTCCGCGTCCCCCGCGGTGACGACCGTGCCCGCGCCGACGACGGCGTCCGGGACCTCGGCGGCGATCCGCTCGATCGACTCGACGGCGGCGGGCGTGCGCAGCGTCACCTCGATCGCGGGGAGCCCGCCGTCGACCAGGGCGCGGGCGAGCGGCACCGCGTGGTCGGCGTCGTCGAGGACGACGACCGGGACGACGGGCGCCAGCCCGAACAGCTCTTCGGTGTTCATGCGTGCTCCAGGGGTTCCAGGGCGGCCGGGGTCTGCGCCAGCCGGACGGCGGCGCCGACGAGGGCCGGGCCGGGGTGGACGATCAGCGAGGTCGGGACGGGACGCAGGTAGTCCTCGACGGGCGGCTTCGCCTCGAAGCGGGCGCGGAAGTCGCTGCGGTGCAGCGCGCCCGCGATGCGCGGCAGGATGCCGCCGCCGAGGTGGACGCCGCCGCGGGCGCCGAGGGTCAGCGCGACGTTCCCGGCGAGCGAGCCGAGCAGCGCGCAGAACATCGCGACGGCCTCCGCGCAGAGCGGGTCGTCGCCGTGGGCGCAGATCCGCGCGGGGTCCAGCGGCTCGGCCTTCACACCGTCGAGTATCGCCAGGTAGCGGTGGATGCGGGCGAGGCCGGCGCCGGACAGCAGGGACTCGGCGCGGGACGTGCCGTGCTCGGCGCGCAGCAGCCGCGCGACCGCGAGCTCCCGGTCGGTGGCGGCGGGGACGTCGACCTGCCCGCCCTCGCCGGCCAGCGGCACCCATCCGGCGGGCGTCGGGACGAGCCCGGCGACGCCGAGCCCGGTGCCCGGGCCGAGCACCGCGAGCGGGGCGGCCCCGGCGGGGCGGTCGCCGGCGGGGCCGATCGGGACGAGGTCGTCCGGCCCGAGGCGGGGCAGCGCGAGGGCGAGCGCCTCGAAGTCGTTGAGGATCTCCAGGTGCGGGATCCCGAGGTGCTCGCGCACCCCTTCCGCGGTGCCCTTCGGCCAGCCGGCGTTGGTCAGGTGGTAGGTGCCGTCGGTGACGGGACCCGCCACCGCCAGGCACGCGGCCGTCGGCCGGACGTCGGGGGCGTGCCGTTCGAGGTAGGCGGCGGCGGCCTCGGCGAGCCCCGCGTGGTCGCGGGTGGGCAGCGACTCGACCCGCTCCGGGGCGCCGTCCGGGCCGTCGACGAGGGCGAAGCGGGCGTTCGTGCCGCCGACGTCGGCGACCAGCCACGCCGTGCCCGCTTCGGGACCCCGGCTCACGCGAACACCCCGGCGCCGAGTTCGGCCGCGCCGACCGAGCGGCGGAACACGTCGAACAGCTCGCGTCCGGTGCCGGTCCACTCCTCGGCGGACGGCGCCGCGCCGCCCGGGATGCGGGCGTCGAACTCCTCGTCCGGGACGAGGACCTCCAGCAGTCCCTTGTCGGCGTCCAGCCGGACGACGTCGCCGTCGCGGACGCGGGCGAGCGGGCCGCCCGCCGCCGCCTCCGGCGACACGTGGATCGCGGCGGGCACCGCCCCCGAGGCGCCCGACATGCGTCCGTCCGTGACCAGCGCGACCCGGAACCCGCGGTCCTGGAGCACCGAGAGCGGCGGGGTGAGGCGGTGCAGCTCCGGCATCCCGTTGGCGCGCGGCCCCTGGTGCCGGACGACCGCGACGACGTCCCGGTCCAGCTCGCCGGCGGCGAACGCCTCCTGCAGCGCCTCCTGCGACTCGAACACCCGGGCGGGCGCCTCGACCGTGCGGTGCTCGGGCCGGACCGCCGACACCTTGATCACGGCGCGGCCGAGGTTGCCGGACACGGTGTGCAGGCCGCCGTGGGTGTCGAACGGCTCGTCCGCGGGGCGCAGGACGTCGGTGTCGCCGGACTCGGCGGGCGCCTCGTCCCACACGACCCTTCCGCCGTCGAGCCGCGGCGTCTTCCGGTACGCGGCGAGAGTGGCGCCGCCGACCGTGCGAGCGTCCTCGTGCAGCAGCCCCGCGTCGATCAGCTCGCCGATGAGGAACGCGGTGCCGCCGGCGGCGTGGAAGTGGTTCACGTCCGCGGTGCCGTTCGGGTAGAGCCGGGTGAGCAGCGGCGTCACCTTGGACAGCTCGTCGAAGTCGTCCCAGGTCAGCTCGATGCCCGCGGCGGCGGCCATCGCGACCAGGTGCAGCGTGTGGTTGGTGGACCCGCCGGTCGCGAGCAGCGCGACGATCGCGTTGGCGAAGGCCCGCTCGTCCAGCACCTCGCCGATCGGGGTGTACTCGTCCGCGAGGTCAGTCAGCTTGAGGACGCGCCGCCCGGCCGCCTCCGTCAGCCCGTCGCGCAGCGGGGTCCCCGGCGGGACGAAGCTCGCGCCCGGCAGGTGCAGGCCCATGACCTCCATGAGCAGCTGGTTGGAGTTGGCCGTCCCGTAGAAGGTGCAGGTGCCGGGCGAGTGGTAGGACGCGGCCTCCGCGGCGAGCAGTTCGTCCCGGCCGATCTCCCCCGCCGCGTACCGCTTGCGGACCTTGGCCTTCTGCGCGTTCGGCAGCCCGGACGCCATCGGCCCGGCCGGCACCAGGATCACCGGCAGGTGCCCGAACGCCAGCGCGCCGATCACCAGGCCCGGGACGATCTTGTCGCAGACGCCGAGCAGCAGCGCGCCGTCGAACATGTCGTGCGACAGCGCCACCGCCGTCGCCATCGCCACCACGTCCCGGCTGAACAGCGACAGCTCCATGCCGGCGCGGCCCTGCGTGATGCCGTCGCACATCGCCGGGACGCCGCCCGCGAACTGCGCGGTGCCGCCCGCCTGGCGGATCGCGGCCTTCAGGATGTCCGGGTAGTCCTTCAACGGCTGGTGCGCGGAGAGCATGTCGTTGTACGCCGACACGATCGCGATGTTCGGCGTGACGTTTCCGCGCAGCCACAGCTTGTCCTGGACGCCGCAGGCCGCGAACCCGTGCGCCAGGTTCGCGCACCCCATGCCGCCGCGCGCCGGGCCCTGCGTGCGGGCGGCGCCGATGCGGTCGAGGTAGGCGGTGCGCCGGGCGGCGCTCCGCTCGGCGATGCGCTGTGTGACGCGTTCCAAGACAGGGTGCAAGGCCATCGCGAGCTCCAGACCAGGGGGATCGGTAGATCGCCAAACTATCGAGACATAGGTCACCCGTACAAGCCGACTTATGAACTTCAACTAACAAAAGTCCATATGTTCGGCGAACTGGACGTACCGAAGAGGGCCGTGCTTGACTGACCGGATGCCGCGCCCCGTGACCCGCCCGTGCACGACCGGCGACGTGCTGCGCCTCATCCGCGAGGACGGCGTCGCCACCCGCGCCGATCTGGGCCGCGTCACCGGCCTCTCCCGCCCCGCCGTCGCGTCCCGCGTCGCCGACCTGATCGCGCGCGGCCTCGTCGTCGAGCGCGCCGACGGCCCGTCCACCGGCGGGCGCCCGCCGGCCCGCCTGGCGTTCAACGCCGCGGGCGGCACCGTGCTCGTCGCCAACCTCGGCCAGTCCCGCGGCCAGCTCGCCGTCTGCGACCTCGCCGGCCGCGTCCTCGCCCGGTCCGACGCGCCGCCCGCCGACGTCACCGCGGGCAAGACGCTGCCGCGCCTCCTCGACCAGTGGAGCGACCTGCTCGCCGGCTCCGGCATCGACCCGGCGTCGATCCGGGGCGTGGGCCTCGGCGTGCCCGACGCCGTCGAGCACGTCGCCGGACGCTGGGACCGCGTCGAGGTCAGCCCGCCCGTCCTGGAGCGGTTCGGGGTCCCCGCCCACCTCGACAACGAGGTCAACACCGCCGCGCTCGGCGAGCACCAGGCCCACCCCGGCGTCCAGGACCTGCTGTTCGTCAAGGTGTCCACCGGCATCGGCGCGGGCGTCATCGCGGGCGGCGCCATCCAGCGCGGCGCGCTCGGCGCGGCCGGGGAGATCGGCCACGTCCCCGTCCCGGCCGCCGGGGACGCGCCGTGCCGCTGCGGCAACACCGGCTGCGTCGAGGCCGTCGCGGGCGGCACCGCCCTGCTGGCCCGCTCGTCCGCCGCGGACCTGCCCGCCCTCGCCGCGATGGCCCGCGCCGGCGACCCCGCCACCGTCGCGCTGCTGCGCGAGGCGGGCCGCCGCATCGGCGAGGTCGTCGCCACCGCCGTGAACCTGCTCAATCCCGCCGTCGTCGTCCTCGGCGGCGACCTCGTCGGCGCCGACGAGCCCCTCATCGCGGGCCTGCGCGAGGTCGTCTACCAGCGCTCCACCGTGCTCGCGACGCGCAGCCTGCGCATCGAGCCGAGCCGCCTCGGCGAGAGCGCCGGCCTCACCGGCTGCGCCGCCATGGTCCTCGCCAACGTCCTCTCCCCCGAGGCCGTCGACGCCCTCTGAGCCCTACACTGTCGGCACGCCGAGCGTGCGGAGGCGGCATGGGCTCGTCGTTCCCCCTTCACCCGCCCGGGGACCTGACCTTCGACGGCGGCGCCGCGTCCGAGGACGAGTGCTGGGCCCGCCTCGGCCGCAGGGTCCGTGGGAGGCTCGCCGACGCGGCGGGCGAGCCCATCGAGTCGTTCGCCCAGGAGCACCGCGGTGACGGCGGCCGCCCGGCCGCGGGGATCCTCGGCGAGAGGGCCCTGGCGCACGCCGTTCCCGGCCTCGTGCTCCGGCGCTTCCCCGTCCACCGGGTGACGGTGTTCCGCTTCGTGCCCGGATCGCTGGAGGCCTTCGGCGTGATCCACCGTCCCGCCGCCGACGCGCCGCCACCGCCCCGGCCGGACGCGCCGCCCCCCGATCTCGGTCTCGACGCCGACGCGCGGGGCATGCTGGGGAACCTCCCGCCGCGGGCCCAGGAGCTCCTGCAGGGGCCTTTCCTCGACGGCTCCCCGCCGTCGAGCTGGTACTGGACGTACCGCGGCGACGAGGAAGGGCTCTCCAAGTTCGTCTGCTACCTCGCCAACGACGAGACGCTGACGGCCGCCACGGGCACGATGGCCGTCCCGCCGGGCCACGTCGGGCTCACAGCGCACTGGTGGCTGACCTGCTACCGCGCCGCCGTCGAGGAGAGGACGGTGACCTGACGGTCAGCCGTCAGCGGTCCGCCGGGGCCAGGTCGTCGGCGACGCGGCCGTCCGCGACGACGAGGCGGCGGGTGGTGCGGACGGCCTGGAGCATCCGGCGGTCGTGCGTCACCAGCAGCAGCGTGCCCGGGTAGGACTCCAGCGCGGACTCGAGCTGCTCGATCGCCGGAAGGTCCAGGTGGTTGGTCGGCTCGTCCAGCACCAGCAGGTTGACGCCCTTGCCCTGGAGCAGGGCCAGCGCGGCGCGGGTCCGCTCGCCGGGCGACAGGGTCCCGGCCGGGCGCAGCACGTGGTCGGCGCGCAGCCCGAACTTCGCCAGCAGGGTCCGGACGGCCTCGGGCTCCAGCCCCGACGCGGCGGCGAACGCGTCCAGCAGCGGCTCGTCCCCGAGGAACAGGCCGCGCGCCTGGTCGACCTCGCCGACGATCACGCCGGGGCCGAGCGCCGCGTCGCCCTCGTCCGGGACGATCCGGCCGAGCAGCGCGCCCAGCAGCGTGGACTTGCCCGCGCCGTTCGCGCCGGTGATCGCGACCCGGTCGGCCCAGCCGATCTCCAGGTCCACCGGCCCGAGCGTGAACGCGCCGCGCCGCACGACCGCGCCGCGCAGCGTCGCCACCACCGCCCCGGAGCGGGGCGCGGCGGCGATCTCCATCCGCAGCTCCCACTCCTTGCGGGGCTCCTCGACGACGTCGAGGCGCTCGATGGCCCGCTCCGTCTGCCGCGCCTTCGCCGCCTGCTTCTCGCTCGCTTCCGACCGGAACTTGCGGCCGACCTTGTCGTTGTCGGTGGCCTTGCGGCGCGCGTTGCGGACGCCCTTGTCCATCCAGGCCCGCTGCATCCGGCCGCGCTCCTGCAGCGCGGACAGCTTCCCGGCGTACTCCTCGTACTCCGCCCGCGCGTGCCTGCGGGCGACCTCGCGTTCGGCCAGGTAGGCGTCGTATCCGCCGCCGTACAGGTTGATCTGGTGCTGGGCGAGGTCGAGCTCCAGGACGCTCGTGACCGTCCGGGCGAGGAACTCGCGGTCGTGGCTGACGACCACGGTCCCGGCCCGCAGGCCGGTGACGAAGCGCTCCAGCCGCTCCAGGCCGTCGAGGTCGAGGTCGTTGGTCGGCTCGTCCAGCAGGAACACGTCGTACCGGCTGAGCAGCAGCGACGCCAGCCCGGCCCGGGCCGCCTGCCCGCCCGACAGCGCCGTCATCGGCCGGTCCAGCCCGACGCCGAGCCCGAGGTCCGCCGCGACCTCCCCGGCCCGGTCCTCCAGGTCTGCGCCGCCGAGGTCGAGCCAGCGCTCCAGGGCCGCGGCGTAGGCGTCGTCGGCCCCCGCGCGCCCCTCCACGAGGCCCTCGGTCGCCGCGTCCAGGTCGGCCTGCGCGCGCGCCACGCCCGTCCGGCGGGCGAGGAACGCCGCGACGGTCTCGTCCGGCCGCCGCTCCGGCTCCTGCGGGAGGTATCCGACGGACGCCGACGCCGGGCTGAGCTGGACGGCGCCCGCCTCGGGCGTCCCGAGCCCGGCCAGCAGCCGCAGCAGCGTCGACTTCCCGGCCCCGTTGCCGCCGACCAGCCCGACGACGTCGCCGGGCGCGACGACGAGGTCGAGCCCGTCGAACAGCGCCCGGTCCCCATGCCCGGCCGCGAGGTCCTTGACGACGAGAGTGGCGCTCATAGGCCCCCAACGCTATCCGCCCCGGGCCACCGGCCGGGTCCGCCGGCCCCCTCGTTGATCGCCAGGAGTCATCCGGCCGGGTCCGGACGTTGGGGTTTGCATGAACCCGCTTTACCTGCAGACCGGAACGGCATGGCCTCCCGATTCCCCCGCTCCGGCGGAGATCCGGCCGTTCACCGAGAGTGACCGGGCGGAGCTGCTCGCCCTGTTCGGCCGCGCCCGCGAGGGGTCCCCCTCCGCGTCCCTGTGGGGCCACGAGGAGTCCGAGGCGGCCATCTACCTCACCCCCTACATGGACCTGGAGCCGGAGTCCCTCTTCGTCGCCGAGTCCGGGGGACGGCTCGTGGGCTGCCTGACCGGGTGCCGCGACTCGTCCCGCCTCCCGAGCGAGGAGGCCCGCACGCTGGAGGCCATCCGGAGGCACCGCCTCATGCTGCGCCCCCGCCTCGCCGCCTTCTTCGCGCGCAGCACCGGGGACCTCCTCTGGGCCGCCGCCCGCGGACGCCCCAGGGCCACGGCCTTCGAGGACCCCCGATGGCCCGCGCACCTGCACATCAACCTCGTCCCCGAGGCACGCGGGACCGGAGCCGCCGAGAACCTCATGACCGCCTGGTTCGACCGGCTCAGGTCCACCGGCTCCCCCGGCTGCCACCTGCAGACCCTCTGCGAGAACACCCGCGCGCTCGCGTTCTTCCGCCGCATGGGCTTCACCGAGCACGGCCCGGCCCGCCTCGTCCCCGGCGCCCGCTACCGCGGCCAACGCCTCCACCAGCGCACAATGACCTGGACCCCCTGAGCAGCGCCACCGTCGAGGTCTTCGCCTGCGAGTAGGAGCGGCACCCGCGCCCCTTCGCGAATAGGCGGCGGGGAAATGCAACGGTTCGGGGTTCCCTGCGTCTCTTGGCGTGGACTCCAAACTGGATCTTCTGCCCGGTGATCGCCCGGCCCCCGCCGCGCACCCCGGCCCGCCCTCCGAAGACGCGAGCCGACGCACGGAGGCGCGGCGAGAGCGCTGGAAGGCCTGGCTCCTTCCCTCGGGGCCCGCCCTGCTGGCGCTGGCGATGGGCCTCTGGGGCGCCGGACGGCTGCCGCTGTGGCGGGACGAGGCGATCACGTCCGAGATCGCCCGCCGCTCGACCCCCGACATCCTGTGGTGCGCCCGTCACATCGACGCCGTCCACGCCGTCTACTACCTGTTCATGCACGGTGTCGTGCAGCTCTTCGGAGCCGGCGAGTTCGCGCTGCGGCTCCCCTCGATCGCGGCGTTCGCGGCCACCGCGGCGGGCGTCACCGTCCTCGGCCGAAGGATCATGTCCGGATCGGCCGGGTTCGTCGCCGGCCTGCTCTACGCCGGGGCACCGTTCGCCAGCCACTACGCGCACGAGGCCCGCTCCTACTCCCTGGTCGCGGCGCTCACCGTGTGGCTGACCGTCCTGTTCGTGGACCTGGCCGAACGCGGCTCCCGGCGCCGGTACGCCGCCTACGGCGCGGGCATCGCCCTGCTGGGGCTGGTCCATCTGTTCGCGCTGCTCATCCTGCCCGCCCACCTGGCGACCCTGCTGCTGTCGCGCCGCACCAGGACGATGCTGCGCCCGTGGTCCGCCGCCGCGGCGTCGGCGGTGGTCGCCGTGAGCCCGCTGATCGCGCTGGCCGTGACGCAGCGCAACGCCCTGGACTGGCTGGCGCGCCCGGGCTGGCGCGACGCGCTCTACCTGGCCGAGGCGTTCACCGGCCCCCGCACCGTGATGGACCTGCTCGGCGCGGCCATGGCGGTGGGCCTGGTCACGGCGCGGCGCCGCGGGCCGATCGGCCCGCAGGCCCTGGCCGTGCCGTGGCTGCTGCTGCCCGCGGCGCTGCTGCTGCTGGCCTCCCAGTTCCATCCCTTCTACACGGGCCGCTACGTGATCGGCAGCCTTCCCGCCGTGTCGCTCCTGGCCGCCGCGGGACTCGCCCGGCTGCCCCACCGGACGTGGATCGCGCCGATCGTCGCGATGGCCGTCCTGCTGGAACCCCTCCAGGTCGCGCAGCGCCGCCCAGAGAACTGGTGGGACGACCTCCGCGGGGCCGCGGCGATCGTCCGGCAGGAGGCCCGGCCGGGTGACGCGGTCCTCTTCCTCACGGCGGACCGGCGGTCGATCGCCGAGGCGTACCCGGACGCGTTCCGCGGGACGCGCGACATCGCCCTGCGGCGGACCCCCGCCCAGGCGGGCAACTTCGGCGGCACCGAGTTCTCCCCGTCCGAGATCGGCCGCCGGCTGGCCGGCGCCGCGACCACCCGGGTCTGGCTGCTGGAGGGGCCCTGGCGCAGCCCGTCCCTGGACCCGCGGGACCGCGCGAAGGTCGACGTCCTCCAGCGGCACTTCCGGCAGGCGGGCGTCTGGCGCGTCCGCGGCGTCACGCTGTCGCTGTTCCAGCGGTGACGGCCCGCCCGGAAAAAGTTCGGCCCCCCATGCAACATCGGCGCCCCGGACGCGTCTCTTCCACGTGAGCCTCCTCAACTTCCGCCAGGACGGCCCCCCGGACCTGGCGGAGCCCTCCCCCGACAGAGCGGTGACGCAGTTGTACGAAGCGCACGCCCTGGACCTCGTCAGGCTGGCCCTGGTGATGGTCGGCGACAGGCAGACGGCCGAGGACGTCGTCCAGGACTCCTTCCTCGGCCTGTACCGGCGGTGGGGGCGGCTGAAGGACACCGGCAAGGCCCTGACCTACCTGAGGTCGTCGGTGCTCAACAACTGCCGGTCGGTGCTGCGCCGCCGGAACCGCCGCCTTCTCGGCGCCCAGGAACCGCCCGTCGCGTCGGCGGAGAGCCGGGTCCTGGACCTGGAGCAGGGCAAGGAGATCCTCGACGCGCTGCGCCGCCTCCCGCACAAGCAGCGGGAGACGCTGGTGCTCCGGTTCGTCCTCGACCTGTCCGAGGAGGAGACCGCGCAGGTCATGCGGGTGAGCCGGGGCACCGTCCGGTCCAACACGTCCCGCGGGCGCACCGCCCTTGAGCGCATGCTGGGAGAGACCCCGTGAACATCGAACGGCTGCTGAAGGACGCCGCCGCCGCCGAGACGCGCGAGGTGACGCGCGAGTCGCTGCCGCCGCTGACCCTGCCCGCCGCCCGCCGCCGGCCCGCGGGACGGCGGCTCGTGCCGGTCGCCGCCGTCGCCGCCGTCCTCACCGTGATCACGGTCGTGGCCGTGACCGTCGCGCTCCGCGGCGCCCTGCGCGGACCGGACGCGCTCGGCGCGCACGAAGGCCCCCCGTACTTCCTGGCCACCCACCGGAAAGGCGGCGTCGGCGTCTTCGACTCCTGGACCGGACGCATGATCGCCGACATCAGGCCCCGCACCGGGCACTACTCCGCCCTCACGCTCTCGGCCGACCGGCGCACCGCCTTCCTCGCCGACGAGGTCGGCCACTGCCGCACCCGCATCGACAAAGTGACCCTGCGCGGCGACGGGACCGTGGCGCACCGGACGACCCTGCCCGGCGGGTTCGGCACCATCGTGGACGAGATGGCCGCCACGGCGGACGGCAGCCGTGTCGCACTCGTCTTCAACAACCTCGCCGGCTGCAGCGGCGACGACGTGGCGGTCGTCGATTCCCCGTCCGGCGCCACCCGGGCATGGCGCCTGCTGCCGCCGAGCGCCGACTCGCCGGGGTTCGTGCAGTCCCCGGCATGGGCGGTGGACGGCCGCACCCTCTTCCTCGCCAGCGAGGATCCGGAGGAGACACCCGGCAACGACATCGGCATCGACCTGCGCGCGCTCGACACCCGCACGGCCGGCACCGACCTGGGCCACGCCCGCGTCGTCCTGAAGAGCGTCGCGGACCTGTCGTCCTTGCGGCTCTCCCCGGACGGGCTCACCGTCACGGCCGTCAAGGAGGACACCGACGACGACGGGACGTTCAAGTCCGTCGCGGTGGTGGAGCTGCCCGTGCCCATCGGGGACGGGTCCCGCAGGGCTCCCGTCCGCGAACTCGCCAGCATGACGGCCCGTCAGATCGCGCCCGCGGCGCCGACCGACTTCCGGACCACCCTCGACGCGACCGGCCGGCACCTGCTCGTCAGCTCCCGCCGCGACCGGGCCGTCTTCCGCCTGGACGACGGCCGCTTCCACCGCCTCCCCGACCTGCACCGCACCGACCTGGGCCTGATCGCCTGGTGAACCCCCCCGATTCAGATGTCAGGAGGCCCGGTCGCCGAGGTTCAGCTCTCCGAGCTTGATGCGCGCCAGCAACCCGCCGAAGTCCCGAGCACTGACCCCGAGCCGAGGCCCCTCCGGATCCTTGGAATCCCGCACCCCAATACACCCGCCCAGACGGGCCAACTCGACGCATGCGTCGTCGTTGCCACCGCCACTTCGGGAGCTCTTACGCCACTCGGTCACTCGTAGGTCCTCATCGTCTGCTCGATCAGTTCCCTCGACGCGTCCCTAGAAAGGGCAAACGCCCCGATCTGCTCGAACCGTATCGCGATGGTGGCGACCTCGTCACCGGCCTCGATCAGGCGCCCGCCGATCTGCGCTCCCGCATAAGCCAGCTCCCTCGATCGGATCTTGTAGATCTGGAGAGGGCCGTCATGGCCCGGATGCCATCCCACCGATCTGGCCACGACGCGGATCATGGTGCGCGGGCTCTCCCCCATCTTGAGGAGATGCCCGAGCTGGTCCCGCATCACCGCGTGATCGCCGACGCGCGTTTCGAGCACCTCCTGGTCCAGCAGGATCCACAGATACGGCGGCTCCTTGCGGAGGAGGATCTCCTGGCGCTTCATCCGCGCCTTGGTCTCCGCTTCGGCCTCCCGCATCCGGCCCGCGGCCCGCAGAAGAGCGAGAGCGTAGTCCTCCGTCTGCGCCAGCAGGGGAATCGTCTTCCCGTGGTAGAGCCGGACGACGTCCGCACTCTTTTCATACTGGATGAATTGCTTGAACCAGTCCGGGTCGTGCCCAGTACGGGCGTAGTACATCAGCCGCTGAAAGTGCCCTCCGGTGTTCCATGCCTCATCGAGGAGCACCATGTGATCGTCATTGGGACGGTACCTGCCCGCCTCCCAATTCGATACGGTCCCCCTCGTCGCCTTCACGATGCTCGCCACCTGCGCCAGCGAAAGGCCGCGCTGGGTACGGTGAAACCACAGGTCGAAGGCCAGCCAGGCCCAGAGGGACGAGTTCGGATCGATCGTCTCGCGCACCGTCATCGGGACTCCTCCCGTATTGCATGCTTTGCAATCCAGTGCAGGCTAACTCCCGAGCGCCGATCCTGTGGCGAAGTTCCCGGAAATCAGGACGGCTGCCATGGACGATCGAGTTCCGACCCTCCAAATACACAAATCAGACGAAATACGGATGACTCTGCTCGCAGTGGGCTCTTCGGTCGCCCTCGCTCGCGAACTCGTCCGCTACGCCCTCACCCATTGGGGTTACGAGCGATCTCTCATCGACGACTCGATCCTCGTCATGAGCGAGATCACGACGAACGCCGTCAACGCGGCACCGGGTCGCCACATCCGGATCCGCATCGCCACGTACAACGGCGCGCCCCTGCTCGAATGCTGGGACCCGGCCCCTGAGCTGCCGCTCCCTCGCTCCGCCGGCGCGGACGCCGTGAGTGGACGCGGCCTCGCGATCATCGCCGCCTACGCCCAGGAGACCGGCACCCGCCCGTCCGCCACCGCCCAAGGCAAAATCATCTGGGCCCTCATGCCGCCGGCGTGAACGCGCACACTCCGACCTTTTCGGCCAATACCCATAACCCGGTACTAGCTGGATGATTTAGGCAAGACTTGCCGGGGCGGCGCGCCGGTGAGAATATTCCCACTAGCACCGGCTACTGGAAGTGAGCGACTTCATGTCCAGGCCATGGGAAGCCGATCATGGCGCGGAGTTCCAGCGGAGACTCGGCAAGACGGCCGCCGACGTGGGCGACAGCCGCACCACGCAGGACTGTCCCGAGATCTGGGAGCTGGACAACGGCGACATCGCCGTTATCGGCCGCGATGCCACCAGCGCGTACAGCGACCGGCTCCCACCCGGGGTGAGCATCGGTTCCGACGAGCGCCTCGTGATCATCTCAGGCCGCCTGCTGTCCGCCGCAAAACCGGACATCCGAGATGCTTGACAAGATCCCGACCATTCCCGGTGGCGTGCTCGACCATGCCGCCTATCACCGGGACTTCGCACGCCAGATCGAGGACCTGACCGGCGTGGTCTGGAAGCTGGAGCGCTCTCAGGTCTTCCGCGAGCTGAACGACCCGAGCTGGCAGGCGTTCGCCGCCGGGGACTGGCAACGCTCCCTTCGCCTTCTGGAGAAGGACCGGGGAGCCGTCCGCGCCGAAGCGCGCCGCAACAAGCGCCAAGGGTTGAGCGTCCGCCGTGTCCGCGTGGTCGAGTACCCGGTGAGCCCCTACCTGCATTGGGAGCTGCACGCCCTCCGCATGCTCGCCGAGGAGGGCTTCGAGCTGAGCGTGCTGCGGGCCGATGAACTGTCGTCACTCGAATCGCGAGGCCAGCTGCCCGAGGTCGTCGTCATCGGCAAACGCGTCCTCTACGAAGTCCAATACCTACCGGATTGGACGCCATGCGGGGCCCGGTGCATCAGAGAGCCCCACATCATCCGGACGGCGGCCGCGGAGATAGCCGACCTCTACCGGAGGGGCGAGCCCCTCCTTGATTTCTTCGAGCGAGAGGTCGCTCCACTCCCCGCTCCCGCGGTCTGAACTATCGTTCGTAGATGCCTTCCGTTCGCCTGGGCCGGAGCAGGCTGAGCGCACTCCTCTTCAGCCTCGGCACGCTCCTCGTCATCGGTCTCATCGGCGCGTCGCCATGGGCCCTGCGAGCCTTCTCCGGGCCGACGACCCGCTGGGAGCGCTGGAGCTTCATCGGGCAGACCTACGGCGCCGCGTCCGCGCTCCTGTCCGTTCTCGCTCTCATCGGCATCGTCTCCACCCTCATCTTCCAGGCGCACGATACGAAGATCGCTCGGGAGGAGGCTCGGCGGATCGCGATCGCCGAGTTGCTCAAGATGGCGATGGACGACCCCGCGCTGGACGAGGCGTGGGGGCCGGTTCCCGAAAGGGAGGATCGCACGGCGCGCCGCCAGCTCATGTACATCAACATGATCGTCTCCGAGTGGCAGATGTCCTACGAGACCAAGGCCCTCCCCGAGGTGCGTCTACGGGCCATCTCCCGCGAGATGTTCAGCGGCCGTCCCGGCCGCGCCTACTGGCAGGAGGCCCGCCAAGTGCGCCTGAGCACGTCCGGCAGCAAGCGGGCCCGGCGCTTCCACGAGATCCTGGACGAGGAATACCGGCGAGCTCCCGCTCCCCCACCTGAGCCGCGGCCCTCGCGCCGCCGTCCTTGGGCTCTCCTCGCCGCCGCGACCGCCGGTGCGCTTGCGTTGACGCCCGTCCTCCGGCGCGCGTTCGCCCGACGCCCCCGCTCGTGAACTTGTGTACCGCGCTCTAGCTGGGCGTTCGGTCAGCTTGTCAGTTGGGTTCGTTGGGCTTTGGTTAGGCGGGCCACTACGAGGGCGTAGGAGTGGTCGATCATTTCCTGGAGTTCGTCGTCGGGGACCGAGCCGTCCAGGGTCACGGTGTTCCAGTGCCGCTTGTTCAAGTGGTAGCCGGGGGTGATCGCGGCGTGGCGGTCGCGCAGTTCGACGGCCAGGTCGGGGTCGCATTTGAGGCTGACGGCGCCCGGGGGCGGGCCGAGGGACACGAGCGCGAACATCCGGCCGGCCACCTTGAACACGGCCACGCCGTCGCCGAAGGGGTAGTCCTCCACCGCGCCCGTCTTGGCCGCGCAGTCGTCGATCACCTGGTCGCGAAGTGAGCCGCGTGCCATCCGGGCCTCCGTCGTTCTCCGGGCGGGCTTCGGTGACAGGGTCGCACGGGTGTGCGGGGACGTGCGGCGGCCCCGGTACCGCGGGGGTACCGGGGCCGGTGCTCGGTCAGCGTTCGGTGTGGGCCTTCTGGGCGGTGTTCTGGCTGCCCGGGACCAGGGACGCGTAGACGATGATGTTGTCGACGTAGTGGCCGCGCGCGTGGTCGAACCGGCCGCCGCACGTGATGAGGCGCAGCTCCGGGCCCCCCTCGCGGCCGTAGACGCTGCCGGTCGGGAACTTGTCCTTGTCGACGCGCTGGATGCGGTCGATGCGGAAGGCCGGGACGGTCCCGTCCTTGCGGACGACCTCGATCCGGCGCCCCGGGCGGAGCGCCCCGAGCCTGTAGAAGACGCCCGGCCTGGTCCTGGAGTCGACGTGGCCGACGAGGACGCTGCGGCCGTTCTCACCCGGCGTCGGGCCCTCCTGGTACCAGCCGACCTGGTCGACGCGGCTGAGCGGCGGCACCTCCAGCTCCCCGTCCGGTTTGGTGGCGACCCGGATGACCGGGGCGTCCACCTTGATGGACGGGATCCGGACCCGTTCGGGCAGCGACGGCGAGAGCGCCTGCTCCGGGTTCGGCGCCGTGTCGTCGGGCGCCTTCTCCACCAGGTTGGACGAGGGCGGCTGCGGCGGCGCGTCGGGGCCGGTCAGCCGGAACCCGACGACGCACATGGCGGTCCCTGTCGCGATGAGGACGGCGGCCAGCCAATACCACAGGTGCATTGGCCGGCCGCTGCGCCTTGCTTTGCTCATCGGCTCAGGAGAGCCCCTGCGCCCGGCGGCGGAACGCCGCGATCGCGACCCCGCCGCCCAGCGCGATGGCGCCGAGGCCGGCCCCGGCCAGCAGCGGGTTGTACGACGCGGCGGCGGTACCGCCGCCACCGGCCATGACGCCGCCGCGGGCCGAGCGGATCGGCTTCAGGAACCCGCCGAAGGACCACTTGCCGACCTGGTTCGCCGGAACGCTCTGGCGGAGCGTCCGCCAGCCGGCCTCGCTGGCCCGGCAGTCCGCGGTGATGTGCTGGCCGCGGTGGAGCGGCGGCGGCGAGGTGTCGTATCCGGTGCTCGGGCCCGTGCGGACGTTCAGCGTGTTCGCGGTGACCACGTACCGGCAGCTCCGGCCGCTGTGGCTGAGCAGGCGCAGGAACTGGCCGCTGACCCACTTGCCGACCTGGTTCGACCGGAGCTGGTGCCAGCCGGACTGGCTCGTGATGCAGTCGGCGCCGAGGTGCTTGCCGTGCCGCAGCGGAGGCGGCACCGTCTCCCACCTCGTGCCCGGGCCGGTGCGGACGTTCAGGGCGCTCGCGGTGACCTCGTAGCGGCAGATCTTCGGCGCGGCGGCCAGGTGCGGCGTGGCGGTCGCCGCGTCGGCCGCGCCCCCGGTCAGCAGCATCAGGCCGCCGGCGGTCCCGGCGACCGCGAGCGCCATGCCAGTGCGCGCGCTTGAGCTCATTCTTCCCCCAACTAGTGATCTTGTTGATGCCGGAGGTGTCCGACTTCGTCGTGATCAAGCTGCCCCTAGTGCATTAGGGACATGCCGTCGGGGTCGCAAACGTTGGGGATAGCGATCGGTCGGCAGATCGAAAATCTCATCGTCGGACGACAAAGCGCAGTCCTATCTCGCGCGACAAGACTCGCCATTATCGACAATGCGTTCATGCATGGACCAGGACGGAAATTCCCCCCATTTTCGGGAGGCGGGCGCCCCGGAGGGCACTGCGGCCGGCCGGCACCGCGCGGGTGCGTCGGCCGGCCGCGGTGCGCGGCCCGGACGCGCGGGTCAGGAGAGGCCCTTCACCTGGCGGCGGCGGACCGCGACGGCGAGGCCGCCGCCCAGCACGATCGCCCCGAGGCCGGCGCCGGCCAGCATCGGGTCCGCCGCGGCGGAGGTGCCGCCCGCACCGGCGGAGGCGCCGCCGGTGGGCTTGATCGGCTTGAGGAACTTCTTGAAGACCCAGCCGTGCAGCTGGTTCTTGGGCACGCCCTGGTGCAGCTCGACCCAGCCGCCGTTGCTCGCCTTGCAGTCCGCGCCGATGTGCAGGCCGAACTTCAGCGGCGGCGGGATGAGCTTGCCGCGCGGCGTCTGGTGGACGTTCAGGCCGCTCCGCGCGATGACCTCGTACCGGCAGATGTCGCCGGCGCCGACGGGGCCGCCGTGCGGCGCGGTGGCCGCCAGGGCGGCGCCGCCGCTCAGCAGGGTCAGGCCGCTCGCCGCACCGGCCACCGCGAGCTTCACGCCGGTTCGCGCGCTTGTCATCATACTTCTCCCCGAACTAGTGATCTTGTTCTTTGCCGGAGGTGTCCGACATCGTTTCGTTGATCACATTTCCCGAGGGAATTCGACTGATGTCGCACTGATCGCAAACATTGGGGACAGCGTGGGGCGCCGATCGTGAAGTCCGCGTCGGAGTACTCCCAAGCGATGATCTTCTGCCGCCGCCAGAAACCCAGATAATGGACATGCTGATCATGTACGACAAAGACGATAAGCAATGCGAGTCGCGACGATCAGGTCACCCGGCCGGGTCCGCGGCCCCCGGCCGGGCGCGGGCGTGGCAGGGTGGGCGCATGCTGCCGACGCACACGAGCACGGAGGAACGGGACGCCCGAGTGGCGCTGCTGCCCGTCGGGAGTTTCGAGCAGCACGGGCCGTTCCTGCCGCTGGCCACGGACACGGTGATCGCGTGCACCGTCGCCGACGCGATCGCCGAGCGGTACCCGGTCCGGGTGCTCCCGCCGGTGACGATCTCCTGCTCGCACGAGCACGAGCACGCCGGATGGCCCGGGACGGTCAGCATCTCGGCGGCGACCCTGTACGCGGTGGTGCGCGACGTGGCGGACTCGCTGCGCAGGGCAGGCGTGCCGAAGCTGGTGCTGGTCAGCGGGCACGGCGGCAACTACGTCCTCGGGAACGCGGTCCAGGAGTCGGGCGGCGACATGGCGCTGTTCCCCGGAATGGACGAATGGGAGGACGCGCGGGCCGCCGCCGGAATGGCGACGTCCGGCATCTCCGACATGCACGCCGGGGAGCTGGAGACGTCGATCCTGCTGCACGCGCACCCCGGACTCGTCCGGCCCGGGTACGAGGGCTCCGATCACCTCGCCGACGACCGGCGGCACCTGCTGACGGCCGGGATGGCGGCCTACACCGCGTCCGGGGTCATCGGGCGGCCGTCACTGGCCTCCGCCGGCAAGGGCCGGGACGCGCTCGCCCGCCTCGTCGGGGCGTTCGGGAGCTGCCTCGCCGTGCTGGACCAGCAGGGCGAGGGCGCCCGGCAGCGCGGACACGAAGGTCAGCACGCCGTAGACGACGGAGATGGTGAGGCCCTCGGCCGAGCCTAGGCCGGCGGCGCCGAACGCGAGCGCGGTCACGGCCTCGCGCGGCCCCCAGCCGCCGACGTTGATCGGCAGGCCCATGACCAGCAGCGCCAGCAGCAGCAGCGGCAGCAGCTCGAGGAGGGGCGCGTGCGAGCCGGCGGCGCGCGCGGCGACGACGAACAGCGCGAGGTGCCCGGCGAGGGCCGCGACCGACAGCCCGGCGATGCCGGGCCAGGCCGCGAGGACGCCGCGGGCCTCCGCGAGCGCGGCGGCGACGGCGCGGTGCCGCCAGCGCGCCAGCGCCAGCAGGACGCTCAGCACCAGCGCCGCCGGGATCAGCGCGGGCGTCAGCGACGCCAGCAGCGACGGGCGGGCCGGCAGGACGGCCAGGCACGCGAGCACGAGGACGATCTGCCCCGCGGCGCGTTCCAGCACGACCGCGCGGACGCCGCGCCCGACGTCCCCGGCGCGGTGGCCGTGGCTGACGGCGCGGTGCACGTCGCCGAGGACGCCGGCGGGCAGCACCGCGTTGAGGAACAGCGCCCGGTAGTAGGCGGCGACGGCGCCGGGCAGCGGCAGCGGGAGGCCGAGCCGGCGGGCGATCAGGCGCCAGCGCGCCGCGGCGCACACGGTGCTGAACAGGCCGGCGGCCAGCGCCGCCGCGACGGACGGCCCGTCGACCGCCTTCAGCGCGGCGACGAACGCCGACGTGCTGTGCCACCACAGCAGTCCGGCGAGGATCGCCAGGGCGGCCGCGACGCGCAGCCAGGGACGGAGCTTCACGTGGTTCCCCCGGGGAGTGCGAGCAGGTCGATGTGGTGGACCTCGGCGGTCAGGCGGCCGGCGTCGCAGTCGGCGAGCCGGCGCCGCAGGTACTCGGCGGCGGGTTCGGCGAGGTCGGGGCGCTGCTCGACGGCGGCGCCGACCCAGCCGCGCAGCCACTCGGCCGTGAGCCCGGCCCGCTCCGGGCCGAGCCGCCACGGGCTGGGACGGGTCTGGACGGTCGCGCCGCGGCGGCGGAACGCGGTCGCGGCGGCCGCGGCGGCGTCCGGGCCGAGCAGCCCGTCCCGCCGCTGGTGGGCGTCGAACGCGGCGCCGATCTCGGCGTCCAGCGGGTCATGCGGGACGATCCGGACGCGTCCGGCGACGGTGAGGGTGAGCAGCGCGGGGCAGGACACGGCGGCGGCGATCCCGTCGACCTGCCCGGCGGTGAGGACGTCCAGCAGCGCGGACGCGGTGACCAGGGACGCGCCGACGAGGTCGGCGGCGCGCAGGCCGGCGAGGTCGCCCTCGCGGGTCTCCAGGGTGGCGGGCGTGCCGTCGGCGGTGCGGTAGGCGTTGGCGCGGGCCTCCTCCAGCAGGGCGGGGTCGCCGTCGTACAGGACCCAGTGCTGGGGGCCGGGGAGGCGCGGGGCGAGCCAGCGCCCGAGCGCGCCGGTGCCGCAGCCGAGGTCCCAGATGACCAGCGGTTCGCCGGCGGGCAGGCGCGCGCGAAGCGGGCCGAGCAACTCGCCGGCGCGGGCGGCGGCGTCGGCCTCCTCGCGCAGCGCGAGCCAGGCCGGGGCGAAAGCGGTCATGGTGTCTCCTCAGCGAGTCCGTCCAGGACGGCGGCCATGCGGCGGGACGTGGCGTCCCAGCCGGGCAGGGCGCCGCGCCGCCGCCGGG
>NZ_WBMR01000158.1 GCF_008923365.1 Actinomadura montaniterrae
CGCCGCAGGCGCGGGCGCCGCGGCCGGAGCAGGCGCGGCGGGGTCCGGCGGCGTGCTCGCGGCCGTCGGCACCAAGGCGGCGGTCGCCATCACCGCGACCGCCGTCGCCGGCACCACGATCGGCGGAGCCGCCGCCTACCGCGCCGCCCAGCCCGACCACTCGTCCCGCCCCGTTACCGCCCCGACCACGGCCCGACCGAAACCGTCCGGAGTACCGCTGCGCATCGGCCGGCTGACGCTCACGGTGCCCGCGGGCTGGCGTTCGAGGAGCTTGGGCCTCACGAAGCAGGACACCGCGAACCACAACGTCACCACGCCGGGCGCCTGCCGGACCCCGAAGGACTGGCCGGGCGGGGCCGCCTGGAAGTACTGCCCCGGGATCCTCGTGATCACGAAGCCGTGGTCGAACGACGGGAGGACCGGCTGGCAGACCTTCCGCCGCGATGAGCCCTGGGCTCCGGAGACGGACGTGTCGCACGTCTGCCCGCCCGACACCGACCTGTTCTACGGCGGCGGCGACTTCGAACTCGTCCGCAGCGGGCTGCGGCCGATCGGCGGCCGGAACGCCGAGTACCGCGAGTGGCGCCTGAGCTGCATCCGCCTGACCTCAGGGCCCGAGATGATCCAGAAGACCGGCGTGTCGTTCGTCCAGCGGTGGTGGTGCCTGCCGCAGTCGAAGTTCCTGATCGTCGACGAGTGGAACACCCCGAACCTGGACGCGATCCTCGCAAACGCCACCTGGACCTGACGCGCACGGCGGGCCGTCCGTCCCGCGGCCCGCCGTGTCCCGGGGTCAGTCGGACTTGCGGAGGTGGTCGGCGCCCTCCGCGAGTTCCTTCGCGGCGCGGCTGCCCGAGCCGGACACGGCGGCGTCCAGTTCGTGGGCGAGCTCCTCCAGTTCGGCGCCGCCCGCCATGAGGGCGGTCAGCTCCTCGCGGGTGATCTCCTCCTTGGTGCGGTAGCCGATCGGGCGGCCGCGGTTGAGGATCAGGAAGCGGTCGCCGACCGGGTAGGCGTGGTGCGGGTTGTGGGTGATGAAGATGACCGCGAGGCCCCGCTCGCGCGCCTGCACGATGTAGCGCAGGACGGTCCCGGCCTGCTTCACGCCGAGCGCGGCCGTCGGCTCGTCCAGCACCAAGGCCTTCGCGCCGAAGTAGACGGCGCGGGCGATCGCCACGCACTGCCGCTCGCCGCCCGACAGCGTGCCGATGGGCTGGTCGACGTCGCGCAGGTCGATGCCCATCGCCGCCATCTCGCGCTTGGCGGTGCGGCGCATGAACGTGATGTCCATGCGACCGAAGCCCTTGCGCTTCTCCGAGCCGAGGAAGAAGTTCCGCCAGACCGGCATCAGCGGGACGACCGCGAGGTCCTGGTAGACGGTCGCGATGCCGCGGTCGAGCGCGTCGCGCGGCGAGGAGAACGCCACCGGCTCGCCCTGCACCTCGTAGGTGCCGAGGTCGTGCCGGTGCAGCCCGGCGACGATCTTGATGAGGGTGGACTTGCCGGCGCCGTTGTCGCCGAGCACGCAGGTCACCTCGCCGGCGGACGCCTCCAGGTCCACGTCCCGCAGCGCGATGACGTTGCCGTAGTTCTTGCCGACGCCGGCCAGCCGGACGAGCGGCGCGTCCTTGGGGTCCGTCATGCCGACCGCTCCACTCTGCGCCGCACGATCAGGTTGACCACGGTGGCGATGAGCAGCATCGCGCCGAGGAAGAACCGGAACCAGTCCGGGTTCCACTCGGCGTACACGATGCCCTTGTTCACCATGCCGAAGATGAACGCGCCGATCGCCGCGCCGATCGCCGACCCGTAGCCGCCGGTCAGCAGGCAGCCGCCGATGACCGCGCAGATGATGTAGTTGAACTCGTTGCCGACGCCCTCGCCCGACTGGACGGTGGCGAACGCGAACACCAGGTGCATCCCGGAGAACCAGCCGCAGAACGCCACGCCCATGAACAGGCCGATCTTCGTGCGGGCGACGGGGACGCCGACCGCGCGGGCGCTGCCGGCCGCGCCGCCCACCGCGAAGATCCAGTTCCCGGCGCGGGTGCGCAGCAGGATCCAGGTCGCGATCCCGACGAACAGCAGCCACCAGAACACGGTGATCTTGACGTTGACGCCGCCGACGTCGACATCGGACGCGAACACCTTCCGCGCGCTCTCGAACCCGTCCATGTCCCGGACGGAGTCGGACGCGACGTTCCCGGTGACCGCCTTCGTCACGCCGAGGTTCGCCCCGGCGAGCATGAAGAACGTGGCGAGAGTGACGATGAAGCTCGGCAGGCCCGTCCTGATGTAGAGCAGGCCGTTGAGCGCCCCGATCGCAAGCGTCACGACGAGCGAGATCGCGACGCCGACCCACAGGTTCAGCGTGAGCTGGTAGCTGACCAGCGTCGCGACGAGCGCCGCCGTCGTCACCATGACCCCGGCGGACAGGTCGAACTCGCCGCCGATCATCAGCAGCGACACCCCGACCGCCATGATCCCGAACGTGGAGCTCGCGTACAGCACCGTCGAGAACGAGTCGGCCTGCAGGAACGCGTCGGCGACCAGCGAGAAGAACACGAACACCGCGACCGCGCCGAGCAGCGCGCCGAACTCGGGCCGGCGCAGCAGCCGCCGCAGCGGCGACTCCCGCGCCAGCCGCTCGTCCGGCACGGCCGCGGGCGGCCCGGCGACCGCCTGCGTCACCGCGTCCCCCGGACGGCGAAGCCCTCCAGCGAGGCGGCGTTGTCCTTGGTGACGATCGCGGGACCGGTCAGCACCGGGCGCCCGCCGCCGAGCACGTTGCCGTTGGTCTTGTAGAGCCACAGCTCGTCGACGGCCTCGTAGCCCTGCAGGTAGGGCTGCTGGTCGACGGCGAACTGGATGTCACCGGACTTGATCGAGGCGATCAGGTCCTTGTTCAGGTCGAACGTGGCGACCTTGGCCTTGCTGCTCGTCTCCTTGACCGAGTCGACCGCGGTCGCGGCGAACGGGGCGCCGAGCGTCAGGATCCCGTCGATGCCCTTGTCCGACTGGAGCTTCGCGGTGATGGACGACTTGACCTGCGGCATGTCGCTGCCCTGCACGTACAGGTTCTGCAGCTGGCCGGAGAAGGTCTTCTTCGCGCCGGCGCAGCGGCTCTCCAGCCCGACGTTGCCCTGCTCGTGCACCACGCACAGCGCCTTCTTCACGCCGATCTTCGCCAGCTCCGTGCCGGCCGCCTCGCCGGCGATCGACTCGTCCTGGCCGAAGTGCGCGAGCGCGCCGAGCTTCGCCGAGTCCTCCGCGCCGGAGTTGATCGACACGACGGGGATCTTCGCGGCGGTGGCGCGGGCCAGCACGTCCTTCATCGCGTCGGGCTTGGCGAGGGTGACGATGATGCCGTCGACCTTCTGGTCGATCGCGGTCTGGACGAGCTGCGCCTGCTTGCCCCCGTCCGGGTCGGCCGAGTACAGGAACTGGACGTTGTCCTTGGCGGCGGCCGCCTTCGCCCCCTTCTGGACGATGTCCCAGAAGGTGTCGCCGGGCGCCGAGTGGGTGACCATCGCGATCTTCAGCCGGGGCCCGTTCCCGCCGGTCGCCTTCTCCTCGCCCTTCTTGCCGCCGGAGCTGCTGCACGCGCCGAGCGCCAGCATCCCCGCCACGGCCAGCACCGCCAGCCTCCTGCCGGGTGCACGGCCCCTCGCGGGTGCACGGCCCTTGAACGACGTTCGCGCGAACACGCCTTTCATACGGACGCTCTCCGATTCTCCCCCGAGAAAGTGAGCCGGGACAGAGAGTTGATCACAGATGGCGGCGGCGCGACCAGACCTCCTTCTCATACCGGCCGCGTGCCTCGCGGGTGGAGCCGAGCGCCGAGACCTCGGCGACCGGGACGTCCCACCACGCCTCGCTGTCAGGCGCGTCGATCAGGGGGTCGGTCTCGATGTGCACGACGGTCGTCCGGTCGCTCTCGCGGGCGCGGCGCAGCGCCTCGCGCAGCTCCTTGACGCCGGACGCGCGGAGCACGTCGGCGCCGAGGCTGGCGGCGTTGGCGGCGAGGTCGACGGGGAGCCGCTCGCCGTCGAGCCCGGTGCCGGTGCGGGCGCGGTAGCGGGTGCCGAACCGCTGCGCGCCGACCGACTCCGACAGGTTCCCGATCGAGGCGAACCCGTGGTTCTGGACGAGCACGACGATGAGTTTCACGCCCTCAGCGACGGCGGTGGTGAGCTCCTGCGCCATCATCAGGTACGACCCGTCGCCGACCATGACGAACACCTCGCGGGACGGGTCGGCCATCTTCACGCCGAGCCCGCCGGCGATCTCGTAGCCCATGCAGGAGTAGCCGTATTCGACGTGGTAGCCCTTGGGGTCGCTCGCCCGCCACAGCTTGTGCAGGTCGCCGGGCATCGAGCCCGCCGCGCAGACGACGACGTCGCGCGGGCCGCTCACCTCGTTGACGGCGCCGATGACCTCCGACTGGGCGGGCAGCGGACGGTCCTGCGGGGCGTACGCCTCGTCCACCGCGGCGTTCCAGCGGGCCATGAGCGCGGTGGCCTCGTGCTTGTACGCGTTGGGAACGGCGTAGCCGTCGAGGGCGGCGTTCAGGCCACGGATGCCTTCGCGGGCGTCCGCCACGACCATCGTGCCTGCGAGCTTGGCGGCGTCGAACCGCGCCACGTTCACGTTGACGAACCGCACGCGCGGGTTGGCGAAGAGGCTGTGGGACGCGGTGGTGAAGTCGCTGTAGCGGGTCCCTACGCCGATGACGACGTCGGCTTCCCGCGCCAGGGCGTTCGCGGCCGTCGTACCCGTCGCGCCTATGGCGCCCACGGAGCATGAGTGGTCCCAGGGAAGCGCGCCCTTGCCCGCCTGCGTCTCCGCCACGGGAATGCCGGTCCGTTCGGCGAAGGCGCGCAGGTCGTCGGTGGCGCCGGAGTAGATGACCCCGCCGCCCGCCACGATCAGCGGGCGTTCGGCCTTCTGGAGGATCGCGCACGCCTCGTCGAGCGCGGCCGGTTCCGGAAGCGCGCGCGGGATGCGCCAGACGCGGCGCGCGAACAGCTCGTCCGGCCAGTCGTACGCCTCCGCCTGGACGTCCTGGGGCAGCGCCAAGGTGACGGCCCCGGTTTCGGCAGGATCGGTGAGCACGCGCATCGCCGCCATGAGCGCGCTGGGAAGCTGCTCGGGACGGTTGATGCGGTCCCAGTACTTCGACACCGGCTTGAAGCAGTCGTTGACGGAGACGTCGTAGGAACGGGCGTCTTCAAGCTCCTGCAGCACCGGATTGGCCGGACGGGTGGCGAAGATGTCACCCGGCAGCAGCAGCACGGGCAGCCGGTTGATGGTCGCCAGCGCCGCACCCGTCACCATGTTCGTCGCACCAGGCCCGATGGACGTCGTACACGCGAATGTCGACAACCGGTCGTTCATGCGCGCGAACCCCGACGCCGTATGCACCATCGCCTGTTCATTGCGGGCCATGTAGTACGGCATCTCCTCGCCGTACTCCAGCAGCGCCTGCCCGATCCCCGCGACGTTCCCATGCCCGAAGATGCCGAAGCACCCCGGGAAGAACCGCTGCTCCTCCCCGTCGCGCTCCGACCACTGCGCCGCGAGGAAACGGACGACGGCCTGCCCGACCGTGAGCCTCATGAGCGTCCCTTCGCCGAGGTGAGCGGCAGCCGCGGGTCGACGGCCTGCCCTTGCCAGGTCCCGCGGACCCACGCGTGCGCGGGATCGTCGCAGATCCGCCACGCGCGCTCCGGCGACGGCCCGGCCATCACGTTCAGGTAGTACAGGTCGTGGCCCGGCGCCGCCATCGACGGGCCGTGCCAGCCGTGCGGGATCAGCACGACGTCCCCTCCGCGCACCTCCGCGAGCACGTCGATCGGCCGGTCCGGCGTGCCGTAAACGCGCTGGTAGGCCATGCCGCCGTCACCGGCGACCTCGAAGTAGTAGATCTCCTCGAGGACCGCCTCGTCCGGCCCCTCCTCGTCGTGCTTGTGCGGCGGGAACGACGACCAGCAGCCGCCCGGCGTGAGCACCTCGCACGCGATCAGCTTCTCGGCGAACGGGAACCCCTCGGGCGTGCCGAAGTTGTTGACCTGGCGGCTCGCCGGTCCCGCGCCGCGCAGCTCGACGGGCACGTCCTCGGCTGGCCCGTAGCGGGGCTCCAGGCGCGCCTGGCAGCGGGCCGCGGCGAGCGCGAACCGGCCCCGTCCCCGGACGGTCACCCGCGCGTCGCGCGGCACGTACGCGAAGTCGCCGACCCGGCTGAAGACGTCGGCGCGGCCGTCCAGCTCGAACCGCTCGCCCTCGCACTCCACCGCGCACGACCCGGCCAGCGGCAGGACGATCATCTCGAAGTCGCCGGTGCCGAACGTGTGCCCGCCCGGGTCGGGCAGGTCGAGGACGCGCAGCGCCGTGTGCGCCCAGCCCGCCGACTCCGGCGTCACGACGACCCCGTACGGCCCCTCCGCGGCGGAACCCGCCGGCAGGTGATGCTTCATCCGATCGCCCCTTCCGCCAGCAGCGCGTCCACTTCGGCCTCGTCCGGCATCGCGGCGGAGCAGGCGATGCGGGACGCGACGATCGCGCCGGCCGCGCCCGCGAACGCGATGATCCGCTCCAGGTCCCAGCCCGACAGCAGGCCGTGGCAGACCGCGCCGCCGAACGCGTCGCCCGCGCCGAGCCCGTTCGCCACGTCCACCTTGACCGGCGGCACCCGCACCGTCTCCTCGCGGGTCGCGGCGAGGACGCCGTCCGGTCCCATCTTCACGATGGCGAGCTCCGGGCCGCGGTCGAGGATGGCGCGGGCGGCCGCCTCCGGCTCCCGCTCCCCCACCGCGACCTCGCACTCCTCCAGGTTGCCGACGGCGACCGTCGCCCGTTCCAGGGCCCGGCCCGCCCAGTGCGGCGCCTCCCCCGGGTCGTCCCACAGCATCGGCCTGTAGTCGAGGTCGATGACGGCGTGGCCGGTGTGCGCGCCGAGCGCGAGCAGCGTCGCCTCGCGGCTCGGCTGCTGCGACAGGCCCGTCACCGTCGCCCAGACGATCCGGGCCCGCCCGATCGCCTCCATGTCCAGCTCGTGCGGATGTATCTCCAGGTCGGGTGCCTTCGGATAGCGGTAGAAGTACAGCGGGAAGTCGTCCGGCGGGAAGATCTCGCAGAACGCCAGCGGCGTCGGCAGCCCGGGGACGGACGTGACGAACCGGTCGTCCACCCCGTACTCCTTGAGCGCCTTGTGGACGTACCGGCCGAACGGGTCGTCCCCGGTCCGCGTGATCACCGCGGTCCTGCGCCCGTACCGGGCCGCCGCGACCGCGACGTTCGTGGGACTGCCGCCGAGGTACCTCCCGAACGACTCGACGTCCTCCAGCGGCCTGCCCACCTGGTCCGGGTAGATGTCGACGCTCACCCGCCCCATCGTGATCAGGTCATGGCTCATCGGGCCGCCTTCGCGAGGTAGTCCAGGCTGCGGCGGACGTCGTCGTACGGTCCGGCGCCCGGCGCGGGCTCCTCCGCCAGGACCGCGTCCTGCTCCATCACGTACCAGCCTCCGTATCCGGCGCCCTCCAGGGTCGCGATGATGCCGGAGATGTCGACGTCGCCCTCCCCGAGCGGCCGGTAGAGGCCGTCGCGGACCGCGTCGGAGTAGGCGACCTCGCCGCCGAGCACCCGGGCCGCGAGCGCCGCGTCGACGTCCTTGAGGTGGACGTGCGCGATCCGCGCGGCCGCGAACCGCGTCAGCCACGCCGGGTCGGTGCCGCCGACGAGCAGGTGCCCGGTGTCCAGGCACAGCGGCACGCCGGACCCCGACAGCACCCGCTCGACGTCCGCGCGGGTCTCCACGACCGTCCCGACGTGCGGGTGCAGCGCCGCGAGCCGGCCGCGCCGGGACGCCCGCGCCGTGATCGCGTCGAGGTTGGACAGCAGCGTCGCCCAGGCCCGGGTGTCCAGGGCGGGCCGCCCGTCGTAGCCCGCGAGGCCGGTCGCGGCGGCCAGCACGAGCACGCCGCTCATGCCGTCGAGCGCCCGCTCGATCTCCGGCATCGGGTCGTGGTCCGGGTCGTGCAGGACGACCGGGACGAACGCCCCCACGAGCCCCAGCCCGTACGACGACAGCAGCGCCTCCCGCTCGTCGCGCGCCGCCGGCAGGAACCCGTCCGGGCCGAGTTCGGTGGCGGAGAGCCCGAGGTCGCGCATCTCCGCGAGCACGCGCGCGGGCGCCATCTGGTGGCCCCAGCCCGGCACCTCGCACACGCCCCACGAGATCGGCGCGCCGGCGATCCTCATCGCCGCACCTCCTCGGCTCCGACGATGCGGCCCTCGCGCATGGACAGCTCGCAGGCCTCGGCCAGGTAGAACGCCTCCAGGGCGTCCTCGGGCGGGCAGGGGTTGGCGCGCCGCCCCGCGACGACGTCGACGAAGGCGCGCAGTTCGGCGTCATAGGCGTCGGAGAAGCGTTCGAGGAACCCGGCGTAGGGGTCGCGGGGCTCCTCGTCGTGCTCGGGCACCGCGGTGACGGGCGTCCGCTCGTCCAGGCCGGCGACGATGCTGTCCTTGGAGCCGAACAGCTCCAGGCGGGCGTCGTACCCGGCGGCGTTGTAGCGGGTGGCCGACACCTGCGCGAGCGTCCCGTCGTCCAGGACGAGCAGCGCGGACCCGGTGTCGACGTCGCCGTTCTCGCGGAAGAAGTCCTCGCCGCGGTTGGCGCCGGACGCCATCACCCGGACGACGTCGCGGCCGGTGACGAACCGGATCAGGTCGAGGTCGTGGATGACGCAGTCGCGGAACAGCCCGCCGGACGTCGGGACGTACTCGGCGGGCGGCGGCGCGGGGTCGAAGCTGCACGACCGGACGGTGTGCAGCCAGCCGAGCCGCCCGGACGCGAGCGCCTCGCGGGCCGCCGCGTTCCCGGCGTCGAAGCGGCGCTGGAACCCGACCTGGACCGGGACTCCGGCCTTCTTCGCGGACGCGACGATTTGGAACGTTCCATCAAGATCGGAGGCAAGGGGCTTCTCACAGAAGACGGGCAATCCGGCCGAGAGTGCCCGCTCCACCAGATCGGCGTGCGCGTCCGTCGCCGCCGCCACCACGAGACCGTCCAGCCCGGCGGAGAACAACTCCCCGACCTCGTCCACGGCCCGGACGCCCGCCAAGCCCGGCGGCCCGCCAGGAGCGCTCATGAGGCGGGCCGCGAGGGCGCGGGCTCGGGCGGCGTCCGCGTCGGCGACGACCAGCGCCTCCACCTCGGGCAGTTCGCACAGGGCCGCGGCGTGGCGCGCACCGATGCGCCCCGCGCCGGCCAGTCCGATCCTCATGGAACCCCTCCCCGGTCGGCGGTCCAGGTGAGTCCCGAGTGTGCTGGAGCGTTCCAGGGGCGTCAACGGCCGGGCGTGCGCGCCGCCGGTAAATGAAGTGTCCGAAACCCGGCCGACTAGGCTGGCGGCGGGCCCGCCCCGGGCTGTCGCACCGTGAACACCAAGCGCTAGTTTGATGCCATGCGGGTCCTCGTCACCGGCGCCTCCGGGTTCGTCGGCTCTCACACCGTCCGCGCCCTGCTCGCCGCGGGCCACCGCCCGCGCGCGCTCGTCCGCGACCCCGGCAAGACCGTCAAGGTGCTCCAGGCCGTCGGCGTCCACGCCGAGGAGGTCGAACTGCTGCCGGGCGACATGCTCGACGCCGCCGCCGTGGCCGACGCGCTGGACGGCTGCGACGCCGCGATCCACGCCGCCGCCGCGATCGGCGTCACCGGACCCCACCGCGACCTCGTCGAGGTCAACGTCACCGGCACCCGCAACGTCATCGGCGGCGCGGTCGAGCACGGCCTGTCCTCCATCGTGCACGTGTCCACGATCGGGGTCTTCGTTCCCCCGTCCGGCCCCGTCATCACCGCCGGCGCGCCGCTCGCGAGCCCCCGCACCGGCTACGGCCGCTCCAAGCTGGAGGCCGAGAACTACGTCCGCGGCCTCCAGGACGGCGGCGCGCCCGTGACGATCGTCTACCCCGGCGGCGTCTGCGGGCCCGACCAGCCCCACCTCGACGCGCTGAACGAGGGGCTCGCCGCCGCGCTCGGCAAGCTGTGGCCGCTGCCCGGCGGCGGCGTGTCCGTCATCGACGTCCGCGACCTCGCCACCGCCCTGGCCCGCACGGTCGAAAACCCGGAAGGGCCGCGCCGGTGGGTGCTCGGCGGCCACTACCTCACCTGGCCGCAGTACGCCGACCTCTGCGACGCGCTGACCGGCGTGAAGTGCCGCCGGGTCCGGGTGCCGAGCGGCGCGATGCTCGCGCTCGGCTCCGCGCTCGACGCCGCCAAGCGCGTCCGCCCGTTCGACTACCCGCTCACCCGCGACGCCGCCGAGTTCATGGTCACGCTCGTCCCGACCGACGACCGCCCGATGCTCGACGCGCTGGACCTCACCCTGCGGCCCGTCGAGGAGACGGTCGCGGACGCCCTGCGCTGGCTGGCCGGGAGCGGACACCTGAACCCCCGCCGGGCCGGCCGGCTCGCCACCGAGGAGCGGAAGATGGCCCAGCCGACCCTGATCCAGCGGACCCTGGGCCCGGTGTTCCAGCGGATCTCCGGCGCCCGCTGGTTCGCCAAGGTCGGCCCGAAGATCGTCCCGCCCGTCGACCGGACCCTGCACAGGCTCACCGGCGGGCGCGCCATGCTCGGCCAGCTCCTCGTCCCGAGCCTCGTTCTGACCAGCACCGGCGCGGTCAGCGGCCTGCGCCGGCAGACGCCCCTCGCCTGCCTGCCCGACGGCGACGGCTGGCTCGTCGTCGGCTCGAACTTCGGCCGCGAGAAGCACCCGGCCTGGACCGGCAACCTCATCAAGAACCCCGACGCCGAGGTGAGCTTCCGCGGGGCGACCACCCCGGTGACCGCCCACCTGCTGGACGACGCCGAACGCGCCGAGGCCTGGCCGCGCCTGACCGCGGTCTGGCCCGTCTACGACCGCTACGTGGAACGCGCCGACCGCCAGTTGCGCGTGTTCCGCCTCACGCCGCGCTGAACGCGCCGGCGCCGTCAGGCGCCGGCGGGCTCCGCGGTCAGGCGCCATCGACCATGCGCGGCATCGCCGTTCCGTAATGCTTCGACAATAGGAGCCGAAGCGCGGGTAGAAGTCGGGCCTTTTCTCAGGTGCCGCGCAGGGTTTTCGAGAGGCGGCGGCCCAGCAGAATGTAGGCGATCATCACGCCGGCGACGTTGAGGATGACGTCGTCGATGTCGAAGGCGCGGCCCATCACGACGGCGCCCTGGACGGTCTCGATCGCCAGCGAGAACGCGCCGGTCAGGAGCGCGAGGCGGACGGGCCCGCGCAGGGACTTCCAGACGATCGGCAAAAGGACGCCGAGCGGCGCGAGCAGCGCCAGGTTCCCGCCGATCTGCAGGAAGGCCTCCTTCGTCGGGCGGTCCATATAGAAGCGGAGCGATCGCCCGGGATGGAGGTTACCGCCGGCCTGGCCATGGTCCTGGACGGGCGTCAGCGTGAGCCGGAAGGCGAAATAGAAGAAGACGCCGAGAATGGCGAGCGCGACCGCCACCACGAACGCCCGGAAGACGAGAACGTACCAGGCCACCTTTTCGCCGCGTTCCGCGGGCTGCCACATCTCCACCAGCATCTCGCGCTGGTCCCCGGTTCCGCCGCCGGCTATGCGAGCCCGCGGATTACGGGCGCGGTTCCCGGGTCCCGGCAGCGGATTATGGAGTGTCCGAAATGTGCCGGAACCGGCCGTTGACAGGACTGACCAAGCAAGCGCATGATTCGCCGTGATCGGAGTCACATCCGATCGCGGGTGCCCGGCGCGAGGCCCCCTCACGGAACGTCATCAGTGAGAGAGGTTGCGTCATGGCCGGTCACGGGCGGCAGCATGCCGTCGATTCGGGAATCACCCGCCGCCGGTTCCTCACCGGAGCCGGGGTCGCGGCCGGAGCGCTGCTCCTGCCCTCGTGGCGGACCGCCGCCGCTGCCGCGCCGGGCAACGCCATCGCGGACGGCGACCACGTGCCGGCGCTGGTCATCGGCAGCGGGTACGGCGGCGCGGTCGCCGCGCTGCGGCTCACCCAGGCGGGCATCGCCACCCACATCGTCGAGATGGGGCAGAGCTGGACGGCGCCCGGCTCGGACGGGAAGGTGTTCAGCTCGCTGCTCAAGCCGGACGGGCGGTCCTACTGGTTCCGCACCCGGACCGACCAGCCCGTCGGCTACTTCCTCGGCGTCGACGCCAACAAGAACATCGACCGGTACGCGGGCGTCCTGGACTCCGAGGCGTTCGCCCACACGCGCGTCTACCAGGGGCGCGGCGTCGGCGGCGGCTCGCTGGTGAACGGCGGCATGGCCGTCACGCCCAAGCGCGCGTACTTCGAGGAGATCCTGCCGTCGGTCAACGCGGACGAGATGTACGGCACGTACTTCCCGCGCGCGAACGCGGCGCTGGGCGTCAACAGCATCGACACGTCCTGGTTCGAGTCCACGAAGTGGTACAAGTTCGCGCGGGTCGGGCGGGACAGCGCCCAGGCCGCCGGGTTCGGGACCACGTTCGTCCCGAACGTCTACGACTTCGGCTACATGAAGCAGGAGGACGCCGGCACGAAGCCGAAGTCGGCGCTCGCGCAGGAGGTCATCTACGGCAACAACTACGGGAAGCGGTCGCTGGACAAGACCTATCTCGCCGCGGCGGCCGCGACCGGGCGGCTGACCATCAGCCCGCTGCACACCGTCACCGGCGTCGCGCCCGCCGCGGGCGGCGGCTACACGGTCGAGATGACGCAGATCGACACGGCCGGCAACACCGTCGCGCGCAAGACCGTGACGGCGGACCGGGTGTTCTTCGCGGCGGGCAGCGTCGGCACGCCCAAGCTGCTGGTCGCCATGAAGGCGCAGGGCCGGCTGCCGAACCTGCCCGACGCGGTGGGCGCCGGCTGGGGCAACAACGGGAACGTGATGGTCGCCCGCGCCAACCACGTCTGGGACACCACCGGCGCCGACCAGTCCACCATCCCCGCGATGGGCATCGACAACTGGAGCGACCCGAACGGCCCGGTCTTCGCCGAGATCGCCCCGTTCCCGGCCGGCACGGAACTGTGGGTCAGCCTCTACTTGGCGATCACGAAGAACCCGAACCGGGGGACGTTCACCTTCAACTCCGGCACCGGCAAGGTCGACCTGTCGTGGCAGTCGTCCTGGACGCAGCCGTCCATCGACGCCGCCAAGCGCGTCTTCGACAAGATCAACAGCAAGGCGGTCACCGTCTACCGGTCGGACATGTTCGGCGTCAACAAGGTCTGGGGCGACGACTTCGTCTACCACCCGCTCGGCGGCTGCGTCCTCGGCAAGGCCACCGACGGCTACGGGCGGCTGCCCGGCCACCCCGGCCTCTACGTGATCGACGGGTCGCTCGTCCCGGGCAGCACCGGCGTCAACCCGTTCGTCACCATCACCGCGCTGGCCGAGCGGAACATCGAGAAGATCATCAAGACCGACCTGGCCTGACGGCGCGGAACGCCCGCACCGGAGGCTCCGGTGCGGGCGTTCCGCGTTCGCCGGGTCAGACCGCCACGGGCGTGGTGGCCGGCTCCAGGGCCAGGTCCAGCACCTCGCGCACGTCGCTGACGGCGTGGACGGTCATGGTGTCGAGCACCTCGGCCGGGACGTCCTCGAGGTCCGGCTCGTTGCGCTTCGGCACGATCGCGGTGGTGATGCCGAGCCGGGACGCGGCCAGCAGCTTCTGCTTCAGGCCGCCGATCGGCAGCACCCGCCCGGTCAGCGACACCTCGCCGGTCATCGCCACGTCCGACCGGACCGGCCGCCCCGACAGCAGGGATGCCAGCGCCGTCGTCATGGTGATGCCCGCGCTCGGGCCGTCCTTCGGGATCGCGCCGGCGGGCACGTGGACGTGCACGCCGCGGTCCTTCAGGTCGCCGACCGGCAGCTCCAGCTCCGCGCCGCGCGAGCGCAGGTAGCTGAGCGCGATCCGGGCCGACTCCTTCATGACGTCGCCGAGCTGCCCGGTCAGCGTCACGCCGGTGTCACCGGTCTCCTTGTCGGCCAGCGACGCCTCGATGTAGAGCACGTCGCCGCCCGCGCCGGTGACCGCCAGGCCCGTCGCGACGCCCGGCACGCCCGTCCGCCGCTCGGACCTGCTCAGCTCGACCTCCGGGGTGAACCGGGGACGGCCGAGGTAGGCCTTCAGGTCGTCCGCGCCGATCGCGACCGGCAGCTCCGCCTTCTCCAGCGCGACGTTCGCGGCGACCTTCCGCAGCACCCGCGCGATCGACCGGTCCAGCGACCGGACGCCCGCCTCGCGGGTGTACTCGGCGGCCAGCAGCCGCAGCGCGTCGTCGCCGAACGTCACCTCCGACGGCTCCAGTCCGGCCTTGTCGAGCTGGCGCGGCAGCAGGTGGTCGCGGGCGATCGTGACCTTCTCGTGCTCGGTGTAGCCGTCCAGCTGGACGAGCTCCATCCGGTCGAGCAGCGGCCCGGGGATCGCCTCCACCACGTTCGCGGTCGCGAGGAACAGCACGTCGCTGAGGTCGAGCTCGACCTCCAGGTAGTGGTCGCGGAACGTGTGGTTCTGCTCGGGGTCGAGGACCTCCAGCAGCGCCGCGGTCGGGTCGCCCCGGTAGTCGGCGCCGACCTTGTCGACCTCGTCCAGCAGCACGACGGGGTTCATCGAGCCCGCCTCGCGGATCGCCCGGACGATCCGTCCCGGCAGCGCGCCCACGTAGGTGCGCCGGTGGCCGCGGATCTCCGCCTCGTCCCGGACGCCGCCGAGCGCCACGCGCACGAACCGCCGTCCCATGGCCCGCGCGACCGACTCGCCCAGCGAGGTCTTGCCGACCCCGGGGGGACCGGTCAGCGCCAGGACGGCGCCGCTGCGGCGCCCGCCGACGACGCCGAGGCCGCGGTCCTCGCGGCGCTTGCGCACCGCCAGGTACTCGATGATGCGCTCCTTCACGTCGTCGAGGCCGGCGTGGTCGGCGTCCAGGGTCTTCCGCGCGCCCGCGATGTCGTAGGCGTCCTCGGTCCGCTCGTTCCACGGGATGTCGAGGACGGTGTCCAGCCACGTGCGGATCCAGCCGCCCTCCGGCGACGCGTCGGACGACCGCTCCAGCTTGTCGACCTCCTTCAGCGCCGCCTCGCGGACCTTCTCGGGGAGGTTCGCGGCCTCGATCCGGGCGCGGTAGTCGTCCTCCTCGTCCGCCGGGTCGCCGTTCAGCTCGGCCAGCTCCTTGCGGATGGCCTCCTGCTGCTGCCGCAGCAGGAACTCCCGCTGGGTCTTCTCCATGCCCTCCTGGACGTCCTTGCGGATCGTCTCCGCGACGTCCAGCTCGGCGAGGTGGTCGCGCGTCCAGCCGATGACCAGCTCGAGCCGCTCGACGACGTCGACCGTCTCCAGCACCTCGACCTTCTGCTCGGTCGTCAGGTACGGCGCGTACCCGGCGTTGTCGGCCAGCGTCGAGGGGTCGTCGATCTGCTGCACCACGTCGACGACCTGCCACGCGCCGCGCTTCTGCAGGATGGCGCTGACCAGGCCCTTGTACTCCTTGGCCAGCTCCTGCGCGCGCCCGTTCGCCGGCGGCGTCTCGATCGCGGTGCCCTCGACCCACAGCGCCGCGCCGGGCCCCGTCGTCCCGGTCCCGATCCGCACCCGCTGCACGCCGCGGACGACCACGCCGGGCTCGCCGCCCGGCAGCCGTCCCTCCTGCTCGATGACGCCGAGGGTGCCGACGCCCGCGTACTGCCCGTTCACCCGCGGCACCAGCAGCACCCGCGGCTTGCCCGCCGACCGGATGCCGGGCCCCTTGGGCTGCGCCACCGCCTTCGCGGCCTCGACGGCCGCCCGGACCTCGCCGCTCTCGGACAGGTCGAGGGGCACCACCATGCCCGGCAGAACGGCCCCGTCGTCCAGGGGCAGCACCGGCAGCGTCAGGGTCTCGCTCATGCTCAGCTCCAAGTCCGTCGTCGCGGCCCCCTCGGGAGGGACCGTCCCGGTCGCCCGGGAACCCAACACCAAGTTGAGTCATACACACTCAAGAAAACGGAGCAGCTATTAATTTCCTCAGCAACGTTCGCTCTCAGCGATCAACGTCCGCCTACCCTCGACCCCATGAGCCGGGCCCTGGCGACGGACGCGAACGGCAACACCCTGACCGCGTTCCTGCCTGCCGTATCCACGTCCAACACCCCCGACGACGCCCCGATGCCCGCCGCCCTAGTCGCCGTCCGCCACGGGACGTCCGTCCTCCTGGTCTTCGACCGCCACCGCCGCCAGTGGGAACTCCCGGGCGGCCGGATCGAGCCCGGCGAGACGCCCCTGCAGGCGGCCGTCCGGGAACTCCACGAGGAGACCGGCCTCCACCTCCCCGCCCTCACCCTCACCGGCCACGCCCGCTTCCGCCTCGTCGCCCCGCCCCGCGACGAGTACGCCGCCATCTACACGGGCCAGGTCCCCGCCCGCCACCACTTCGTCCCCAACGACGAGATCAGCGCGATCCGGTGGTGGGACCTCACCACCACGCCACCGGCCAACGCCCAACCGCTGGACACCGCCCTCGCCCGGCTGGCCGGTCGGTAGGGTTCCGGAGTCTCCGTCCCCCCGACGAGGAGTCGTCTGATGGCCGGTCACCGCCGCACCCATGCCATCCTCGCCAGTGCCGTCCTCGCGGCGGCTTTCCTAGGCGGCTGTTCGAGACCGGAGGCGCACTTCCCGACCGCCGCGTCCACACGTCCCGCACCCGAGCCATCGCTGGGTTTCCGGCCCGGCGAGGTGCAGCGCGTACCGGATCCGCGAACCCTGCTGTCCGCCGGGCTCCGCAAGGAGATGCGGTTCGCGGCCGACGAGGACTCCGAGTGCAGGCAGGACGAGGCGAGCACCTACATCGACCGCTGGACCTGCTACCTGTACACACCCCATCGGCGCACTTGGGACAAGGACCTGACGGCGTTGGGCATCGAACTTCACCATCCCGCTATGACCGAGAACGCGACCGCCTATGCGACAGAGATGTTCGCCGACATGAAGAAGTACAGGAACACCGGCGCCTGGGATCCGGTGCCTGTCGGCGACGAGGGCCTCCAATCACCATTGGACCGCTCCCTCGGTCAGAGCGACGTCTTCTTCCGCGCCCGCAACGTGACCGTGCTGGTCTCGACCGCACCCGGCGACCAGCACAAGGCCGACACCCGGGCCGCCGAGCTGCGGCGCCGGGCCTGGCGGGTCGCCTCCGAACTCGCTCGGTCGATCGCCCGGCTCGCCGGGTAGGGGCGGTCAGGAGATCAGTTTGCCGAGGGTGGTGGGGGTTTCGGCCTGGCCGGTGGCGCGGCGGGACTCGTCGGCCGCCCATTTGAAGACGCCGGTGGCCATGAGGGACGGCTCCGACTCGGCGCGGGCGGCGTAGACCTCGGCGCGGGCCTCGTGCAGGGACGCGTCGTCCGGGTCGGCCTGGACGGCCATCTCGGCGAGGTGGGCGGCGAGGCGCAGGTCGCCGTCGGCGGCGGCGCGGCGGGCGGCGTCGGCGACCTTGGCGGCGCCGCCGGCGAGGGACGCGACCGCGCGGGCGAGGTCGGCGTCGCGGGCGGGCTTGAGGTGGGCGGGGTTGCCGTCGTACCAGCCGCCGTACATGCGCCACAGGTTCCGGACGATGAACTCGGGCTCGTCGTACTTGGCCTGCAGGTAGACGCGGTCGGACAGGTGCGCGGGCGGGGCGACGGCGTGGACGATGTCGTCGAGGCGGCGGCCCTCGTTCAGCATGGCGAGGGTCTGGTCGATGATGCTCTCGAGCCATTCGGCGGTCTCGGTGAGGGCCTGCGCGACGCGGTCGGCGCCGAAGACGGGGGCGCCGTGCGAGGGCATCATGATCTCGGCGCCGAGGGCGGCCATGCGGCGCAGGGCGTGCGCCCATTCGCGCGGGTAGCGCTGCACCTTCTGCGGGTTGCCGCAGTTGGGGGTGAGCCAGATGAACAGGTCGCCGGGCAGCAGGAGCTTGTACTCGGGGACGTAGGCGACGGTGGCGTCGTCGGTCTCGCCTTTGGCGTGGAAGAGGTCGAAGGTGAGGCCGGCGCGGGTGACGGTCAGCGCGTCGCGGTAGGTGACGTCGGGCTGCCGGTACTCGGTCGGCCAGCGCAGGCCGGGGGCCTGGAACTGGCGCTGGTTGATGACGGAGTTGTAGCCGGCGGTGAGGACGTAGCGGTCGAAGCGGTCGCGGACGAGTTCGTGCGCGACGACCTGGGGGCGCGGCCCGTCCTCGGCGTCGAACGGGCCCATGCCCATGACGTGGTCGATGTGGCCGTGCGAGTAGAACGCGAGCGTGAGCGGGTCGGACGTCCAGGCGCGGACGCGGTCGTGCAGGCTCGCGGCGGTCATCTGGTTGCCGGTGTCGAACAGCATCAGCTCGCCCTGGCTCCGGAAGGCGATGACGTTGCCGAAGCCGGGCTGCCAGCCGAGGCCGTCGGCGATCTCGATGACGCCGGAGCCGCCCATGCCGGTGTGGACGATGCTGTCGTCGGCGGCGCCGCGCCAGACCCTGTCGGCGTAGTCCTTGATGTCCATGGTTCGTCCTTTCAGTGGGTGAGCACGGCGGAGGCGGGCGCCGGGTCGAGCGCGGCGCGGTCGCGGGACGGGCGGATCAGCGCGGCGGCGAGCAGCCCGCCGCAGACCATCAGGGCGGCGCCGAGGTCGAAGGCGTGCTGGAAACCGGCCGCGCGGGTCGCCGCGGCGTCCACGATCGCGCCGGTGAGCAGGGGCCCGAACGCGCCGGCGGTGGAGGCGACCGCGGTGACGATGCCGAGCAGCGCGCCGCGCCGGGACGCGGGCACGAGCTCGGACAGCGCGGCCTGCATCAGCCCGAAGAACGCGTTCCCGACGGTGAAGGCGATCATCATGACGAGGATCAGCGCCGCTCCCCCGCCGACCCGGGTGACCAGCAGCGTCGCGAGGCCGGAGACCACGACGGCGGCGCCGCCGAGGACGCCGCGCGCGGACCGGCTGGTCCGTCCGGCGCGCATCATGCGGGTGGAGGCGTAGCCGATGGCGAGCATGAACGCGATGCCGACGACCTGCGTCCCGGCGGCGATGAGGCTCGCCTTCTCCAGCGCGATGCCGTGCACGCGCTGGAGGTACTGCGGCAGCCAGGTGACGGCGACGGCCATCGTCCAGAACCCGGCGAATCCGGCGGCGAGGCCGCCGAGGACGGTGCCGCGGGTGAGAAGGCGCCGGTACGGGACGCGCGGCTCGTCCGGCGCGGGCTCCGTGCGGGACGCGTAGGGGCCCTCGCCGCCGAGGCCGAGCCAGGCGAGCGTCCACAGGACGCCGAGGACGCCGGTGAGGGCGAACGCGGCGCGCCAGCCGAACCGGGTGACGACGACCGCGAGCAGCGGCGCGCCGATCGCGACGCCGGCGGCGCCGCCGACGGTGAGCAGGCTGCTCGGCAGGGCGCGGTCGCGGTCGGGGAACCAGCCGAACGCGGTGTGGTTGGCGGTCGCGAACGCGGGCCCCTCGGCCGCCCCGAGCGTGACGCGGGTGACGAGCAGGGCGCCGAGCCCGGCCGCGGGCAGCCCGATGACCAGCTGGGACGCGCTCCACACCACGACGAGGACGGCCAGCAGCCGGCGCGCCGGCACCCGGTCGGCGAGGAACCCGACGACGATGCCGGACACGCTGAACAGCAGGTAGAACGCGCTGCCGATGGAGCCGAACGCGGTGTCGGACAGCCCGAGGTCGTCGCGGATGTGCTTGCCCGCCAGCCCGAGGACGGTCTTGTCCATGAAGTTGATCATCATGAAGAGGACGAGCAGCGCCAGGATCGTCCGGGCGCGGCGGGTCGGCGCGGGCGGGTCGGCCATGCGGCGGTGCTCCGTTCGGGCGGCGGGGTGGTACGGATCACCCTCCTGCGGGCCGGTGCGCCGCGGCAACCGGCACTTCTCCCGCGTTCGTCCGGTTCGGCTGTGACATGTCACAATCGGCGCGGGAGGTCGTCATCGAGAAGGACCGGGTGCGGCAGGTCGCGGCGGATCTGGCGGCGCGCTGCGAAGGGCAGGTGAACCGGCTCGCGCGGGAGCTGACGCAGCGGCGCTTCGCCGCGATCCCCGACTACGCGGACCTGCCCGCGGACATGCGGGACGTGGAGATCGCGGCGACCGCGCGCTACGCGATCCGGCAGTTCCTGCGGATGGCCGAGGGCGCGCCGGTGGACGAGGACGATCTGCGGCTGTTCCGCGAGCGCGCCGCGCAGCGCGCCGAGGAGGGCATGCCGCTGGCGCACCTGCTGGCCTCGTACTACATCGGCGCCGAGGTCATCTGGGACGCGCTGGTCGCCGAGGCCCGCCCCGGCGAGCTGGCCGCGCTGCCGATGCTGGCGCGGCTCCAGCTGCGCGGCACGAACCGGGTCGTCGTCGCGGTGACGGAGGCGTACCAGGCGGAGCGGGCGGCGATCCTGGACGAGCGGCGCGAGGCCGTCCGGGAGCTGGCGCGGGCGCTGCTCGCCGGGGAGCCGGCGCGCGCGACGGCGGACCGGTTCGGGATCCCGCTCGCGGACGCCTACCTGGTGCTCCACCTGCGCTTCGCCGGCGCGGGCGACGGCCCGGCCGCCGGCGCGACGGCGGGCGCGGGCATCGCCGAGCGCCGCGTGCTGCGGCGGATCCGGGCGGGGCTCGAAGGGTTCGGCGAGGGGGCGCCGCTGATGCTGCGGGACGAGCGCGGGGTACACGTCCTGCTGCCGTCGGCCGCCGCGGCCCGGCTCACCGACCTGGAGCGGCTGCTCACCGCCGCGGGCACCGCGGCCGGGCCGGTGATCGCGGGCGCGGCCCGTTCCGAGGGCACGGCGGACGTCCCCGACGCGTCCCGGCGGGCGGCCCGGATCGCCGGCATCGCGCAGGCGGCCGGACGCCCCGCCGGCGTGTACGAGCTGGGCGACGTGCTGCTCGACTACCACCTCACCGGTCCCGGCGACAGCGGCCCGGCCGTCGCCGCCGCGCTGGCCCCGCTCGATGCCCGCCCCGAGCTGCTGGACACGCTCCGTGCGTTCCTCGACGCGGACATGGACCGGCGGAGGGCGGCCGCCGCGCTCGCCGTGCACCCCAACACCGTCGACAACCGGCTCGCCCGCATCGCCCGCCTCACCGGCGCCGACCCGCGCACCACGCGCGGCGTGCTGCTGTGCGCCTCGGCGCTCACGCTCCGTGGCCGGGGCGGCCGGGCGTAGCGGATCGTCCGCCTGTCACCGGGCAATGCGCTGGCAAAGACCGCTTCGCGATCACGATTCTTTGCGCACCCCCGGTTTACGCCCTCATGACGTGCGGGTACTTACCGCAACGAGTTCGTGACACAGGGTGAACGTCAAGCTCCTGGGACGGCAAAGTCCCAGGTCGGACCGGGGAGGCAGGCGATGAAGGGCACGCAGCGTGAGCACCGCCCCGCCGGTCCCGCGCACCGTTCGCCGCACGGCCCGGCCGGTGACGGCGACACACCTCGGGTCCTCGGCCGCACCGGACCGGACCGGGCCTCCCGTCGCGACCGCCATCGGGCGCCGG
>NZ_WBMR01000159.1 GCF_008923365.1 Actinomadura montaniterrae
CACCGGCCGAGGGCGGCCGGTGCGGCCGGTTCGCGGCGCGGGGTGAAAGGTCAGGTCAGCACAGGCCGGCCGGGTTGGACGTGCGGCAGAGGTTGCGGCGGAACCGGTTGGTCTTGCTGCCGCTGTTGTCGACCAGGTCGAACGGCGCGTTGCCGCGGACGACGTTGAGCTGGACGAGGTTGTCGCGGGCGGGCCGGTTCAGCGGCGGCGTCCCGCGGAAGAGCACGATGCCGCCGGAGTACGGGAGCGTCCCCCGGTTGTCCTTGACGACGTTCTTCTGGACGACGTTGTGGTCGCCGCCGAAGAACAGCACGCCGGTGCCGCCGAGCGGCGGGACCTCCTCGTGCGCGGCGCATTGCCGGTTGTTCTTCGAGACGTTGTTCTTCCAGACGTTGGTGTTGCCCTGGCCGCCCTTCTGGCTGTCGTCGACGAGGGCGACGCCGACGCAGTTCCCGACGAGGTCGTTGCCCCAGGCCCTGACGTTGCGGGCGTGCCGGACGAGCAGGCCGATGGCGTTTCCGGAGGAGCGGTTGCCGGTGACGACCGTGCCGTGCGCGTTGGCGATGTCGCCGACGTAGAAGCCTGCCTCGTCACCGTTGTCGAGGGCCCAGTCGTGCGCGAACCGCCCGCGGGTGGAGTTGAATTCCGAGATTCCATATTCGCCGTTTCCGGCGGCCAGGACGTGTTCGACGGTGAGGCGGTCGGTGAAGTGGCCGAATATGCCGTTCTTCGCGAATTTCCGCACGGTCAGTGCTTTGATCGTGACGCCCTTGACGGGATGGCCGGGGCGGCCGACGACGCAGATGCCGGTGCTGGCCCATTTGACGGTGGCGCAGTGGTCGGTGCCGCCGGGCCGCAGCACGGTCTTGTCGCCTTCGCCGCGGATGGTGAGGCGCTTCGTGACCAGGACGCCCCCGTCGTAGGTGCCGCGGAGGAGCCGGATGGTGTCGCCGGGCCTGGCCCGGTCGACGGCCGCCTGGATCGAGTGTCCCGGACGCACGACGTGGGTGCGGTGCCCGTGCCCGGACGCGCTGCCGTCCTGCGCCGACGCCTGTCCCGCGGATGCGAAGGGGGCGAGCCCGGCCAGCACGGCGACGACGCCGGCCGGACCCGCGATAGTCCATCTCATTCTATTTTGCTCCGTTTCTGGGTGATCTGCTGGCCGCGGGCGTGCGTGCGCCCGCGGCGCGGTCCCGGGGCGTTCGCCGCGGGAACCGCGCAGGTCATTCCGTCAGGCCGGAGAAACAAACATCGGCGGATTCGGGCCCGCCGGGCCGAGTTTGCCGTCGCTTTCGGCGTCGCCGGGTTTCCGCAGCCGATCACCGCGGATGCCGTTCCGGCATTGCGGCTAAATGGCTTATTTCCGGCAATCTGCCCAGAGGCGCCGGGGAGGGGTGGGGCCGCTCAGTCCCAGCGGCGGGAGCGCTGGCGCTTGATGTCGGAGCGGCGCTTCTTGTTCTCCAGGCGCCGCTCGTTGATCCCGCGCGGGACCTTCTTGGGGACGCGCTTCTTCGGCGGCGGCGCCGTGGCCTCGGCCAGCAGCGCGCCGAGCCGGGCCCGGGCGGCGTCGCGGTTGCGCATCTGGGAGCGGTACTCCTCGGCGCGGATCGTCAGGACGCCGCGGACGAGCCGTCCGGACAGCCGCTCCAGCGCGCGCGCCTTGAGCGGCTCGGGCAGGGACGGGGACGCGGCGACGTCGAAGGACAGCTCGGCGGCGGTCGCGCTGGTGTTGACGTGCTGCCCGCCGGGTCCCGAGGAGCGGGAGAAGCGCCAGCCGAGCTCGGACTCCGGGATGGAGACCGAGCCGCGGACGTGGATGTCGTCGGGCATGCCTCGATTATCCCCGGCCGCGGACGATCATGTCGTCCGGTTTTCCGCCGCCCCGGGGGTGCATGTCCTGCAAGTGCTTACTTACACTGATCGCCATGACCGAAGGACTGTTCTCCGACGACGACCTGATCCGCCACATCACCCGGGAGGGCGCGCTCATCGCGGCGGGCGGGGCCGCGTCGCTGCTGCAGACCGCGCACCCCCAGGTCGCGCAGGGCGTGTACGACCACAGCTACACCGCCGAGGACCCGCTGCGGCGGCTGCGCAACACCATGGGCTGGCTGTACGCGGTGCAGTTCGGGACGCGGGAGGAGGCGGAGACCTTCAGCGCCCTCGTCACCCGGGGACACGACCAGGTCACCGGTCCCGGCTACCGGGCGAACGACCCGGAGCTGCAGGTGTGGGTCGCGGCCACGCTGTTCGCCGTCGCCGCGCAGTTCTACCAGCTGCTGTTCCGCCGCACGTTCACCGAGGACGAGCTGGCGGAGTTCTACGGCCAGACCAAGGTCTACGCCACGATCCTCGGCTGCCCCGAGGACCGGCTGCCCGCGACGTACCGGGACTTCCGCGTGTACTACGCCGGCATGCTCAACAGCCTGGAGATCAGCGACGCGTCCCGGGCGATCGCCGACCAGGTGCTCAACCCCCGGTTGCCGGGCGGGCCGCTGAACGCGCCCGGGCTGGCGGCGATCCGGCTGATCACCGCGGGCCTGATGCCGGCGCCGATCCGCGAGCAGTACGGCTGGAAGTGGACCCGGGCGCGCGCGCTGCGGTTCCGGCTGCTGATGGGGGCGCTGTCGGTGGTGTACCCGCGGCTTCCGGTGCGCGTCCGGACGCTGCCCCGCGAGTACTACCTCCGCACGACGCGGAAGATGCTGGCGAAGGCGACGTCCGGGCGCCGTCCGGCGATCCGCATCCCGTCCAGCTGACGTTCCGTCCCGCCAGGGCCCCCGTGCATGGGAACGGCCGCGTGACCCACAGGTAGGTCACGCGGCCGCTCTCCCATGCCGGAGCCGTCCCCAGTACCCGGCCCGGCCTGGGAACGGCCCCGCACACCGGGGCCGCCGCCCGCCCGCCCGCTCCCCCCAGAGCATGGACGGGACGGCGCTCCCCGGTGAGCCCCTAGGCCGACGCGCTCGCGATGATCTTGTCGGCGGACTTCTTCGCCTGGTCGATCGGGATCGCGAAGCCGACGCCGATGTTGCCCGAGCTGCTGCCGGACGTGGCGATCGCGGTGTTGATCCCGATCACCTGGCCGGCGCTGTTCACCAGCGCGCCGCCCGAGTTGCCGGGGTTGATCGCCGCGTCGGTCTGGATCGCGTTCTCGATGACGGCCTGCTGCTGCTGGGACAGCCGTCCCTGCAGGCCGGGCGGCAGGTCCTGCTGGCCGCCGCCGGAGTCGCCCTCCTGGACCTGGCGTCCGAGCGCGCTGACGATCCCGGACGTCACCGACCCGCTCAGCCCGAGCGGGTTCCCGACCGCGAGGACCGAGTCGCCGACCGCGAGCTTGCCGCTGTCGCCGAGCGTCGCCGGCTTCAGCCCGGACACGCCCTGCGCCTTGATCACCGCGATGTCGTTCGCGGTGTCGGCGCCGAGCAGCGTGGCGTTCGCCGTCTTGCCGTTGCTGAACTTCACCGAGAGCTGCCCGCCGTCCGAGACGACGTGCGCGTTCGTCATGATGACGCCGTCCGAGCGCAGGATCACCCCCGACCCCTCGCTCTCGCTCATCTGCGACCGGCTCGTGATCGACACGACGCTCGGCTGCACGGCGGCCGCGACCTGCGCGGTCGTGCTCGCCTTGCTGGACGCGCCGGACACCGCGACCGGGCTGGAGTAGACGGTGCCGTGGTCGGTGAACGCCACCGCCAGGGCCGCGCCCGCACCGCCCGCGCCGACCGCCAGCGCGGCCCCCGCGACCAGCGCCGCGATCTTCTGCCGGGCCGTCCACATCGGGCCCCGGCGGAACGGCTCGTTCGCCTCGGACGGGGGCACGCCCCAGTGCGGCGGCCCTGCCGCACCCGCACCCGCACCCGCACCCGCACCCGCACCCGCGCCGGCGCCCGCGGCTGCGGCGGCGGGCGTCGCGGCCCAGCCTCCGGGCTCCTGCCACGAACCGAGCGGCTGCTGCCCGTGCGTCTCACCCTGCGGCTGCGCGTGTGGTTGTGCATGCGGCTGAGTGTGCGGCTGTCCGGGCGGCTGCGTATGCGGCTGTCCGGGCGGTGTGAAATCGGGCCGCTCGGGTCCTCCGGGGTGTCCCGCTGCCGCGGGCTGCTCGGGTGCCGCGTGCCGCTCGGATCCCGCGACGTGCCGATCCCAACCGTGCTGCTGTGGCTCCTCGAACCTGCCGGCGTCCATGTGAACTCCCTCGTCTTGCCGTCGCATACGAATCTGCGCCGAGGGTCTGGAACCCACCTGGATCCGACCTGAAAGTGTGCTGGATAAGGCCGGCGTCAAAAAAACCGCGGCCGAGAGGGCGTGCGGCGTGTCGCCCTCTCGGCCGCGGTGGCGAGGAGGAGTGGCCAGGGCGCGGGGATCCGGTCCCTGTCCGGACCGGGGCGCGCCCTGTGCCGTCTACTCAAGCGCACGTACCTGAACGTTCCCTGAATCCAGCCCCCGCTCTTCCCGAGGATCCCGCGCGGCCTCGGGGGCGCGCGGGATCGCGGCGGCCACGCCCAGCGCGACCACCGCGACGGCGGCGAGCACCGCGAACGCCCCCGTGTAGCCCGATTCCGGCGGGAGCTTCGCGGCGGGCGCGGTGCGCGCGGCGAGGATCGCGGTGACGGCCTGCGCGCCGACCGCGGCCCCGACCGTCCGCACGATCGTGTTGACGCCCGTTGCGACCCCCGTCTGCCCCGGCGGGGCGTTCTCGACGACGAGGTTCCCGATCGCCGCGAACGCCAGCCCGTAGCCGACCCCGATGACCGCGCACGCGGCGTACACCTCCCACAGCGCGCCGTGCGCCCAGGCGAGCAGGGCGAACGCGGCGACCGCGCACACCGCCCCGGCCTGGAACGGGACGCGGGACCCGGCGCGGCGGGCGATCCGGGGCGCCGCCGGGCCGGCGAGCAGCATCAGCACCGCCATCGGCACCATCAGCAGCCCGGCCGCCGACGCGGACAGCCCGAACCCGTAGCCGGACGCCCGCGGCGCCTGGACGAACTGCGGGATCAGCGTGATCGACCCGAACATCGCCACGCACACGACCAGGGTGGCCAGCGTGGTGGTGACCGGACCGCGCCCGCGCAGCAGCCGCAGGTCGACCAGCGGCGCGCGGACGCGCAGCTCCGCCGCGACGAAGGCGGCCAGCGCCACGGCCGCACCGGCGAACAGCCCGGCGACCCGCGCCGACCCCCAGCCCCACGCGCGCCCCTGGCTGATCGCCAGCAGCAGGCAGACCAGCGTCGCCGACAGCAGGACCGCGCCGACCGGGTCGATCCGCCCGGAACCGCCGCCCGGACGCGTCACCGGAAGCCGGGTCGCCAGGGCCAGCGCGCCCGCCGCGAGGACCAGCGTCGCCCAGAACAGCCACGGCGTCCCGGCCGCGTCCACGAGCGGCCCGGCGACCACCATGCCGGCCGACCCGCCGATCCCGAACACGGCGCTGACCAGCGCGACCACCCCCTTCAGCCGGTGCGGGGGCAGCGCCGAGCGGGCGATCCCGAGCGCCAGCGGGAACGCCCCCGACCCCGTCCCCTGGACGGCTCGTCCCGCCACCAGCCACCCGAACGAGTGCGCGGACGCGGCGAGGCCCGCGGCGACCGTCCCGGCGGTGAACAGCAGCAGGCACGCCACCAGGACCCGGCGGTGCCCGTACAGGTCGCCGAGCCGTCCCGCGATCGGCGTGACCACCGCCCCGGCCAGCATGAACGCCGTCAGCGTCCAGGTGACCTGCGCGGCGGGGACGTCCAGCTCGTCCCGCAGCACGGGGAGCGCGGCGATGACGATCGTCTGCGCGAGGCTCGCGGGGAACGCCGCGGCGAGCAGCGCCGCGACCATCCCGCTCCGTTCCGATCTGTTCCGTTCCGGCCCGTCCTGCTCCGGTCCTCCGGGCATCGCGTCCGCCTTCCGCGTCGAAGTTAGGTAAGGCGAACCTAAATCTTGCGGACAGCAGTCCGCAAGATGGTCGGCTACGGTTCTTCGCATGTCCGCGACCGGCCCCGACCAGCCGCCTGCCGCGCCGCCTGCCGCGCCGCCTGCCGCGCCGCCGGCGCGCGAGCGGCGCCCCTGGGGCAGCATCAGCCGCGCGCAGATCGTCGCCGCCGCACTCGAGATCACCCGCCGCGACGGCCTCGACGCCCTCACCATCCGCGCCCTCGCCGCCGACCTCGGCGTCTCCCGCATGGCCCTCTACCGGCACGTCTCCGGCAAGGACGAACTCGTCGCGCTCGTCATGGACGCGATCGCCGCGCACGACGTCGTCCCGCCCGATCTCGGCACGGGCCCCTGGCCGGACCGCCTCCGCCGCATCGCCGGCGGCATGCGCCGCGAGCTCGGCGCCTACCCCGGCACCATCGACGCCCTCGTCACCCGCGGGAACCACGGCCCCGGTGCCCTCCGGCTCGTCGAGACGATCCTCGCGACCCTCGCCGACGCGGGCCTGGACGAGCGCGCCGCCGTCCGCTACTACCTCGTCTTCATTGACCTCGTCCTCGGCCGCATGCACCGCGAGGCCCACGGAGACCCCATCGACCGGCACCGCAACGCCAGCCTCGGCGCGCGCGCGGAGGACCGCGAAGGACTGCCCCGGCTGAGCGCCGCCGCACCCCACCTCCGCGAGATCACCACCGCCGAGGTGTTCGCCACCGAGCTCGACATGCTGATCCGCGCCGTCGAGGCGGAGGCCCGGGACCGCGGGTGAGGGAATGCTCGGCTCACCTTCAGGGGACATTCAGGTTCAGGTGGGAACCTCGAAGGCGACCGTGGAGGGAGAGCGTGTCAGTGGTTGAACGGACGGCGAACGCGAACGCGAACGCAGGCGTGCGGGCGCCCGAGGCGACGCTGCTCGTCGTCGAGGACGAGCCGAACATCCTGGAGCTGCTGGCCGGCAGCCTGCGCTTCACCGGCTTCGAGGTGCTCACCGCGACCAACGGCGCCGACGCCGTCCAGTCCGCGCGCCGGCACCGCCCCGACCTGATCGTCCTCGACGTGATGCTGCCCGACATCGACGGGTTCGACGTCGCGCGGCGGCTGCGGTCCGGCGGCGACCACACGCCCGTGCTGTTCCTCACCGCGCGCGACGCGGTCCAGGACCGCATCAAGGGCCTGACGATCGGCGGCGACGACTACGTCACCAAGCCGTTCAGCCTGGAGGAGGTCATCGCCCGCATCCGCGCCGTGCTGCGCCGCTTCCGCGGCGGCGTCGCCGAACCCCCGCCCCGGATGGTGTTCGCCGACGTCGAGCTGGACGAGGACAGCCACGAGGTCTGGCGCGGCGGCAAGGCCGTCCAGCTCTCGCCGACCGAGTTCAAGCTGCTCCGCTACTTCATGGCGAACGCCGGGCGCGTCCTGTCCAAGGCGCAGATCCTCGACCACGTGTGGAACTACGACTTCCGCGGCGACGCGGGCATCGTCGAGTCCTACGTGTCGGCGCTGCGCCGCAAGGTCGACAACGCCGAGCCGCGCCTCATCCACACGCTGCGGGGCGTCGGCTACGTCCTGCGAGAGCCCCCGGCCTGATGGAACCCCGCGTCCCCGGCCCCACCACGCCCCTCCCGTTCGGCCCCGCCACCGGTGCGCGGCCCGCGATGCCGGACGACCACGGCCGGGCTGCGGGCGACGCGCAACCGGCGGGCTCGCCTAATGACCAGCCGGTCGCCGCTGAGCCGTCCGCCAGCGGACCTGCCGCCGGCGCGCACTCCGCGGGCTCGGCGCCCGCCGAAGGCCCGGCGGGCGGCGAAGGTGCGGCGGGCGGCGCGCAACCTGCGACCCCCCGCGATCAGCCTGCCGCGGGGGAGACGTCCGGCGGCATGGCGAACGGCGCGCACTCCGCAGGGCGAGCACCTGGTGACCGGCGGTTCGAGACGTCCGGCGGCGAGCCCGCCGGCGGTCCGGAACCGGCGGGGGAAACGCTCGGCGACCCTTACCCGACGGGCGGCCTGCACGTCGCGCGCGCGGGCGGCGCTTACGGTGCGGACGGCGCCTACCGTGCGGGCGGTGCCTACGCCGCGGGCGGAGCCGGAGGAAACGGGACGCGGCGGTCGCGGACGACCTCCTGGCTACGGGGCCTGTGGGCGCGGTCACCGCTGCAGATGAAGCTGATCGCCGGCATGCTCGTCCTGGTCACCCTCGGGATGACGGTGATGAGCGCGGCCGGCGCGTCCGTGCTGCGGCAGTACCTCGTCGGACGCGCCGACGACCAGCTGCGCTCCTCCGTCGGGCACGTGATGATCCAGGCGACCGAGCAGGTGCAGGGCCACTACAACCTCAACGTCCGGGTGCCCAGCGAGATGTACGCGCAGGTCCGCGACGCCAACGGCCGCCTCCTCGGGCAGAACCTCGCGGTGGGCGAGCGCGGCTACCCCAAGTTCCCCGCCGACTACGCCGCCCGGATCGACCGGCCGTTCACCGTGTCCGGGACGGGCGGGTCGAGCGCGAAATGGCGGGTGCTCGCCGAGCCGATCCCGGGCACCGGCGCCACCGTCCTGATCGCGGTCAGCATGGCGGAGATCCAGCGGACCGTGAACCGGCTCATCGCCATCGACGTGATCGTCGGGCTGCTGGTGCTCGCGGTGCTGGTCGTCCTCGGGGTGTGGGTGGTGCGCGCCAGCCTCCGGCCGCTCGCCGAGGTGGAGGAGACCGCCGGCGCGATCGCGGCCGGCGACCTGTCCCGGCGCGTCCCGGAGGCCGACCCGCGCACCGAGATGGGACGTCTCGGACGGTCCCTGAACGCGATGCTCGCGCAGATCGAGGCCGCGTTCGGCGCGCGCGCGGAGTCGGAGGCGGCGGCGCGGCGCTCGGAGGAGACCGCCCGCCAATCCGAGGAGCGGATGCGCCGCTTCGTCGCCGACGCCAGCCACGAGCTGCGCACCCCGCTGACCGCGATCCGCGGTTTCGCCGAGTTCTACCGGCAGGGCGCCGCCCGCACCCCCGAGGAGATCGGCCGGATGATCGGCCGCATCGAGGAGACCGCCGGGCGGATGGGCCTGCTCGTCGAGGACCTGCTGCTGCTCGCCCGGCTCGACCGGCAGCGGCCCATCGAGCGGCGCCCCGTCGACCTGCTCGCCGTCGCCGCCGACTCGGTGCAGGAGGCCCGGGTCGTCGCGCCGGACCGTCCGATCGAGCTGTCGGTCGAGGGCGGCCTGGCCTACCAGGTGCGCGGGGACGAACCGCGCCTGCGGCAGGTCCTCGGGAACCTGCTGACGAACGCGGTCGCGCACACGCCGCCGGGTACGCCGGTGGAGGTGCGCCTGCTGCCGGGCACCCTGCGCGGTGCGCCCGCGGCCGCGCTGGAGGTGGCCGACGAAGGCCCCGGCCTCTCGCCTGACCAGGCCGAACGCGTCTTCGAGCGGTTCTACCGGGCCGACGCGTCGCGCTCCCGCGAGGACGGCCGTACCGGGACGGGCCTCGGCCTCGCCATCGTCGCCGCGCTCGTCGCCGCGCACGAGGGGTCGGTCGAGGTCGACTCCACCCCGGGCGAAGGCGCGACCTTCCGCGTGCTCCTCCCGCTGGACGCCGACTGAACCGGGTTTATCCACAGAATCACGTTCGCCTTTCCTGACCGTTCGGCACCGTCGAGCATGGGTCATGGCCGTCCCGCCCTCGGGCGATGGGGGCGGCTCTTCGTCCGGGGGACGGAGTCGGCCGACGGATCAGGAGGTCAGCGTGAAGAGTTCGTGGACGCGCGCGGCGAAGCCGGTGGGGAACGAGGTGTTGCCGTTGTGGCCGCCCGGGAACTCCTCGACCGGGCGCCCGAGGAGGGCAGCCAGCTCCACGGCGCACTGGTGGTTCCAGGCGTTCTTGGAGTCCTTACCGGCGGCGGGGATGATCCGGGTGTGGGCCGATGCGGCGCGGACCTCGGCCGCGCCCAGCGTGTCCACGCGGCACTGCGGGATGTCGTTGGCCAGGTAGTAGCCGAAGTTGGCGGCCCGCTCCTCGGTCATCGGAGCGGCGATGACCCCCGCCTCGGTCTCGATCCGGGCCGGGTCGAGACCAGTGAGCGCGGCGGCCAGCGGCACGGCGGCCCGCCAGCCGTCCGCCCGGTACGCGTTCTCGATCTCGCCGAGCCGGCGTTCGATGTCGGCGCGGTCGCGAGCGTTCAGCAGGCCGGGGGTGGCGGGGTCGTGGGCGATGAGGGCGGCGAGTCGGCCGGGGTGCGCGGCGGCCAGGTGCAGGCCATATAGAGCGCCGAGGCTGCAGCCGAGCATGAGGGCGGGTTCGTCGGTCAGGGCGGAGAGCAGGTGGTGGACGTCCTCGGCGTGCATGGCGGGCGTCACCGGGACCGACGGGTCGTCCACCTTCGTCCGGGACAGGCCCCGGCGGTCGTAGGTGACCATCGTGTAGTGCTCGGCGAGCCGGTCGACGAGGTCGGCGGTCCGGCGCGCGTCCCCCTCGCCGCTCTGGCCGATGACCATCAGCGGCCCGTCCCCGCGGACCTCGTAGTACACCTCGGCGCCGGGCACCTGCAGCATCGCGGTCTTGGTCGCGTTCATCCCTCGTCCTCCAGCTCGGGCGTTCACCGGCGGTCGGTGAACACATCTCAACAGATACATCTAAATAGATGCATCTGTCCAGATGTAAGTTGGGAGGTGTGAACGGAGTCGAGCTGTTCCTGCTGGGACGGACGCTGATGAAGATCGGCGAGGAGGCCATGCCCGCGCCCCGCGGCGGTCCGGCGGGCGGCACCCGCGCGGTGCTGATCGTGCTGAGCGACATCGTCGGCCATCCGGACAGCGCCATCGGGGAGATCGCCGAGCGGACCGGGCTGCCGCAGAGCCAGGTCTCCACGGCCGTCGCGCGGCTCAGGAAGACCGGGTCGGTGGTCACCGCCCCCGACCCGGACGACCGCCGCCGCTCCCTGGTCCGCAAGGCCGACGAGGTGTCCGAACGCGTGGCCGAGGTGCGCGCCACCACCATCGACGCCGCCCTCGCCGCGGCCCTCGGCGGGCGTGAGCACCTCGCGGAGGTGACGGACGCCCTCGGCGTGCTGGCCCGTCACCTCGGCCCGGAGAGCCTCGCGCACCTGCGCTCGCCCTGACCTCGTTCCGCCGCCCTGATCCCGTTCCGCTCGCCGTATTGTCAGTGGATGAGCGATTTGGGGTACCAGCCGTGGGCGGCGGAGTTCGTGGCGGATCCGTATCCGGCGTTCGCGCGGCTGCGGGAGGAACGGCCGGTGTTCTTCCACGAGCCGACCGGGCAGTGGGTGATCAGCCGGTACGAGGACGTCGACGCGCTGCTGCGCGACCGGCGGCTCGGACGGTCCTACCTGCACGTCGCCGGGCACGAGGAGTTCGGGCAGCAGCCGGAGGCCGAGTTCCTCAAGCCGTTCTGGGACCTGATCAGGGCCGGGATGCTCGACGTCGAGCCGCCCACCCACACGCGGCTGCGGCGGCTGGTGTCCAAGGCGTTCACCGCGCGGATGGTCGAAGGGCTGCGGCCGACGATCCGGCGCCTGGCCGCCGAACTGGCCGGGACGCTCGCCGCCAAGGGCGGCGGCGACCTGCTCGCCGAGGTCGCCGAGCCGCTGCCGGTCAACGTCATCGCCGAGATGCTCGGCGTGCCCGCCGCGGACCGGCCGCTGCTGCGCCCCTGGTCCGCCGACATCTGCGGCATGTACGAGCTGAACCCGCCGGAGGAGGTGCAGCGGACGGCCGTCCGGGCCGCCGTGGAGTTCTCCGACTACCTGCGGGAGCTGGCCCGGTCGCGGCGCCGGGAGCCGCGCGACGACCTGATCAGCGCGCTCGCCCAGGTCGTCGACGAGGGGGACCGGCTGACCGAGGACGAGCTGATCGGCACCTGCGTCCTGCTGCTCAACGCCGGCCACGAGGCGACGGTCAACGCGACCGGCAACGGGTGGTGGGCGCTGTTCCGCAACCCCGCCGAACTCGAGCGGCTGCGTGGAGACGCGTCCCTCGTCCCTACGGCCGTCGAGGAACTGCTGCGGTACGACACTCCTGCGCCGATGTTCGAACGGTGGGTGCTGGAGGACATCACCGTGGCGGGCGTCGATATCCCGCGCGGGGCCGAGGTGGCGCTGCAGTTCGCCTCCGCCAACCGGGACCCGGCTGTTTTCGACGACCCCGACCGGCTCGACCTCGCCCGTGACCCGAACCCGCACATCACGTTCGGCCTCGGCATCCACTACTGCCTCGGCGCCCCGCTGGCCCGGATCGAGCTGGCCGAATCGCTGTCGGCCCTCCTCCGGCTGGCCCCGGGCCTCCGCCCGGTCTCCGCGCCGGAATGGAAGCCCGGCTTCGTCCTGCGCGGCCTCCGATCCCTGCACGTCGAGTGCTGACCGCCCCCGCTCCGTAACCGCCCGCCGAGCCGGCAGGCGTGCTCGCAGATCAGAGGGCGGGCGTTTGAGGCAGAGGGTGGGCGGTTGCGTCAGGGGTGAGCGGTTGCGTCAGGGGCGAGCGGTTCGGGCAGGGGCGAGTGGTTGGGTCAGGAGGTGGGCGGTTGGACCAGGGACGGGGGGAGGGGGATGTCGACGGTTTGGGCGAGCCAGCCGAAGCCGCCCAGGCCGGACGGGTCGGTCAGTTCGGCGTCCTCGCCGGCGCGGCAGAGGGCCGTGACGTATCCGCGCGGGTCGCTGTGGGCCATAGCCAGGGGCGGGCGGGCGCCGGACAGGCCCAGGGCGAGGAGTGCGGCGCGCTGGGTGGTGAGCAGCGTGGACGTGGCGCCGGCGCGCTCGCCCGCGGTGGTGCAGGCGTCGAGGGCGACGTGCGCCGTCACGTCGCAGGAGCCGTCCGGGACGGCCGGGACGGTGGCGCCGTCGCGGTAGCCGGTGAGGGTGCCGTACGGGGGGCGCGAGTCGCGGGCGTGCGAGTAGTCCACCGCTATCGCGAGGCCGCGGTCGAGGCGTCCGATCACCGACGCCCAGGCGGCGCAGCGCGGGTGGCCGATCTCGGCGCGGTCGCCGGGCTCGTGGAGGGGCCACCAGCGGTCCAGCCAGTCGCGGTCCTCGGCGGACGGCTCGGCGCCGGGGCGCTCGCTGCCGCTGGCCGGGTCGACCAGCACGGTCCGGACGCCGTCCGGGGTGTGCTCGACGACGTCGAGGGGGACGTTGTCGAGCCACTCGTTGGCCACGGCGAGGCCGGTGATGCGGTCGGGGAGGTCGGCGCGCCAGGTGACGGACGCCGGAATGTCGGAGGGGCGTGGTGCTATCTCCACGGCGGTGGGCGCGAGGCGGGAGGTGATGCCGGACGGGAGACTCGCCATGATGTTGCCGAGCAGGCGGCCCGAGCCGGCACCGATGTCGACCAGGTCGAGCCGGTCGGGGTGCCCGAGGGCCGCGTCGACGTCGACCAGAAGCTGGGCGATGGCGGTGGCGAAGCGCGGCGACGCGTGCACCGAGGTGCGGAAATGCTCGGCGGGGCGCTCTCCCCGCCGGTAGAAGCCGCCTTCCCCGTACAGTGCCCGCTCCATCGCGGTGCGCCATGTCAGCCACTCGGTAACCAACGCCGCCACGACCGTGACGTTACCGTGCGGAGGCGGCGGGACCATCCCTGCGGCGGACAACGGTCCGACCTGCGGCTGATCCCGGGCTGACCTGCCCGTACGTACGCTGTGCGCATGGTGGGGACGTTCTGGGACTGGCTGCGCGGCAGGAAACCGCTGGTCGACGCCTTTTTCGCGACCCCCGTGGTGCTGCTGTCCCTGCCGGCGTGGCTGGGCGACGCGCAGGCCGTCCCGAGGCTCGAGTACCTGGCGCTGACGGCCGGGCTCGTCGCGCCGCTGGTGTTGCGGCGGACGTTCCCGCGGACGGTGTTCGCCGTGGTGGCGCTGATCTGCTGCGTCCAGTGCGTCGCCGGTGTCGTGCCGATCCCGGCGAACATGGCCGTGCTGATGGGCCTGTACACCGTCGCGGCGGGCTTCTCGTTCCGCTGGGGGCTGGCGGCGGTGCTGACGGCCGAACTCGGCGCCGTGATGGCGGCGCTGCGGTACGCGTCCGGCCCGGACGACCAGCGGTCGACACTGCTGATGCTGTCGGTGCTGGTCGCGGGCGTGTGGATCCTCGGGCTGCACATCCGGACGCGCCGCGCCTACCTCAGCTCGCTGGAGGAGCGGGCGGCGCGGCTGGAGCGGGAGCGCGACGCCGAGGTGAAGATGGCGATGGCGGCGGAGCGGGCCCGGATCGCCCGGGAGCTGCACGACGTGGTGGCGCACAACGTCAGCGTGATCGTGGTGCAGGCGGACGGCGCGTCGTTCGCGATCGACACGGACGTGGGGCGGGCCCGGCAGGCGCTGGAGACGATCTCGCGGACGGGCCGGACCGCGCTGGCGGAGATGCGGCGCCTGCTCGGGGTGCTGCGGGAGAGCGACGACGCGGGGGCGTACGCGCCGCAGCCCGGTGTCGCGCAGCTGGACGACCTGGTCGAGCAGGTGCGCTCCTCGGGGCTGCCGGTGACGTACGAGGTCGCCGGTTCGCCTCCGGACATGTCGGAGGGCCGGCAGCTGACGGTGTTCCGGATCGTGCAGGAGGCGCTGACCAACACCCTCAAGCACGGCGGGCCGCGGGTGGCGGCCACAGTCCGGCTCCGGTACGCGGGGGACGCGGTCGAGGTGCAGGTACACGACGACGGGCGGGGCGCGGCGGCCGACGACGGACGCGGTCACGGGCTCGCGGGGATGCGGGAGCGCGCGGCGGTGTACGGCGGCATCGTGTGCGCGCAGCCGTGCCCCGGTGGGGGCTTCGAGGTGGTCGCACGGATCCCGACCGACGAGCCCGCATGACCCCATCCGGAGGTGGGGCCTCGGGCGTCGGGCGGTGGGGCGGTCGGGCGGTCCGGCGGTGCGGCGGTGCGGTGGTCGGGCGGTCGGGCGGTGCGGTGGTCCGGCGGTCGGGCGGTGCGGTGGTCGGGCGGTCGGGCGGTGCGGTGGTCCGGTGGTCCGGTGGTCTGGTGGTGCGGTGGTTGCGATGCGGTGGTCTGGTGGTGCGGCGCCGCGCGGCGCAGGGTGCCCTGGGCCCCAGGGCGAGCGGGGCCCAGGGGGAGTGGGGTGGGAGCGTAGGAGGGGGGGGGGGGGGGTGGGGTGCTGCGGGACTGAGTCCGCTATGAGGAGAGGCGTGATGGAGATGGACGACGAGATGGACGCCGGGCCGATCCGGGTCGTCCTGGTGGACGATCAGGAGCTGGTGCGGGCCGGGTTCACGATGGTGCTGGACGCGCAGCCCGACATCGAGGTGGTCGGCGAGGCGGGGGACGGGCAGCAGGCGCTCGACCTGCTGCGGACGACGGCGGCGGACGTGGTGCTGATGGACGTCCGGATGCCGCGGATGGACGGCATCGAGGCGACGCGGCGGGTGGTGTCGGGCGAGGGGGGCGGGCCCGGCGGTGACGGGCCGAAGGTGATCATCCTGACGACGTTCGACCTGGACGAGTACGCGTTCGCGGCGATCAAGGCGGGGGCGGGCGGGTTCCTGCTGAAGGACGCGGGGCCGGCGCAGCTGATCGAGGCGATCAAGGCGGTGCACTCGGGGGACGCGGTGGTGGCGCCGAGCACCACCAAGCGGCTGCTCGACCGGTTCGCCCTGCACCTGCCGGACACCGAGGAGAAGGCGAGCGGCGCGCTGGAGAGCCTCACCGAGCGGGAGGGCGAGGTGCTGCGGCTGGTGGCGCGGGGGATGTCGAACGCGGAGATCGCGGGCCGGCTGTTCGTCTCGGAGGCCACGGTGAAGACGCACATGGGCCGGATCTTGATGAAGCTCGGGTTGCGGGACCGGGTGCAGGCGGTCGTGTTCGCCTACGAGACCGGATTGGTGAAAAGCGGGCAAGGCGGCGACGCTTGGTAGGTCCATGATCATCTGGTGGTGACGAATTGCCGTCCCGCTGAGATCTACCAGCCTCATACCTGAAAGTAGCGGGGTAACTACCGTACGCGACGCCCTCTTAGGGCGGCTTCGGAAACATTCGCTTCGGGCCGTCGGCCCGGTACGGGAGGACTCTCGTGTTCAAGAAGCTCGTCGTCACCGGCATCCTCGGGTGCGCGGTGGCCGGTTCGGCCCTGGGCGCGGCGCCCGCGTACGCCGGCGGCTGGGACCACGGCCACGGCAAGGGCCACGGCCACGGCCACGGTGGCCAGTTCAACGGCAACCACACCAGCGGGAACTTCTCGATCCTGGGCGGCAACCAGGTCAACGTCCCGATCTCGGTTCCGGTCGACGTCTGCGGCAACGCGGTCGGCGCCCTTCTCGGCATCGCGGCCGCGCACTGCAAGGGCGGCGCGTCCGTCCACAACGGCTGATCCGCCGCGCCGGGCGCGATGCGGTCCGGCGGCGAAGCGCCGGGGGTCCCTCGGGACTTCCGGCGCGTTCGCGGTGGCCGGCGACGCGAGAAGGGCGCGGGAGGCCGCGCTCGCCCATGCGACAGGCCTGGCGAAGCGGGCATATCGGTTACAGTTTGTAACGTCATGATTACTCGTTGGCGACTATTTGCCGTCATGCTGGGCCGCTCTATTGGCTTACCGGAGAGTAGCTGGGTAACTACCGTACGCGACGCCCTCTTAGGGCGGCTTCGGAAATATTCGCTTCGGGCCCTCGGCCCGGTACGGGAGGACTCTCGTGTTCAAGAAGCTCGCCGCCACCGGCATCCTCGGCTTCGCGGTGGCCGGTTCGGTCCTGGCCGCTGCGCCCGCGTACGCCGGCGGCTGGGACCACGGCCACGGCAAGGGCCACGGCCACGGCCAGTTCAACGGCAACCACACCAGCGGCAACTTCTCCATCCTGGGTGGTAACCAGATCAACGCTCCGATCTCGATCCCGATCGACGTCTGCGGCAACGCCGTCGCCATCGTCGGCATCGCGGGCGCGGGCTGCAAGGGCGGCGCGTCCGTCCACAACGGCTGATCGGCCGCGCCGGGCGCGTAACGGCCCGGCACCGAGGCGCCGGAGGTCCCATGGGGGCCTCCGGCGCCTTCACGTCTGCGGCCACCGCGTCCCGGCCAGCTGAATGCGCTGGTCAAAGGGTCGATGTATCGAGGGGCGGCCGGGGCGGGTCGGTGGCAGGGGGGACGGGTTCGTACGTCTCAGGTCGTACGCCGCGCGCCGGCGCAGCCGGAAAGCTGACCCGGAGCGGAGCCGCAAGGCCGATGGCGGCGGCGCCGCGGATTCCTAGCGTTGATCACGGTCGTATCCGCCTCGTCCGTCCGATCCGAAGGAGTCACCGTGACCAGCACGTTCACCAGCCCGTCCGGGGGAGCGCCCGGAGCCGCCGCGCCGCCGGCGGTCGCCGCCGCCGGGGTGTCCAAGGTGTACGGGTCGGGCGACGCGGCCGTGCGGGCGCTGCACGAGGTCAGCGTCGGGTTCGCGCGCGGCGCGTTCACCGCGATCATGGGCCCGTCCGGGTCCGGGAAGTCGACGCTGATGCACTGCCTGGCCGGGCTGGACACGGTCACCTCCGGGCGGATCGTGCTCGGCGACGCGGAGATCACCGGGATGGGCGACCGGCAGCTGACGCTGCTGCGCCGCGACCGGGTCGGGTTCGTGTTCCAGGCGTTCAACCTGCTGCCGACGCTCACCGCCGAGCAGAACATCCTGCTGCCGCTGGAACTGGCCGGCCGCAAGCCGGACCGGGCCTGGTTCGACCAGGTCGTGGACGTGGTGCGGCTGCGGGACCGGCTCGGGCACCGGCCGAGCGAGCTGTCCGGCGGCCAGCAGCAGCGCGTCGCGTGCGCGCGGGCGCTCGTCGCCCGCCCCGACGTGATCTTCGCGGACGAGCCGACCGGCAACCTGGACTCGCGGGCGGGCGCGGAGGTGCTCGGGTTCCTGCGCGCGTCGGTCCGCGAGATGGGCCAGACGATCGTGATGGTGACGCACGACCCGGTCGCGGCGTCCTACGCCGACCGGGTGGTGTTCCTGCGCGACGGCGAGATCGTCAGCGAGATCGTCCAGCCGACGCCGGACGCGGTGCTGGACCGGCTGAAGAGCCTGGGGGCCTGACCCGATGTTGAGGACGACGCTGGCGGGCCTGCGGGCCCACAAGCTGCGCCTGCTGCTGACGGCGGTGGCCATCACCCTCGGCGTGGGCTTCATCTCGGGCACGTTCGTGCTGACCGACACGATGAACCAGGGCGTCGCGCGGACGTTCGCGAGGTCGGCCGACAAGGTCGACGTCGCGGTCCAGCCCGACGCGGCGAAGGACACCGGCCCGAAGGACGAACCCGGCATCCCGCTCGACGTCCTCGACCGCGTCAAGGCGGTGCCCGGCGTGACGCAGGCGCTGGGCACGGTGCGCGGGGACGCGGCGCTGGTCGGCAAGGACGGCAAGACGGTCGGCGACCTCCCGACCGTCGGGGTGTCGGTGCCGTCCGGGAGGCTGCTGCGCTACGACGTCACCGAGGGCCGGACGCCGTCGGGCGCGTCCGAGGCGGTGCTGGGCAAGGACCTCGCGGATCGGTCCGGCTACAAGGTCGGCGACACGGTCACGGTCCTGGACCACGCGAACCGCCCGCACCGCTTCACCGTCGTCGGCCTGGTCGATTTCGGCATCGACGAGGAGGCGGGCTACCGGGGCGGCGTCGGCTTCGACGGCGCGACAGCGCTGGCGATGACGGGCGCGAAGAAGTACCAGGAGATCGACATCCTGGGCGGCAGCAAGACGGCCGTGAAGGCGGCGGTCGGCGGCGGGTACGAGGTCTACACCGGAAAGGAGCTGGGCAAGCGGCTCGCCGACGCGGCGGGCGCCGACACGGAGATCATCCAGGCCGGGCTGCTGATCTTCGGGCTGGTCGCGATGCTGGTCTCGGCGCTGGTCATCTACAACACGTTCTCGATCCTGATCGCGCAGCGGATGCGGGAGATGGCGCTGCTGCGCTGCGTCGGCGCGACCCGCCGGCAGGTGTTCGGCGGGGTGGTCACCGAGGCGTTCGCCGTCGGGCTGGTGGGGTCGGTGCTCGGCATCGTCGCCGGGGCCGGGCTCGGCGCGGGGGCGGTCGCCGTCATGACGCGGCTGACCGACGAGGTGCGGATGGACGGGCTCGCCCTGTCCGCGCGGACGATCGCGATCGGCCTGGCGGTGGGCGTGGTCGTGACGGTGCTGTCCGCGCTGCTGCCGGCGCGGGCGGCGACGCGGATCGCGCCCGTCGCGGCGCTGCGCTCGGAAACGGAGCCGGGCGGCGGGCGGTTCCGGCTCGGCGCGGTCCGGACGGCGGTGGCCGTCCTGCTCGGCGCGGCCGGGCTCGGGCTCGGCGTCATGGGGTCGCTGACGATGGCGAAGGGCCAGGTCGCGATGTACACGGTCGCGCTCGCGGGGGCCGTGTTCTTCCTCGCCGTGGTGACCGCGATGCCCGCCCTGGTGCGTCCGCTCGGCCGGCTCGCCGGGGCCGTCCCGGCGCGTCTCGGCGGGGTTCCGGGACGGCTCGCGGTGGCGAACGCGCGCCGGTCCCCGCGCCGCACCGCGACCACGACGATCGCGCTGACCGTCGGGATCGGGCTGATGAGCCTGTTCGCCGTCGTCGCGGCCAGCAGCAAGGCGACGTCGGCGGAGAAGCTGGCCGAGCAGTACCCGGCCGAGTTCCAGGTGCAGGCGCGGACCGGCGACGGCGGCGGCCGGGCGCCGCAGGGGCTCACCGAGGCGCTCAAGAAGCGGCCCGAGTTCTCCGACGTCTTCGAGCTGCTGGCCAAGGACGCCAAGGTCGACGGCAAGCAGACCAACGTGGCGAGCTTGACCGGTTCGGCGCTCGGCGGCGTCCTCAAGCCGAAGCTCGTACACGGGTCGGCGTCCGCGCTGACCTCGGGCGGGCTGAAGCCGGGGACCGGGGTCGTGGAGAAGGGCGTCGCGGAGCGGCACGGCATGAGCGTCGGGCAGACCGTCCAGGTCAGGACGGCGCACGGCACCGCCCCCGTGAAGATCGCCGCCGTGTTCAGCACGCCGGCCACCACGCTCGGGGCGCTGATCGTCCCCGAGGCGGACTTCACCCGCTACTTCGCCGCGCCCGACGACTCGGCGATCTACATCAAGGACCGGGACGGGGTGCCGCCCGACGCCGCGCGCAAGGCCGTCGAGACGGCGGCGCGCCCCTACCCGGCCGCGAAGGTGTACTCGTCCGCCGAGTTCGAGAAGAGCGTGAGCGACGCCATCGACATGATGCTGATGATCTTCGGCGGGCTGCTCGGGCTGGCGATCGTCATCGCGCTGTTCGGCATCGCCAACACGCTCACGCTGTCGGTGGTGGAGCGGACCCGCGAGTCGGCGCTGCTGCGCGCCCTCGGCCTCACCCGCCGGCAGCTGCGCCGGATGCTGTCGGTGGAGGCGCTGGTCATGGCGGTGATCGGGGCGTTCACCGGGGTCGTGCTCGGGGTGGCGTTCGGCTGGGCGGCGACCAACGCGATGGAGGACGACGCGATCTTCTCGCTGCCCTACCTCCAGGTGACCGGGTTCGTGCTGCTGGCGGGCGCCGCCGGCGTGCTCGCCGCGGTGCTGCCGGCGCGCCGCGCGGCCCGGGCGTCGATCGTGGAGTCCCTCGCCCACGACTAGCCGCCACCGGCAGATGTGCACGGAATGTGACGAGCGCCCGGATTCGGAGAGTCACCGAATCCGGGCGCGTCGCGTGACGGACGATCCCTTCGCCCCACCGCGGGGACGGAGTTGCGGTGGGGCGAAGGCGCCGCGGGAATCGCCCCTAGGGGCGGCCGGGCAGGGTCCGGCCCCGGGCCGCCGGGCGGGCCCGCGGTGGCGTCACCTCGTCACCAGCGGTGCCCGATCCAGCCGCCGGTGCCGCTGTGGTTGTGCCCGTTGTACACGTGGTTGCCGTTGCAGCCCGTGCCGGACTGGCTTCCGACGGAGACCGAGCCGCAGGTCACGCCGTAGCCGCCGACGATCATGACGTTCGTCGTGTTGCCCACGGCGGTGTTGTGGTTGTAGGTGTCGGCGTTGGCCGGAGCGGCGGCGAAGGCCGTCCCCGCGAGGGTCGCGACGACCGCACCGGTCTTGAGGGCTGTCCTGATCAAAGTCTGCTCCATCTCGTCGGGGGCGGAGCGCCCTGGTCATTTCTTGCCATTCACCTTGCGTGACGACGTCGTCACAGTCATGGTTACGCCCCGCTTCCGGGCTTCCGCAAGGTTTCACGATCCGTTACCCGCGAAGTGTGACCCGCCCGCCGACCCGATCGTTACGTCAGGTAGCCGTTCCGTCACCGATGTGTGATGGTGTTCGCGGTGCCCGTGCCGTCAGGGCGTCCGTGAACCACCGGAAGACCCACCGGAACGCGCGTCCGCGACCCGCGGGTACGCTGGGCGCGCACGTCCGGTACCTACCTCGAGGACTGGAACGAACAGATGGACCCATTCACGCCTGACCCCGCCGCGCCCGGGGACGGGCCGGGG
>NZ_WBMR01000016.1 GCF_008923365.1 Actinomadura montaniterrae
CGGATCGGCACGCTCGCGGCGCTGATGCTGACCGCGGCGTCGGTGATCGCCGCGATCGACGTGCTGTCCGCGCTGGTCGGCTCGCTCGCGCGGTCGGGCGGTGGGTCAGGCCGGGCCGGTCGCCGCGTCCTGCTCGCGGCTCGCGGCGCGCTCCGCCTTGGCCTCCGCCTTCTTCTTGTGCGGACCGAGCACCATGATCATGTTTCGGCCGTCCTGCTTGGGCCGCGACTCGACGAAGCCGAGCTCCTCGACGTCGTCGGCCAGCCGCTGCAGCAGCCGGAAACCAAGCTCCGGGCGGGACTGCTCACGACCACGGAACATGATCGTGACCTTCACCTTGTCCCCGGCCTTCAGGAACCGCACCACGTGACCCTTCTTGGTCTCGTAGTCGTGCGGGTCGATCTTCGGGCGGAGCTTGATCTCCTTGATGATCGTGTGCGCCTGGTTCTTCCGCGCCTCACGCGCCTTCATCGCGGACTCGTACTTGAACTTGCCGTAGTCCATGAGCTTGGCGACGGGCGGGCGCGCGGTGGGCGCCACCTCGACCAGGTCGAGGTCCGACTCACGCGCGAGTTCAAGGGCCTTGGCGATGGGCACGATGCCCACCTGTTCGCCGTTCGGGCCGACGAGCCGGACCTCGGGCACGCGAATGCGGTCGTTGATACGCGGTTCGGCGCTGATGGGACCTCCTTGGGGCCGTTCTCAAGTTCTGGGACCGGTCGTACCCCGAGGCTCTCACGCGAAAAGCCCCGCACGACTCACGTGCGGGGCCACCTTCGGTCGCCCTGGACGGCGGAACCGTCCGGGGACGACGGCGAGACGAGCGCGCCGCGCCCGTTCACCGGACCGATACCCACCGGCCTCACAGCCGGTCAGGTGGGAGGTGGCCTCCGCTTGAGCGCCCGGCGCGCACGACCTCATCGGTCGCGTGCACAGGGCCGGTCGGCCACCAACACTACCACCTGCGGGGCGCGTGCGCGCCCCGCAGGTTCCGCGTGCACCGCGGAGTACGCCGTCCGTAGTAACCCGGCGGGGCGGTGCCGCATTCCCGGGCGCCGGTCGCTTCGCGCGCGCGGACCGGTCGCCGATCGCCGTCCGGCCGCCTTTTCCCACGTGAAGGTGAGGGTCATCTGGCTCGGCGGGCGCCTGGCACCGGACGCCCGCGTTGTTACCGTGGTGCCAGGACGGCCCGGTGGGGCCGGCGTCAGAGAGGTATTCCCGAGATGCCCTCAGTCGAGACCGGTTCCCCCGGCCCCCTCACCGCCTCGCCGCCGGTCCGCCTGCAGTTCGCGCAGAAGGCGTTCATCACGGCCGGCGGCCGGCTGCTGATGGTGCGCAAGGCGGCGTCCGACCCCTTCCACCCCGGCCGCTGGGAGGTGCCCGGCGGCCGGCTGGACGTCGGCGGCGACCTGGACCTCGACGACCACATCCGGCGGGAGGTGTGGGAGGAGGTCGGCCTGAAGATCGACCCGGGGCCGCCGTTCCACCTGTGGCAGTGGTTCATGGACGACCGGTCCCCGGACGTGCGGGGCGGGCGGATCCGGGTGGTCGCGGCGGCGCGGCACTGCCGCCCGCTGACGCTCGACGTCGCGTTCGGCAACCAGGACGAGAGCGACCATCTGGACGGATGCGCCTGGGTGCCGCTGGACGCGGTGTGCTCCTACCCGCTGATCCCGAGCCTGCGCCCGGTGGTGCGGGCGTTCCTGCCGCTCGCCCGCTGACCGCGGGATGGACGCGGACGGGCGCTGGAGCGGGGGCGCCTCCCCTGCCTGCGGGCCCGGCCTCGACGCGACGGGCCGGCGCCGCTTCTCCCTGTTCGTGATCGGCGACGTGCGGATCGAGGTGCGGGCGGCTCTGGACGGCGTCCGGTTCGGGGAGCTGACCGCCGACCGGCTCTGTTACGCGCCGGCGCGCGCGCTGGTCGCGGGGACGGCGGTGAACCTGGCCCGGTGCGCGGTGGCCCGCTTCCGCCGGGTGAGCGTGCTGGCGAAGATCGGGGACGACGGGTTCACGCCGGTGATCCGGCGGGAGCTGCGCCGGATCGGCGCCCGGGACCGGCTGCGGGTCGAGCCGGGCGCGCCGAACGGGGTGACGGTGATGCTGCGCGACGGGCCGGCGGGCGGCGGGCCGGGGGTGCGGCTGCTGGTGGCCGACCAGGACGCGCCGGGCCGCCGGCTCACCGAGTCGGAGGTCCGCTCGGCGGCGCGCGCGATCGGCCGGGCGGACGTGCTGTTCCTGGACGGATATTCGCTGCTGTCGCCGGTCTCGCGGGCGGCGCTGCGGGCGGCGGCGGACACGGCGCGCGAGGCGGGGACGGCGGTGGCGTTCGATTTGGTCCCGCACGACATCGACGCGCGGCTTCCGGCGGCGGACGTGCTGCCGCTGCTGTCGGCCGTGGATCTGGTGATCGCGGAGGTGCCGACGCTGGCGCGGCTGCTCGGCCGGGAGGTGCCCGCCGGGGCGGACGAGGTGCGGGCGCTGGCGCGCGCGCTGGACGACCTGGTCCCGGGGACTCCGCTGTGGCTGCTGCGCTTCGGCCCGACCCAGCTGGAGCGGGTGCTGGCCTACCAGCGGGAACTGCTGCTGATGGAGTACGAGACCGGGTACCGGGACGGGGACGCGCGTGCCGGGTTCGGTGACCGCCTGGCGGCGTGGGAGCTTCACCAATGGCTGTCGTCACGGTGATCGTGTAGGGACGGGTCGTCGAGGGCGGCAGCCGCGCGGCGCAGCGTCCGCAGGGTCCGCAGGAACCGCCGGCGGCTTTCGGGGAGGCCGAACATCTCCTGCCAGCGCCACGTCCCGGCCGTCCCGAGCACACTCCCGCTTTCGAGGGCTGTGATGACGGCCCAGCGCAGGAACTGGCCGCGTACCCCGTCGCCCGGATGGACGGTCGCCGTCCCCCGCTCCTCGATGAGCAAGTAGGAGCGTCCGGTGCGGAAGCGGGCGCGGACCGCCGCGTGCCCGGCGGTGGCGCCCGGCAGGCCCCGCCGCTCGACCACGTCGCGGACGCCCGGCGTCCCCGGAAGGAAGTGCCAGTGCGCGTGGTCGATGCAGGCGCCGCCGCCCTGCGGCAGCGCGGGCCCGTGCTCGAAGAGCAGCAGCTCACCGGTCCCGTAGGCGTGCCGGTAGAGGAGGGCGACGCGGTCGCGCCAGCGCAGGGCCCCGGCCCACAGCCGTTCGTCGAAGTCGCCCGCGCACTGGCGGTGCTCGCGCGTGACGAGGAGGAGGTGCCCGTCGGCGAGCGGCGCGACGTCCGGCATCAGCAGGAAGTCGCGGTCCCGGGCGAGGACGGACGGCTCGCCCGGCAGCCCGGCCATGGCGTTGATCCGGAACCGGAGGGGCGGGCACAGCACGCACTCGGGGCCGGGCTCGTCCTGCACCGATGGCTCGGCCAACGCCTCCTCCAGCACACGGGGACGCACGGGCGGTCGCTTCCAGCGTGCCCGCCGCGCCGCGCCGGCGATCTGTGCGGGCGCGGCCACAGACCCGGGACCCGCGGGGTACAAAACATGGCCAAATGGGCACATATGGGGATAGAAGGCAGCACCGTGAACCAGACCCCACAGCCCCCCGCACCGGCGCCCCGCGCCGGCCCGTCCGCCGCCGCGCCCTCCGGCGCCCCCGCCGCCCCCGCCATCGACATGGCGGTGCTCGAAGCCCGGCTCAACGAGTCCCTGGACGTCCTGCGCGACACCTACGCGCCCGCGTCCGGCAGCGGCGGCGGCTGGTACCACGAGCTGGCCCGGCCCGAGCCCGGCACCACCGCGACGGCGCTCGGGCTGCTCGCGTTCGTGGAGGCGGGCCGCCCGTTCGAGCACTTCGACGAGGGCCTGGCCTTCCTCGCCGAACGGCAGGCGGTGTCCGCCGACGCGCTGCGCGACGGCGGCTGGGCGACCCGGACCAGCCTCGGCATGCCCGTGGTCGAGGCGACCGGATGGATCGCGCGGTTCCTCGCCCGCGCCCGCTGCGACCTGCGCGAAGACGCCCCGGACCTGCGGCGCGCCTACCGGTGGCTGCTGCGCAACCAGAACCCCGACGGCGGCTGGGGCTCGCTGTACGGCTGCGCGTCCCGCGTGTGGCAGACGTGCCTGGCGCTGCGCGCGCTCGCCCAGCTCAACCCGTACGACCCCGCGGTGGACCGGGGCGTGGAGTGGCTGACCGCCGACCGGACGGCGCACCGGCCCGCGTGGGGACCGGTGCCGGCGGCCGCGCCGACCGTGACGCACACCGCGTTCGTCCTGGTGACCCTCGCCGAGGCGCGGCCGGGCCTGCGGACCGAGCGGCTCCTGGACGCCCACGACTGGCTGCTCGCCCACCTCGACCCCGACGACGACCACACCTGGATCGAGACCTACGAGGTGTCCCCGCACGGGCTCGGCTCCCGGCCGGTGTGGCGGCTCGCCCTGTGGCACTACGGCCTGCCGATCGCGCTGACCGCGCTGCTGCGGGACCCGCGGGGCCCGCACGGGCCGACGATCGCCCGCGCGTTCCGGACGCTGGTGCGCGGCGAGGCCGCCGACCCGCGCCTCAACGGCCCGCCGGGCGGCGGCCGCACCTCGCTGTGGACGCTGTGGTGGCGGCTGGAGACGCTGATCGCGCTCACCCGCGTCCCGCTCGCCGGGAGCGCGGACGTGCTGCACTGGTTCCCGGACGCGACGGTCGTGCAGCGCGCCCACGCGCGCGAGCGGCCGGTGGCGGCGCTGCTGCCGCACCGCCGGCTCGTCGACCCGGTGGCGCTGGTGCGGCGGCACTGGTCGGCGCTGGTGCTCGGGTTCGTCTGCCTGTCCAGCGCGTTCGGCGTCACGCTCGGCGCGTGGGGGTGGCGCGACTTCTGGCTGAGCGTGATCGTGCCGATCGTGCTGGCCGGCGTGGACGAGTCGCTGAAGCGGCGGCGGACGCCGCGCGGCCCGCCGCCGGCGGCCCCCTAGCCGCTGGTGGTGGCGGCGCGGCGGGCCAGCTCCGCCTCGCCGGCGCCGCGCATCGCCGCCACGGGGACGTCGTCGCGGCCGGTCATCAGCTCGACCTGCCGGACGGCCTGGTGCAGCAGCATCGCGAAGCCGCCGACGACCGTGCCGCCCGCGCGCTCCACGGCCGCGGCGAGCGCCGTCGGCCACGGTGCGTACACCACGTCGAACAGCGCGGCGCCGGACGCCGCGACCGGCCCGGCGAAGGCGTCGGCGGCCCGTCCCGGCAGGGTCGACACGACCAGCCCGGCGGGCAGGTGGTCGGCGAACCGGTCGAGGGTGACGACCCGCACGGCCAGCCCGCAGCGCTCGCCGACCTCGGCCGCCTCCGACGCCCGGCCCGGGTCGCGGACCGCGAGGACCGCCGCGTCCAGGCCCAACTCGGCGAGCGCGGCCAGCGCCGACGCGGCCGTCGCACCGCCGCCGAGCACCACCGCGGGCCCGGGCGAGCCGAGGCCCGCCTCACCGAGTGCGGTGACGATGCCGTACACGTCGGTGTTCTCGGCGTGCCGGCGGCCGTCGCGGAAGACGAGCGTGTTGGCGCCGCCGACCCGTTCCGCCAGGTCCGACACCGAGTCGGCGAGCTTCAGCGCGACCCGCTTCAGCGGCATCGTCAGCGACAGGCCCGCCCACTCGGGGCCGAGGCCGTCCAGCAGCCGGGCGAGGCCGTCCTCGCCGCACTCGACGGCGTCGTAGCGCCAGCCGTCCAGGCCCATCGCCGCGTACGCCGCCCGGTGCAGCACCGGCGACAGCGAATGCGCGATCGGCGATCCCAGCACGGCGGCGCGCCGCACCTCACCCACCTGCCCGCTCCGATCCGTCACGCGTCAGCCGTTCGGGTGCTTCTTCTGCCACTCGCGGAACTCCTGCTCCAGCTTCTGGCGCTCCGCGTCGGTGGTGGCGAACTTCGTGACCTTGTGGGTGGGGTCGGTGGCCACGAAGTACAGCCAGTCCCCGGACGCGGGCGACAGCGCGGCCTCGATCGCGTCCGGGCCGGGGTTGCAGATCGGCCCGGGCGGCAGGCCCTTGTGCTTGTAGGTGTTGTACGGCGAATCGACCTGGAGGTCCCGGTTCCGCACGTCCAGCGTGCGCTTGTTCAGCGCGTACAGGACGGTCGTGTCGAACTGCAGCGCCATCCCGGCCTTCACCCGGTTGTAGATGACCCGGGAGATCTTCGGCAGGTCGCTCGGCTTGCCGCCCTCCGCCTGCGCGAGGCTGGCCAGCGTCAGCACCTTCAGCGGGCTGAGGCCCGCCTCCTTCGCCTTGCCCTCCAGGTCGGAGCTGCTCGCCTCCTTGTTGAACGCGTCGACCATCTGCTGGACGATCTTCCGCGCCGACCCGTTCGGGTCGAGGTCGTAACGGCCCGGGTACAGGAAGCCCTCCAGGTTCCCGCCCGCGTACGAGGGCAGCCCGAGGCCGCTGGTGTTCTTCGCGACGGCCTGGAAGTCCCGGACGGGGATGCCGGTCTTCTTCGACAGCAGCTGGAAGACCTCGATGGCGCGCTTGCCCTCCGGGATGGAGATCTGGTTCCCGGCCCGCGACTTCGGGTCCAGCAGCAGCGCCATCGCCGCCTTCGACGACATCTGGAGCCGCATCTGGTAGAAGCCCGGCTGGATGCTGGAGGCGCGCGTCTCGGCGTTGTAGACCTTCACGAACGCGCGGGTGCTCTTGACGACGCGGTGCTCCTGCAGCGTCGCCGCGATCACCGCGCCGCTCGCGCCGTCCTTCACCTGGACCGTGACATTGCCGGTGCCGGAACCGGAGTAGTCCGGCGGATGCAGCCGGTTGTCCAGGATCGCGACGCCGAACACGCCCGCGGTGCCGAACACCGCGACGATGAACGCCAGCGCGAACAGGAACGCCGCGCGGCCGCTGCGGCGGCGGCGCTTCTGCCGCTTGCGGGCGCGCCGCTGGTCCCGCCTGCTCGGCGGCTCCTGCGGCTGCCCCTCCTCGTACGGATCACCGTACGGATCGGAGAAAAGGTCCAAATCGTTCATGAGCTCCCCCGGACGATCTCGCCTGGGGGGCGCCCGGTCAACCGTTCCCCGTCCAGGGCCGCTTGAAGCAGGACCGCGGCCGCGGCCTGATCGACGACCTTGCGGCGGGCCTGACCGCGCACTCCCCCCGCCCGCAGCCCGCTCTCGGCCGTGACGGTGGTGAGCCGCTCGTCGTACAGCCGGACCGCCTCCGGGGGAAGGCGGTCCGCCAGCCGCGCGGCGAACTTGCGCGCCGACTGCGCCGCCGGGCCCTCCCGGCCCGACAGCGACGTCGGCAGCCCGACGACCACCTCGATCGCCTCGTGCTCGGCGACGAGCTCGACCAGCCGGTCGATGTCGCCCCTGCCGCTCTTCACGGTCTCCAGGGGGGACGCGAGGATCCCGCCGGGATCGCACCGGGCAACGCCCACCCGGACGCTTCCCACGTCCACCCCGAGCCGCACGCCCTGCCTCATCGTCCCGCTCCGCTCCGCGGTGCGGGACGCCCTGCGGGGGGCGCCGCGTCGGTCACGAACCTCATGACGCGCCGCCCCTTAACCCGCCCGCGGGGCTCACGCGGCCCCTACGGCTCGTTCGACCGCGGCGAGCGCGTCGTCGATCGCGGCGGGGTTCGCGCCGCCGCCCTGCGCGAGGTCGTCCTTGCCGCCGCCTCCGCCGCCGAGCGCCTTGGCGGCCAGGCCGACGAGCGCGCCGGCCTTCAGGCCGCGCTCGCGCGCGCCCGGCGTGACCGCGACGACCACGACGGGACGGTCCTTCGGGACGCCCGTCACCATCACCACGGCGGGCCGCGCCTGCAGCCGGCCCCGCACGTCGACGGCGAGCTTGCGCAGGTCGTCGGCGCCGGTGCCGTCGGGGGCGCGGTGCCCCACGAACGCGGTGCCGTTCACGTCCTTCGCCCCGTCGGCGAGGGCCCCGGCGGCCGCGAGGATCTGCTGGGAGCGCAGCTTCTCCAGCTCCTTCTCCGCCTCGCGGAGGCGGCCGACGACGCCGGAGATGCGCTCGGGCAGCTCCTCCTTGCGCGCCTTCATCTGCTCGGCGAGCTGCGCGACCAGCACGCTCTCGCGCGCCAGGAACCGGAACGCGTCGATGCCGACGAGCGCCTCGACGCGGCGCACACCCGCGCCGATGGACGACTCGCCCAGCACCTTCACCAGGCCCAGCTGGCCGGACCGGGCGACGTGCGTGCCGCCGCACAGCTCGCGGGAGTAGTCGCCCACCTCCACGACGCGGACCTCGTCGCCGTACTTCTCGCCGAACAGCGCCAGCGCGCCCATCGCGCGGGCCTCGTCGATGGAGGTGTGGAACGCCCGCACGTCCAGGTCGCCGATCAGGACCTCGTTGACCTCGTCCTCGACGTCGCGCAGCACGCTCGCCGGGACGGCGCCGGAGGCGGTGAAGTCGAACCGGAACCGGCCGGGCGAGTTCTCCGAGCCGGCCTGCGCGGCGGACTCGCCGAGCGCCCGGCGGAACCCGGCGTGCACGAGGTGGGTCGCGGTGTGCGAACGGGAGATCGCGGCGCGCCGGGTCAGGTCGATCTCGGCGTGCGCGGAGTCGCCCGCCTGCGCCTCGCCGCTGCGGACCCGGCCGCGGTGCACGATCAGCCCGGCCAGCGGCGACTGCACGTCGTGGACGTCGATGACCGCGCCGTTGCCGAGCCGGATGACGCCCTGGTCGGCGAGCTGGCCGCCGCCCTCGGCGTAGAACGGGGTGCGGTCGAGGACGACCTCGACCTCGGTGCCCTCGCCCGCCGCGGGCGCGTTCGCGCCGTTGACCAGCAGCCCGACGAGCCGGGCGTCGCCGGCGACGTCGTGGTAGCCGATGAAGTCGACCTTGCCGCCGGCGCCGGTGAGCAGCTCGTCGAGGACCGAGACGTCGAGGTTGCCGGTCTTCTTGTCGCGGGCGTCCTGCTTGGCGCGGTCCCGCTGCTCCTTCATCAGCCGGCGGAAGCCGTCCTCGTCGACCTGGAGACCGGCCTCGGAGGCCATCTCGAGGGTCAGGTCGATCGGGAAGCCGTAGGTGTCGTGCAGCTTGAACGCCTGGTCGCCGGCCAGGGTCTTCCCGCCCGACCGCCGGGTCTCCTCCACCGCGGTGTCGAAGATCGCGGTGCCGGTGCGCAGCGTCTGGAGGAAGGACTCCTCCTCCGCGTCGATGACCGTGTGGATGTTGGCGGCGGTGCGGATCAGCTCCGGGTACTGCTCGCCCATCGCGGAGATCGCGACGGAGGTCAGCTCGTGCATCAGCCCGGCCTCCTGGCCGCCGAGCAGCCGCAGGTTCCGGATCGAGCGGCGCAGGATGCGGCGCAGCACGTAGCCGCGGCCCTCGTTGCCGGGGCGGATGCCGTCGGCGACCATCATCGTCCCGCTGCGGACGTGGTCGGCGATGACCCGCAGCGACACGTCCGCGCGGTGCTCGCGCCCGTAGGAGGTGCCGGTCAGGTTCGCGGCCCGGTCCAGGACCCGCCACAGGGTGTCGGTCTCGTAGATGTTGTCGACGCCCTGCAGGACCGCCGCCATGCGCTCCAGGCCCATGCCGGTGTCGATGTTCTTGGCGGGCAGGTCGCCGAGGATCGGAAAGTCGGTCTTGCTGTTCCCGGGGCCCCGCTCGAACTGCATGAAGACGAGGTTCCACACCTCGAGGTAGCGGTCCTCGTCGGCGACCGGGCCGCCCTCGCGCCCGTACTCCGGGCCCCGGTCGTAGTAGATCTCCGAGCAGGGGCCGCAGGGCCCGGGGACGCCCATCGACCAGAAGTTGTCCTCCATGCCGCGCTTCTGGATGCGGTCGAGGGGGACGCCGACCTTGTTGTGCCACAGGTCGCGGGCCTCGTCGTCGTCGTGGAAGACGGTGACCCAGAGCTTGTCCTCGGGGAAGCCGAAACCGCCGTCCTCGCGGGAGCGGGTCAGCAGCTCCCAGGCGAACGGGATCGCCTGCTCCTTGAAGTAGTCCCCGATCGAGAAGTTGCCCAGCATCTGGAAGAACGTGGCGTGCCGGGTGGTCTTGCCGACCTCGTCGATGTCGGGCGTCCGCACGCACTTCTGCGCGCTGGTCATCCGCTGCGACGGCGGGGTGCGCTGGCCGAGGAAGTACGGCTTGAACGGGACCATGCCGGCGTTCACCAGCAGCAGGGTCGGGTCCTCGGCGACCAGGCTGGCGGAGGGCACCACCGTGTGCCCGCGCTCCTCGAAGAACTTCAGGAAGCGGCGCGCCACCTCTGCCGACTCCATGATCAGTGGCCATCCTTCTCGTCGTCGATGATCGTGTAACGCGCCCGCAGCACCCGGCGGGGCCGGGGCCCCGGGGTCTCGGGCGGAGCCTGGTCCATCCGGACGGCCTCGCGCAGCTCCTCCTCGCGGGCCTGCATCCCGGTACGCACGTCCGCCGCGAAAAGCCTCAACCGCTCGCTCGCGGACTGCCCGGTCGACACCGCCCGCGCCGCGACCCCCTCCGGGGACCAGGTGCGCGCGAACCGCTCGACCCGGCGCTTGACGCGGTGCGTGGCGTAGACGCCCGCGCCCGCGCCGACCGACAGCCAGAACAGCCGCTTCACTTGCGCCCCTTCCCCGAGGAGCGGGCCGGGAGCTGCGGGCGGCCGGACGCGGCGGACCGCCCCTCCCCGTCGCGGTTGCTCAGGGCCTTGCGCACCCCGTAGGAGAACGCGGCCGCCTTCACCAGCGGCCCGCCCACCACCGAGGTCATCACGGTGGTGACGGCCGAGACGTTCTGCGTGACGCCCGCGACCTGCTTGGTGATGACGTCGGTGCGGCCGAGCTGCTCGTTGGCGCGCTTCACCGTCGTCGTCATGTCGTCCAGCAGCGGGGCCGCCTGGTCGCCGAGGTCGCGCACGAGCTTGCTGGCCTCGCCGAGCAGCCGGGCGAGCCGCAGCAGCGTCAGTGCGACGAACGCGACGAGCACAGCCCAGAACACGGCCACGATGAGACCTGCTAGCTGTCCACCAGTGAGCATGAGGGCTTCCGTTTCGCTGTGGTTCCGGCCCGGGCCGGGCGCTGGCCTGACAGACCTTACCGGCCCGGACGCGCGCCGTGGGCGCCGGTCACGGCCGGGCGGCGGCGGGCACCGGCCCGGCGGCCGGCGCGCCGGGACCGCGCCCGGGGCCGTTCCCGGCAGAGTAGCGGGCCCGCGCCGCCGATGCCGGGAGCACGGCGCCGGGAAGATCGATCTTCATCGGCCGGGCTCACCGTCCGGGTTCGCCGCGCAGCACCGAGCGGATCCGCGCGAGGACCTCGGTGAAGCGGGACTCGGCGCCGTGCCGCGTCGGCCGGTAGTACTCGCGGCCGTCCACCGAGTCGGGCGCGTACTGCTGCCGGACGACCCCGCCGGGATGGTCGTGGGCGTACTTGTAGCCCTTCCCGTGCCCGATCTTCGCGGCGCCCTTGTAGTGCGCGTCCCGCAGGTGGCCGGGGACGGGCCCGGCCAGGCCCTTGCGGACGTCGCCGAGCGCCCCGTCCACCGCCATGATCACCGCGTTGGACTTCGGCGCCAGCGCCAGGTGGATCACCGCCTGGGCGAGGTTGATGCGGGCCTCGGGCAGCCCGACGAACTCCACCGCCTGCGCCGCCGCGACGGCCGTCTGCAGAGCCGTCGGGTCGGCCATGCCGACGTCCTCGCTGGCGTGCACGATGAGGCGCCGCGCGATGAACCGCGGGTCCTCCCCCGCCTCGATCATGCGGGCGAGGTAGTGCAGCGCCGCGTCGACGTCGCTGCCGCGGATGCTCTTGATGAACGCGCTGATGACGTCGTAGTGCTGGTCGCCCTCGCGGTCGTAGCGGACGGCGGCCCGGTCGACGGCCTTCTCCAGCACATCCGCGTCGATCACCGCGCCGTCGTCGACGACGAGGGCGGCGGCCTCCAGGTAGGTGAGGGTGCGGCGGGCGTCGCCGCCGGCGAGCCGGATCAGGTGGTCCTCGGCGGCGGGGTCGAGGCCGACCGTCCCGCCGAGGCCGCGCTCGTCGGCGAGGGCGCGGCGGATCACCTCGCGCAGGTCGTCCTCGCCGAGCGGCTCCAGGGTGAGCAGCAGCGACCGCGACAGCAGCGGGCTGATCACGGAGAAGAACGGGTTCTCGGTGGTGGCGCCGATGAACGACACCCACCGGTTCTCCACGGCCGGGAGCAGCGCATCCTGCTGGGCCTTGTTGAAGCGGTGCACCTCGTCGACGAACAGGACGGTCTGCCGCCCGGTCATGCCGAGCTCGCGGCGGGCGAGGTCGATCTCCGCGCGGACCCGCTTCACCCCGTCGCTGACCGCGGAGATCTCCACGAACCGGCGGGAGGTGACGTGGCTGACGACCGTGGCGAGCGTGGTCTTTCCCGTGCCGGGCGGGCCCCACAGCACCAGCGACATCGGGACGTCGCGGTCGACGAGCTGCCGGATCGGGGTGCCGGGGCCGAGCAGGTGAGCCTGGCCGACGACCTCGTCCAGCGCGCGGGGCCGCATCCGCACCGCGAGCGGCTGCCGCCCGGCCTCCGCCGCCGTCAGCGGCGCCGCGGACGCCGCGGACGCGCCGCGGTCACGCTCCGCGGAACGGCCCCCGGCCTCGGCCGACGGATCGTCGAAGAGCCCCTCCGGCTCGCCCGGTTCCGCCCTGCTGGTCACGCTCCGACACTATCTCGCCGCGGCGACACTCCCGCCCGCTCGGGCGGCCGGTCCGCCAGCGCCGGGATCCTGGACGTCGCCCACAGCGTGAGGACGACGATCGCGCAGCCGACGATCCCGTCCGTCCAGTAGTGATTGGCCGTGACGACCACGATGCTGAACGTGAGCACGGGATGCAGGGCCAGGATGTAGCGCCAGCGGCCCCCGCCGTAGCGGATCGCGCCCCAGGCGACCAGCAGCGCCCATCCGACGTGCAGCGACGGCATGGCCGCGAACTGGTTGGCCATCCCCTCCCCCGGCTTGGAGCTGTAGGAGCTGGGGCCGTACACGTTCATGAGGTCGATGAACCCGTGGCCGGGCAGCATGCGGGGCGGCGCCAGCGGGAAGGCGAAGTGCAGCGCCAGGGCCGCCGCCGCGGTGATCGCGATCACGGCGCGGACGCGCGGCCACCCCTCCCGGTGCCGGAACCACATCCAGGCCATGAACAGCAGGATCGCCGGGAAGTGGACGCGGACGTAGTACTCGTTCGCGGCGCGCACCCAGCCGTCCCAGCCGAGCGCCCACTTCTGGAACGCCGCCTCGTCCGGGAGGTGGAGCGTGCGCTCCAGGTCCCACAGCCGGCGGGCGTGCGCGAACGCGTCGCTCGGACGGCCGTCGGCGAAATGGCGGCCCAGCTCGTAGGCCCCGATCACCACGCCCATGATCAGGACTTGCACGGCGGTCGCCGCGGCGAGGCGGCGTCCGGTCAGATCGCGTTGCAGAATGGCCTCCGTACCCCCAGATCGCCGCATAGGGTTCATCTTCCCGGCCCCCGGCGCGGCGCGCCTGATCCGTCAGGAGGGTATCGGTCTCCGCCCGGAGTCCGAGACGGGACCGGGAACCCCCCGTCCCGCCGCCGCGTTGTTACCGGCCGGAAGACGGAGTCAGGAGCGTGACGGTGTCCGGAACGGCCCACCGCCGGCGCCATGGGCAGGCGGGCCTGCTCGTGGCGCTGTTCGTCGTGGCCGGGCTCGTCTTCAGCTACGGCCTCGGGCACGGGCTGCCCGACCGGGTGTGCATCGAGAACGGGATGAGCGTGCCCGCCGAGGTCGCCGCCGCGCTGCACCACACCGCGGCGGAGCCCGGCGGCCCCGCCTCCGCCGGCCGTGCCCCCACCGGGCACGCGCCCGCCTCCCACACCGCTCCCGTTCACGGCGTGCCCGTTCACGGCGTGCCCGTTCACGGCGTACCCGGGCATCCAGGGCCCGCCGCCACGTCCCTCAGCGCGCCGCTGAGGCTCCCCCCGCTGGCTCCGGCGGACGCGTGCCTCTGCCTGGCCGTGCTCTTCGCCCTCATGCTGCTGGGGCTCGCCACGGGCCGCCGGGCGCTGCTGCGCCTGCCCGCCCGCGGCGGCCGGGCCCCCGCCCCGCCGCCCGGCGGCTTCTTCTCGCCCGTTTCCCTGGCGTCCCTCCAGGTTCTCCGGCTGTGACGGACCGGCCGTAAGGCCCACCGGCACCGCCCGCCGCGCGCATGGCCGCGCCGGCGCGATGCCGCCATGTCCGTATGCCCCCTGAGACTCCTGAGAGGAGCGCTCCATGTCCAAGAGCGCCCGGAACAAGCAAGCCCGGAAGAAGAACGCCCTGACGCAGCGGCAGGTGCCGTGGGGCGGCATCGCCTTCTTCACCGTCATCGGCCTGATCGCCGTCGTCGCCATCGGCTATGCGTTCGTCCAGTCGAGGCCGTCGTCCGCCGACGACGCCTCGTCCATCAAGGGCGTGGTGGTCAAGAACGGCCTTACCCGCAACCACACGACCGATTCCGTCACGTACAACGCGAACCCGCCCATGGGCGGCGACCACGACCCGGTGTGGCAGAACTGCGACGGCCGCGTCTACGACCAGCCGCTGCGCAACGAGAACGCCGTCCACTCGCTGGAACACGGCGCCGTCTGGATCACCTACCGCCCCGGCCTGGCCGCCGCCCAGCTGGACGCGCTCAAGGCCAAGGTGGAGCGCACCGACTACACGTTCCTCAGCCCGTACCCCTCGCTGGACGCGCCGATCGCGCTCACCGCCTGGGGACACCAGCTGAAGCTCCAGGACGCCGGCGACGCGCGCGTGGACCGGTTCCTGAGCGCGTTCGTCAAGGGCCCGCAGACCCCCGAGCCCGGCGCGGCCTGCGACGGAGCGAAGGACACCCCGTGACCGGCGCCGACGACGCCGTCCGGCCCCGGGGCCGGCGCGTCACCGTCGCCATCGCGGCCCTGGTCCTCCTCGCCGCCGCGGCGCTGCTCGGGACGGCGGCCTGGAAGTCCGGCGAGCCCGGCACGGACGGCCCCGAGGCCGGGTTCGCCCGCGACATGAGCGCCCACCACGCGCAGGCCGTGGAGATGTCGTTCATCGTCCGGGACCGGACGTCCGATCCCGCCGTCCGGCTGCTGGCCTACGACATCATCAACACCCAGTCGGCGCAGATCGGCATGATGACGGCCTGGCTCGACCAGTGGGGAGTGCCCAAGACCGACCCGGCCGGGCCGATGCGCTGGATGTCCGGCCACGCCGGGATGGCCATGCCGGCCCCCGCGACCGGCGCCACCATGCCCGGGATGGCGACCGACGCGCAGCTCGCCGAGCTGCGCAAGGCGTCCGGCAAGGACGCCGAGGTGCTGTTCCTCCGGCTCATGATCGCGCACCACCGCGGCGGCGTGGACATGGCCCGCGCCGTCCTCGAGCGGACCGGCCGCGACCAGGTGCGCCGGCTGGCCCGGACGATGGTCGACGGGCAGCTCTCGGAGATCGCGCAGATGAACGCGATGCTCCGGGAGCGCGGCGCGGCGCCCGCCTGACGGCCCGGCGGGCGGTGCCGCAGCGCCGCCCGCCGGGTCCGCCCGCGCCGCGTCCGGACGAGCTTCGCGATAGCGCTTGACAGCGCGGTCCGATCGCGGGTCACTGACCACCATGGCTCACAACCTCAGCGGCTACCACCGGGCTCTGGACCTGTTCGAAGGTCTGCTGGCCGGCGTCCCCGGGGACGCCTGGGACGCCCCCTCGCCCTGCGACGGCTGGACGGCGCGGGACGTCGCCGGCCACGTCACGGGCGGGCAGTACCTGGTCCGGTCGCTGGCGACCGGGGAGCCCGCGCCGGACATCGGCACCGACCCGGCGCGCTTCGTGCCGGGGGACGCCCTCGCCGCGTGGCGGACGGCCCGCAAGGAGGCCGCCGCGGCGCTGACCCCGGACGGGCTGGGCCGCCCGGTCCCGGTGGGCGCGCTCGGCCGGCTGCCGCTGGGCGACTACCTGCAGGGCTACATCCTGGAGCCGCTGGTGCACGCCTGGGACCTGGCCCGCGCCACCGGCCAGCCGACCCGGCTGGACCCGGACCTCGTGCACCACGCGCTCGCGACCGCCCACATGATCGCCGCCGACCTCCGCACCGCGGGCCAGCTGGCCCCCCAGCTCCCCGCCCCCCAAGGCGCCGACGAGCAGACCCGCCTCCTCGCCTTCCTGGGCAGGCCGATCACCTGACGGAAGACCCGGTTCGAACTCGGTCCCGAAGAGCCGGCTGGGCATCCTCGCGGAAGGCCAGACCTCAGCCCCGGCCACGGGCAGGCACGCGGAGCGAGTGCAGCGAGCGCAGCGGGCCTGCCCGACGACGGGCAAGGCGTTTCACGCGGAGCGCAAGCGGAGCGGGAAACGCCTTGCCCGTCGTGACGGGGGGTTCCAGGGGGGTCGTCCCCCCTGGGCAATCAAGAGAACTCGGCGAGCGTCCGCTCGGCCTCCTCGAGCCAGGCGCGGCGGGCGCCGAGGGCCTCCTCGGCGTCCTTGACGTCCTTGTCGCGGCCGGCGGCGCGGGCCTTGTCCAGGCGCTTCTCCAGCTGGTCGATGGAGCTGCGCAGCTGGTTGACGGTGGCCTCGGCGCGGGCGCGGGCCTCGGGGTTGGTGCGGCGCCACTCCGACTCCTCGGCGGTCCGGACGGCCTCCTCGATCTTGCGGAGCCGGCCCTCGAGGCGGTCGCGCTGGTCGCGGGGCACCATGCCGGCGGCCTCCCAGCGCTCCTGGATCGCGCGCAGCGCCTGCCGGGCCTGCCGGACGTCCCGGACGGGCAGCAGCCGCTCGGCCTCGGCGAGGATCTTCTCCTTCTCCTCGGCGTTGCCGCGGAACTCGGCGTCGCGCTCGGCGAACGCGGCGCTGCGAGCCTGGAAGAAGGTGTCCTGGGCGCCCTTGAAGCGGGCCCACAGGTCCTCTTCGGCGTCGCGGGAGGCGCGGCCGGCGAGCTTCCAGCGGCGCATGAGGTCGCGGTAGGCGGCGGCGGTCTCGCCCCAGTCGGTCGACTCCCGCATCGCCTCGGCCTCGGCGACGAGGCGCTCCTTCTCCCGGCGGGCCTCCTCGCGCTGGTCGTCCAGGGTCGCGAAGTAGACCTTGCGGCGCTTGGTGAAGGCGTTGCGGGCCGAGGAGAGCCGCTTCCACAGTGCGGTCTCGGTGGGCCGGTCGATGCGGTCCGCGGCCTTCCACTCCTCGACGAGCTGGCGGAGCCGCTCGCCGCCGTTCTTCCAGTGCGTCTCCTCGGCGGCGATCCGCTCGGCCTCGGCGACGATGCGCTCCTTGACCTCGCGGGCCTCGTGCCGGTGCTGCTCGCGCTGGGCCTTGACCTCCTCGCGGCGCCGGCCGACCTGCTCGGTGAGGCCGTCGAGCCGGCGGGCGAGCGCGTCGAGGTCGCCGACGGCGTGCGCCTCGCCGACGGCCTCGCGCAGCCGGGCGATGCTGTGCTGGGCCTGCGCGGGCTGCAGGTCGGTGGTGCGGACGCGCTGTTCGAGCAGGCCGATCTCGGTGGCGAGCGCGTCGTACTTGCGCTTGAAGTAGGCCAGGGCCTCTTCGGGCGCGCCGGCCTGCCAGGAACCGACGACGCGTTCGCCGCCGGACGTCCTGACATAGACGGTGCCGTCCTCGTCCACCCGGCCCCAGGGATCGGTCGCGCTGGACACCCTTGCCTCCTGAATCGCAGGTCCGATCGGGCTCACGGCCTCCGGACCCTCCACACCTTAGTATCCCGATCGCCTAAACCGGGGCGATCGTGACGTCCTGGATCGTGACCTTCTTCTTGGGCTTCCCGTCGCCCGCGGGGTCGGAGCCCGCCTTGGCGATCTTCTGCAGGACGTCCAGCCCCTTGGTGATCTTGCCGAACACCGAGTAGTCGGGCTGGAGCTGCGAGTCCTTGTAGACCAGGAAGAACTGGCTGCCGTTGGTGTCGGGGCCCGAGTTCGCCATGGCCAGCGTCCCGGCGGTGTACTTGGCGTTCGCCGTGTTCTCGTTGGCGTACTCATACCCGGGGCCGCCGGTGCCCTGGCCGGACGGGTCGCCGCACTGCAGGACGTTCAGGCCGCCACTGGTCAGCCGGTGGCACGGGCTGTCGTCGTAGAAGCCCTTCTGGGCGAGGTAGACGAACGACCCCACGGTGCACGGCGCGGCCTTGGCGTCCAGGGCCATGACGACGTCGCCCTGGTTCGTCTTCACCGTGGCCTGGACTGTGCCCTTGTAGGCGGGCTTCTTCGGCGGCGTGCCGAGGTCCTTGACCTTGCCCACGGCCTGCCCCGCGGGGTTGTAGGCGCAGTGGAGCCCGTCGGCCTTGGACTTGTCGTCCTTGCCGGTGAACACGACGACCGCGGCGCCGCCCACCACGACGACCGCCACCGCCACCGCGGAGCTGATGATCTTGACGCGGCGGGCCTTGGCGGCCGCTTGCGCCAGCGCCTGCTGCTGCCGCTCGTAGCGCTGCCGAGCGAGCTGCTTCTTGCGGTCCTTCGCCGCCACGTGCCTGCCCTTCCGCTGTGATCAGGTGAACGTGCAGCGCATAGTAGCGGCACTGGGGCCCTGGACGGACTCCAGCCTGAACGAACGTGGAGGAAGCCGCGGCGGCCCGGGCCGCCCCGCCGGATCCGCCGCGGGCCGCCGCGCGACACGGCGATCGGCCTATCTCGTTCGCGATGGCCGCGGCCGCGCCGGTACGCTCGGACAAGCCCACCCGAGATGGTTCTAAGGAAGGACGACCGTGCTCGTCGCCGGGTTCCCCGCTGGATCGTTCGCCGCGAACTGCTATGTCGTGGCGCCCGCCGCGGGCGAGGAGTGCGTCATCGTCGATCCGGGCCAGGACGCCGAGGCCGGGATCGAGGAGATCCTGCGCGAGCACCGGTTGAAGCCGGTCGCGGTGCTGTTGACGCACGGCCATATCGACCACGTGTGGTCGGTGGCGCCGGTGTGCGGCGCCAAGGACGTCCCGGCCTACATCCATCCGGACGACCGCGACCTTCTCACCGACCCGGCCAAGGGGCTGTCCCTCGGCCCCGGGCAGCAGCTGTTCGGGGGCCTGGAGCTGACCGAGCCGGACGACGTGCAGGAGCTGGCCGACGGCGCCGTGCTGGAGCTGGCGGGGCTCAGCTTCACCGTCGACCACGCCCCCGGCCACACGCCCGGGTCGGTGACCTTCCGTACGCCGAAGACGCAGGAGCTGCCGGACGTGATGTTCACCGGCGACCTGCTGTTCGCGGGGTCGATCGGCCGCACCGACCTGCCGGGCGGCTCCTACGAGGAGATCCTCGCGAGCCTGTCCCGGGTGTGCCTGTCCATGCCGGACGAGACGGCCGTCCTGCCGGGGCACGGCACCCAGACCACAATCGGCCGCGAGCGCGCGACCAACCCGTTCCTGGCGGAGCTGAAGCCCGCCGGCGGGCCCAACAAGGGATTCTGAGCCGAAAAGACCATGAGTTCGAGTTTCCGGGCCCCCAAGGGGGTCAGTGAGTACGTTCCGCCGCGCGCGGACCTCTTCTACGCCATCCGCGAGGCGTTCGCCGAGCAGGCGCGGCTGGCCGGCTACGGCTACCTGGAGCTGGCCGTCTTCGAGGACACGAACCTGTTCCGGCGGGGCGTCGGGGAGTCCACCGACGTGGTGTCGAAGGAGATGTACACCTTCGAGGACCGGGGCGGCCGGTCGCTGACGCTGCGTCCGGAGTTCACCGCGTCGGTGCTGCGGGCCGTCCTGGAGAAGAACCTGCACAAGGGCGCGCTGCCGGTGAAGGTGTGGACGACCGGGCCCGCGTTCCGCGCGGAGAACCCCCAGAAGGGCCGGTACCGGCAGTTCTACCAGCTCGACCTGGAGGCGATCGGCACCGAGGACCCGCAGGTCGACGCCGAGACGATCGCGATCGCCGCGAACTGGTACCGCTCGCTCGGCCTCACGCAGGTGCGGCTGCTGCTGAACTCGCTCGGCTGCAAGGAGTGCCGTCCCGCCTACCGGGCGCTGCTGCAGGACTTCCTGCGCAAGCTCGACCTGGACGAGGACACCCGCGCCCGCGTCGAGATCAACCCGCTGCGCGTCCTGGACGACAAGCGCCCCCAGGTGAGGGCGCAGCTCGCCGACGCGCCGCTGATGGCCGACCACCTCTGCCCGGACTGCAAGTCCTACCACGACCGGGTCCGGGAGCTGCTGTCCGACCTCGGCATCGCCTGGGAGGACACCCCCACCCTCGTCCGCGGCCTCGACTACTACACCCGCACCACGTACGAGTTCGACCACCCGCTGCTCGGCGCGCAGTCCGGCATCGGCGGCGGCGGACGCTACGACGGCCTGTCGGAGGACATCGGCGGCCCGCCGCTGCCCGGCATCGGGTTCGGCCTCGGCCTCGACCGCACGATCCTCGCGCTGGAGGCCGAGTCGGCGGACGGCGAGGGCGAGGGCGTCGCGTTCGCCGCGAAGCCGCGCTGCGAGGTGTTCGGGGTCGCGCTCGGCGACACCGCCGAACGCCGGCTGTTCACCCTGGTCGCCGAGCTGCGCCGGGCCGGGATCGCCGCCGACATGGCGTTCGGCGGCAAGAAGCTGAAGGGCGCCATGAAGGACGCCGACCGGTCGGGCGCCCGGTACGCCGTGATCCTCGGTGAGCGAGATATCACCGGCGGCGTCGCCCAGGTCAAGGACCTGGCCGAGGGCGAGCAGGACGCCGTCCCCCTCACCGACCTCACCACGACGTTGAAGGAAAGGCTTCGGAAATGATCCGCACCCACGAGGCGGGCACGCTCCGCAAGGAGCACGCCGGGCAGCAGGTCACGCTGGCCGGCTGGGTCGGCCGCCGCCGCGACCACGGCGGCGTCACGTTCATCGACCTGCGCGACGCGTCCGGCACCGCGCAGGTCGTCTTCCGCGAGGACGAGGCGGCGCACGACCTGCGCTCGGAGTTCTGCGTGAAGGTCGTCGGGGAGGTCCGGGTCCGGCCCGAGGGCAACGAGAACCCCGAGCTGCCGACCGGCGACATCGAGGTCGCCGCCACCGACATCCAGGTGCTGTCGGAGTCGGCGCCGCTGCCGTTCCCGATCGAGGGCGACGTCAACGTCAACGAGGAGATCCGGCTCAAGTACCGGTACCTCGACATCCGCCGCGACGCGGTCGCGCGGGCGATGCGGATCCGCTCCGAGGCGTCCTTCCTCACCCACGAGGTCATGCGCGAGCACGGCTTCGTCAACGTCGAGACCCCGACGCTGACCCGCTCCACCCCCGAGGGCGCCCGCGACTTCCTGGTGCCCGTCCGGCTCAAGCCCGGCCACTGGTACGCGCTGCCGCAGTCGCCGCAGCTGTTCAAGCAGCTGCTCATGGTCGGCGGCCTGGAGCGCTACTACCAGATCGCCCGCTGCTACCGGGACGAGGACTTCCGCGCCGACCGGCAGCCGGAGTTCACCCAGATCGACATCGAGATGTCGTTCGTCGACCAGGACGACGTCCTGGAGGTCGGCGAGGACCTCGTCGCGCGGCTGTGGAAGGAGATCGCCGGGTACGAGATCCCCCGGCCGATCCCCCACATCACCTACGCCGACGCGATGGCCCGGTACGGCTCCGACAAGCCCGACCTGCGGTTCGGCCTCGAGCTGACCGACATGACCGAGTACTTCGCCGACACGTCGTTCCGGGTGTTCCAGGCCCCGTACGTCGGCGCGGTCGTGATGCCGGGCGGCGGGTCCCAGACCCGCAAGGAGCTGGACGGCTGGCAGGACTGGGCGAAGGCCCGCGGCGCCCGCGGCCTCGCGTACGTCCTCGTCCAGGAGGACGGCACGCTCGGCGGCCCCGTCGCGAAGAACCTGTCCGACACCGAGAAGGAGGGGCTCGCCGCGAAGACCGGCGCTTCCCCCGGCGACGCGATCTTCTTCGGCGCCGGCAAGCGGCACGCCACGCAGGAGCTGCTCGGCGCGGCCCGCCTGGAGATCGGCCGCCGCCGCGACCTGATCGACGAGTCGGCGTGGAACTTCGTCTGGGTGGTCGACGCGCCGATCTTCGAGCCGGTGGAGAACGACAAGGGCGAGCAGATCGGCTGGACGTCGGTGCACCACCCGTTCACCGCGCCGAAGCCGGAGTTCGCCGACACCTTCCACGAGGACCCGGGCTCCGCGCTCGCCGACGCCTACGACCTCGTCCTGAACGGCAACGAGATCGGCGGCGGCTCCATCCGTATCCACCGCGCCGAGATGCAGCAGCGCGTGTTCGACGTGCTCGGGCTGTCGAAGGAGGAGGCCGAGTCGCAGTTCGGCTTCCTGCTGGAGGCGTTCAAGTTCGGCCCGCCGCCGCACGGCGGCATCGCGTTCGGCTGGGACCGCACCGTCATGCTGCTGGCGGGCGGCGACACCATCCGCGACGTGATCGCCTTCCCGAAGGCCGCGTCCGGCCTGGACCCGCTGACCGCGGCGCCGACGACGATCACCCCGGCGCAGCGCAAGGAGGCCGGCGTCGACGTCATCCCCGAAGACGCCCCCGCCGAGAGCTGACCCGCGAAACGCCGAGAGGGCGGTCACCGCACAGTGCGGTGGCCGCCCTCGTCCGCTACGGCGAACGCAGCGGAGCGCCGGCGAAGCGGTGGTCGCCCTCGTCTGTCAGCGGGTGGCGCCGCTGGTGACGCGGTAGACGTCGTAGACGCCGTCGATGGAGCGGACGGCCTTGAGGACGTGGCCGAGGTGCTTCGGGTCGCCCATCTCGAAGGTGAAGCGGGAGACGGCGACGCGGTCGCGGGTGGTGGTGACGGACGCCGACAGGATGTTGACGTGCTGGTCGGACAGGACGCGCGTCACGTCCGACAGCAGGCGCGGGCGGTCGAGGGCCTCGACCTGGATCGCGACGAGGAAGACCGAGTCCTCGCCCGGGGACCACTTGACGTCGATCAGTCGGTCGGGCTGGGACTTCAGGCTGGCGACGTTCGCGCAGTCGGCCCGGTGGACGGACACGCCGTGGCCGCGGGTGACGAAACCGACGATGTCGTCGCCGGGCACCGGGGTGCAGCAGCGCGAGAGGCGGACCCACACGTCGGGGTCGTCGGCGACGACGACGCCGGGGTCGCCGACAGGGCGGCCCCGCTTGCGGCGGGTCGGCAGCGCGATCTCGGCGAGGTCCTCCTCGGCGCTCTCCACGCCGCCGAGGGCGTCGACGAGGCGCTGGACGACGGTCTGCGCGGACACGTGGCCCTCGCCGACCGCCGCGTACAGCGACGACACGTCGGTGTAGCGCATGTCGCGGGCGAGGGCGAGCAGCGCCTCCCCGGACATCATCCGCTGCAGCGGCATGTTCTGCTTGCGCATCGCGCGGGCGATGGAGTCCTTGCCGGATTCGATCGCGGTGTCGCGGCGCTCCTTGGAGAACCAGTGCTTGATCTTGTTGCGGGCGCGGGCGGACTTGACGAAGCCGAGCCAGTCGCGGCTCGGGCCGGCGTCCTGCGACTTGGAGGTGAAGACCTCGACGGTGTCGCCGTTGTCGAGGGTCGATTCGAGGGGGACGAGGCGGCCGTTCACGCGGGCGCCGATACATCGGTGCCCGACCTCGGTGTGGATCGCGTACGCGAAGTCGACGGGGGTCGCGCCCTGCGGCAGCGCGATGACGTCGCCCTTCGGGGTGAACACGAACACCTCGGAGACCGACAGGTCGAAGCGGAGCGACTCCAGGAACTCGGCCGGGTCGGCGGTCTCCTTCTGCCAGTCGAGGAGCTGGCGGAGCCACTGCATGTCGCCGGCCTTGCGGCCGCCGACCGTCTCCTCCTTGTACTTCCAGTGCGCGGCGACGCCGTACTCGGCGCGGCGGTGCATGCCCCAGGTGCGGATCTGCAGCTCCACGGGTTTGCCCTCGGGGCCGATCACCGTGGTGTGCAGCGACTGGTACATGTTGAACTTCGGCATCGCGATGTAGTCCTTGAACCGGCCGGGGACCGGGTTCCATCGCGCGTGGATCGAGCCGAGGGCGGCGTAGCAGTCGCGGACGCTGTCGACGAGGACCCGGATGCCGACCAGGTCGTAGATGTCGTCGAAGCTGACGTCGCGGGCGATCATCTTCTGGTAGATCGAGTAGTAGTGCTTCGGCCGGCCCGTCACGGTGGCCTTGATCCGGGCCTCGCGCAGGTCGGTGGAGACGTTCTCGATCACTTCCTGCAGGTAGACGTCGCGGCGCGGGGCGCGCTCGGACACCAGCCGGGCGATCTCGTCGAACCGCTTGGGGTACATCGTGGCGAACGCGAGGTCCTCCAGCTCCCACTTCAGCGTGTTCATGCCGAGGCGGTGCGCGAGCGGCGCGAACACCTCGAGGGTCTCGCGGGCCTTCTTCTCCTGCTTGTGCCGCGGCATGTAGCGCAGCGTCCGCATGTTGTGCAGCCGGTCGCCGAGCTTGATCACCAGGACGCGGATGTCGCGGGACATCGCGACGACCATCTTGCGGACGGTCTCGGCCTCGGCGGCCTCGCCGTACTTGACCTTGTCGAGCTTGGTGACGCCGTCGACGAGCGCGGCGATCTCGTCGCCGAAGTCGGCGCGCAGCTCCTCGAGGGTGTACTCGGTGTCCTCGACGGTGTCGTGCAGCAGCGCCGCGCAGAGCGTCTCGGTGTTCATGCCGAGTTCGGCGAGGATGGTCGCGACGGCGAGCGGGTGCGTGATGTACGGGTCGCCGCTCTTGCGCTTCTGGTCGCGGTGGTAGTGCGCGGCGACGTCGTAGGCGCGCTCGATCAGCCGCAGGTCCGCTTTGGGGTGGGTGTTGCGGACGGTCTTGATGAGCGGTTCGAGTACCGGGTTCATAGCGGGACCCCGCTGGGCGCCCAGCCTGGCGAGCCTGCGGCGCACCCGGGCGGCGGACGGTGGGATCGCGGCCGGCGTCGTCCTGGACTGGGCATCGGAGGGCGTGGCTCCCGGGGAGGCGGGCGCCGGCGGCGTCGCCGGCCCCTGGACGGGGCGGGCCGCCGCGGCCGGCGTTCCGGCGGCCCCGTCGGCGGGGGGCGCCGTGGCCTGCGGCTTCTCCGCGGTCGTTCGCGGCGCGGACGGTTTCGCGGCGGACGGTCTCGACGCGGCCCGTTTCGGCGCGGACGGTTTCGCCGCGGACGATCCGGACGACGGCGGGGCGGTGGCGTCCTTCGCGGCCTCGGTGCCGGGCCGCTGCGCGGGCGCCGCGGCGGCCGCCTCGTCGGCGGGCGGCGATCCGGCCGCCGCCGATGATCCTTCGGACGCCGATCCGGCGGACGATGATCCTGCGGGCGGTGATCCGGTGGACGATGATCCTGCGGGCGGTGATCCGGTGGACGGGTCCTGGGCGGTGGCGGGCGGGCGGGCAGCGGGCTCGTCGGCGGGGCGTCGCTCCGCGGCGGTGGGCGCACCGGTCCGCTCTGCGGACTCCGCGGCGTCCCGCTCACGGCGGGTCTCGTCCGCGGCGTCCACGGCGGCGTCGGTCACCGCTCCGGTCGATGCCACCTCACCGCGCACCCAGCCTCCTCAGCCCTCGCGGGCGCCGTCTCCGCGCCGGCGGGAACGCACCCGTCCCCGGCGGAACCCTGGTGGCCAGTGTATCCGCCGGGCATTTCGTCCTAGACCGTAACCAATGAATGGACGTCCAGATTCCCCAGCTTGCCGCGCCCGTGCAGGAACGACAGCTCCAGCAGGACCGACAGGCCGACGACCTCGCCGCCGCCGCGGCGGACCAGTTCGGCGGCGGCCCGGGCCGTCCCGCCGGTGGCCAGCACGTCGTCGACGATCAGCACCCGGTCGCCGGGCTCGAAGGCGTCGACGTGGATCTCGATCGTCTCGGTCCCGTACTCGAGATCATAGGTCTCCTCGTGCGTCCGCGACGGCAGCTTCCCCTTTTTGCGCACCGGGACGAACCCCGCGCCGAAGTGGTAGGCGACCGGCGCGGCGAGGATGAACCCGCGCGCCTCGATCCCGACGATCTTGTCGACGGTGCCGCGGCCGTGGTGGTTGACGATCGCGTCGACGACCCCCGCGAACGCCACATGGTCGGCCAGCAGCGGGGTGATGTCCTTGAACACCACGCCCGGCTTCGGATAGTCGTCCACGTCGCGGATCCGCTCCTGGATCAGCTTGCCGAGGTCCACCGTTTCACTCCCTGTGACGAATCCCACGTGATCCCGCTCAGAACCGCGCCGTGCCCGCGCCCGTCACCACGGTGGGTGACCGGCGCGGGCACGGCGCGTCTCGCTCTACTTGCCGCCGCGGCGCTGCTGGCGGGTGCCGCGGCGCGGTTGCTGCCGCGGCCCCGTCTGCACGACCTTCCGGATGGTCACGCCGGACGGCAGGGTCCCGGAGGCCGGCGCGTCGTCGCCGTCGTCGTCCGGCTCGTCGCCGGACGCCGTGTCGCCCGAGGACGTGTCGCCGGACGCACCGGTCGCGGCCTTGACCTTCGCGCTCCTGGCCTGCCGCTTGGCGCTCTGCTCGCGGCGGGCGATGTTCGCGCGGATCTGCTTGTACTTCGGCTCGCGCTCCTTGAGCTGCACCAGCAGCGGCGTCGCCACGCACAGCGAGGAGTACGTACCGATGATCATGCCGACGAACAGCGCGAGCGACAGGTCCTTCAGCGTGCCCGCGCCGAACAGCGTGGTGCCGATGAACAGGATCGCGCCGACCGGCAGGATCGCGACCAGCGAGGTGTTCAGCGACCGGACCAGCGTGCTGCTGAGCGCCTGGTTCGCCGCCTCGCTGTAGGTCGTCCTGGAGGTCGGGCCGAGCGGCTTCGTGACCTCCTTGATCATGTCGAAGACGACCACCGCGTCGTACAGCGAGTACCCGAGGATCGTCAGGAACCCCAGCAGCGTCGCGGGCGTGACCTCGAACCCGGACCAGGCGTACACGCCCGCCGTGATGATCAGGTCGTGCACGAGGGCGACGACGGCGGCGACCGCCATCCGCCACTCGAACGCCACCGACAGGTAGCCGATGATCAGGATCATGAAGACGATGAGCGCCTGCCACGCCTTCTTCTGGATCTCCCCGCCCCACGAGGCGCCGACCACCTGGGTGCTGACCTTGCTGGCCGGGACCTTCAGCTCCTTGGTGATGGTCGACTTGACCTGGGTCACCTGGTCCGAGGACAGGCTCTGGGTGGTGACCCGCCAGTCGTCGCCGGCCTTCTGCACGATCGGGTCGTGCGCGCCGCCGTCGGTCGCGGCGGAGCGCACCTGCTCGATCGAGGAGCTCGGCGCCTTGAAGGTGAAGACCGAGCCGCCCTTGAACTCCACGCCGAAGTTGAGGCCCTGGATCAGCAGCCCCGCGAGCGACAGGATCAGCAGCGCCCCGGACAGCGAGTACCAGATCTTCGGCTTGCCGACGATGTCGGCGCTGATCTCACCCCGGTAGATCCGGGAGATGACCGCGCGCAGCCCCATGGCTCAGGCCTCCTGGCTCGTCTTGCGGGCGGCGACGCCGTCGGCGTCCTGCGGGTTGCGGCGCAGCCGTTTGGCGTCCAGCCCGGACATCGGATGCCCGCGGCCGAAGAACCTCGTCCGCGACAGCAGGGCCACCAGCGGCTTGGTGAAGAAGAACACCACCACGATGTCGATCAGCGTGGTCAGGCCCATCGCGAACGCGAACCCGGCGACGCCGCCGACCGCGAGGAAGTACAGCACCACGGCGGCCAGGAACGTCACGGCGTCGGCGACCAGGATGGTGCGCCGCGCCCGCTTCCAGGCGTTCTCCACCGACGAGCGCAGCCGGCGGCCCGCTCTCAGCTCGTCCCGCAGCCGCTCGAAGTAGACGATGAACGAGTCGGCGGTGATGCCGATCGACACGATCAGGCCGATGATGTGCGGCAGCGAGAGCCGGAAGCCCATCCCCTCGCCGAGGATCACCACCGCCTCGTAGGTGATGATCGACGCGACGATCAGGCTGGACACCGCGACGAGGCCGAGGCCCCGGTAGTACAGCAGGCAGTAGACGACGACCAGGCCGAGGCCGATCGCGCCGGCGATCAGGCCGCCGGTCAGCTGGTCGGAGCCCAGCGTGGACGACACCTCGTCGATGGAGCTCTGCTTGAACTCCAGCGGCAGCGCCCCGTACTTCAGCACGTTGGCGAGGTCGGTCGCGTACTGCTGGGTGAAGCTGTCGGCGGGGCCGTCGATGCTGGCGCTGCCGCCGGTGATCGCGCCCTGGTTGATCTGCGGCGCGGAGACGACCTGGCCGTCCAGCACGATCGCGACCTGCGCCTGCGGCGACGACGAGTCGCTCTGGTAGGCCTTGGACGCGTCGGTGGTGACGTCGCCGAACTGCTTGGCGCCCTTGCCGTCGAACTTCAGCGACACCGACCAGCTCGCCTGGCCCTGCTGGGAGTTCGGCGGCATCGCGGTCGCGCTCTTGACGTTCTCGCCGAGCACCCGGACCGGGCCGAGGATGTACTTGCCGACCTGGCCGTTCTCGACCTTCTGCGCGCACGCCGCGACGAACTGGCGCTTCGGGTCGTTGGCGCCCGGCGCGTGCCGGTCGCCGTTGTAGCAGTCCAGCGACTCGAACTGCTGGACGACCGCCTTGTCGGTGACGCCCGGGTAGGTCTGCGTGCCGGTGCCGGTGGACGGCGACACCAGCGGCGAGGACGGCGACGCCGAGGGGGACGCCGACGGGGACGGCGAGCCCGAGCCGGACGGGTTCGGCGTCGGCGCCGCCAGCGCGTCCGACACCGCGCGCTTGCGCGGCGTGGCGGACGCGGACGGCGACGCCGACCCCGACGGCTTCGTCGTCGGCTTGCCGGACGGGCTCGCCGTGCCGGACGGGCTCGCCGACGGGGAGGGCGTCGCCCCGCCCGCCGTGGGCTTGCCGTCGGCGTAGGCGAACACCTGCCGGAACTGCAGCTTGGCGGTCGTGCCGATCAGCCCCACGACGCGGCTCTGCCCCTCGCCGGGCACGTTCACCACGATGTTGTTGCTGCCCTGCTTGGCGACCTCGGCGTCGGACACGCCCAGACCGTTGACCCGCTGCGTCATGATCTTGACGGCCTGGTCCATCAGGCCGGACGGCGGGTTCTTGCCCTTCTCGGTCTTGGCGGTGAGCGTGACGGTCGTCCCGCCCGCGAGGTCCAGGCCGAGCTTCGGCTTGGTCTGCCCCTGCAGGAGCGCGACGCCGGCCAGGATCGCGATGACCGCGAAGAGCGCGAAGAGCGTGCGCCCGGGCTTGGGAACGTTGCTAGGCGAGGCCACTGGTCGTTTTCTTCCCGTCCTTGAGTCGTTGCCGGAGGCGCGTCAGGCCGAGGGCTTCTCCCCGGCCTTGGCCTTCGCCTTGGGCTTGGACTCCCCGGCCTCGTCCTCGTCGTCGAGGTCCGCCGCGCCGGCGGCGCCGTCGGCGTCCTTGGACAGGTCCACCTCGGACGGCTCGTCCTTGGACAGGTCGACGCGCTCGCCGTCCTCGTCCGCCTCGAGCTCGTCGTCGTCGGCCTCGTCGTCCAGCTCCTCGGGCTCGTCGTCCTTGAGGACCTGCATGACGGCCTGCTTGACGAAGTGGACCTCGACGCCCGGCGCGATCTCCAGCAGGAGACCGTCGTCGTCGACGGAGACCACGGTGGCGCGGATGCCGCTGGTGGTCAGCACCCGGGCTCCCGGTTCCATGGCGCTCTGCATCTGCATCTGCTCCTTGCGCCGCTTGCTCTGCGGCCGGATGAGCAGGAAGTAGAACACCACGGGGACGGCGAGGAGCAGCAGCAGGTTGAAGCCCCCGCTGCCGCCGGACGAAGCCGCCAAAATCATGTCGCTGCCCATTACTGGGGCATCCTTCCGATGTGGTTTGCCCAGCCTGTGACCGGATCGGCCACCCCATGGGGAACGCGGGCTGGAGACGGTGGAACCAAGTCCCGGAGTCTAGAGAGTACGCGAGACCCCGGCAACGACGTGACGATCCGCGACGCCGGGAAGTTCCCATCCCGTTACAACATGATCACTATTCGGGCCGATCGGCGCCGTCGTCCACCTCGAACAGCGTACCGGCCATGGGCGACGCGGCCGGCTGGGCGATGCCGAGGTGCGCCCACGCGGCGGGCGTCGCGATGCGGCCGCGGGGCGTCCGGGCCAGCAGGCCCTGCCGGACGAGGAACGGCTCGGCGACGACCTCCACCGTCTCGGGCTCCTCCCCCACCGACACCGCCAGCGTCGACAGCCCCACCGGCCCCCCGCCGAACTTGCGCATCAGCGACTCCAGGACGGCCCGGTCGAGCCGGTCCAGACCACGCTCGTCCACCTCGTAGAGTCGCAGGGCGGCCTTCGCCAGCTCCCGCGTGATCACGCCGTCGGCGCGGACCTCGGCGTAGTCGCGGACGCGGCGCAGCAGCCGGTTGGCGATCCGGGGCGTCCCCCGGGACCGCCCGGCGACCTCGGCGGCGCCGTCGTCGGTGATCTCCACGTCCAGCAGCCGCGCCGACCGCCGGACGATCACCTCCAGCTCGGCGGGCTCGTAGAAGTCCATGTGCGCGACGAACCCGAACCGGTCGCGCAGCGGCCCCGGCAGCATGCCCGCCCGGGTCGTGGCGCCGACCAGCGTGAACGGCGCGATGTCGAGGGGGATCGCGGTCGCGCCCGGCCCCTTGCCCACGACGACGTCGACCCGGAAGTCCTCCATCGCCATGTAGAGCATCTCCTCGGCGGGGCGCGCCAGCCGGTGGATCTCGTCGAGGAACAGCACCTCGCCCTCGGCGAGGGTGGACAGCACCGCCGCCAGGTCGCCGGCGCGCTCGATCGCGGGGCCGGAGGAGATCCGCAGCGGCTGCCCCAGCTCCGCCGCGATGATCATGGCGAGGGTGGTCTTGCCGAGCCCGGGGCCGCCGGACAGCAGCACGTGGTCGGGCGTGCGGCCGCGCCGCAGCGCCCCGCGCAGCACCAGCGACAGCTGCTCGCGGACCCGCTCCTGCCCGACGAAGTCGTCGAGCTTCTTCGGCCGCAGCGCCGCCTCGATCACCTGCTCCTCGGCGCCCTCCGCGTCCGCCGAGACCAGCCGCTCGCTCTCCTCCATCACTTGGCGAGCTTCTTCAGCGCGGACTTCAGCAGAGCCGCGACCGGGGGCGCCTCGGCGCCGTCGAGGTCGGCGGCGACGGCGTCGACGGCCGCGTCCGCGTCCTTGGCGGACCAGCCGAGGTTGATCAGGCCCATCTGGACCTGGGTGCGCCACGCCTCGGCCGCGGCGGGCGCCCGCACCTCGGCGGCGCCGTCGCCGACGGGCCCGCCGAGCCGGTCCTTCAGCTCCAGGACGATCCGCTGCGCGCCCTTCTTGCCGATCCCCGGCACCTTGGTCAGCGCGGTCAGGTCCTCGGTGGCGACGGCGCGGCGCAGCGCGTTCGGGGTGTGCACGGCGAGCATCGCCAGCGCGAGGCGGGGGCCGACGCCGCTGGCGGTCTGCAGGAGCTCGAACACCGTCCGCTCGTCGTCGTCGGCGAACCCGAACAGGGTCAGCGAGTCCTCCCGGACGACCAGCGAGGTCGGCACCTTCGCGTGGTCGCCGACCCGCAGCCCCGCGAGGGTCGCGGGCGTGCACTGCACGGCCAGGCCGACGCCGTGCACGTCGATCACCGCGCCGTCCGGCCCGGCGGCGGCCACCTGGCCGCTGACGAAGGCGATCACTGGACGCTTCCTCCTCTGCTCCGGCCCCCAGGGGCGGTGGTGCTCCGGGCGGCCAGCCGCTCGCGCTCGGCCCGCGCCAGCTCCTCGATCCGCGAGACCTGCGCCCGCGCGAGCCGCCGCTGCGCGCTGCCGCGCCACACGTGGCAGATCGCGAGGGCGAGCGCGTCGGCCGCGTCCGCGGGCTTCGGCGCGGTCTCCAGGCTCAGCAGGCGGGTGACCATCTTCGTCACCTGCGCCTTGTCGGCGCGGCCGTTGCCGGTGACGGCGGCCTTGGCCTCGCTCGGGGTGTGCAGCGCGACCGGCAGGCCGCGGCGGGCGGCGGCCAGCATCGCGATGCCGGCGGCCTGCGCGGTGCCCATCACGGTGCGGACGTTGTGCTGGGAGAACACCCGCTCGACGGCGACGGCGTCGGGGGCCAGCTCGTCCATCAGCGCCTCGATCCCCCGCTCGACGCCGAGCAGCCGCAGCGCGTGGTCCTCGGCGGGGTCGGTCCGCACCACCGACACGTGCACCAGGTGCAGCCGCTTGCCGGGCGCGCCCTCGACGACCCCCACCCCGCACCGGGTGAGCCCGGGGTCCACCCCCATCACCCGCACGGCCGCTCCTTCGATCATCTGTTCGGCCGAACACGCTACCAACTCAGGATGACATCGTTCGTGTGCGGCGGGCGTGTCCCGCTAGAAGTAGTCGAGGGAGAACGGCGTGGCCGCGAACGCGGCGGAGAGCGCCCCCGCGTCCCCGCCGGCGAGCAGCCCGGCGCGGCGCAGGGTGGCGACCGGTATGCCCGCGTAGAGGGCGGACAGGCCCCGCGCACCCATGCGGACGGCGCCGGCGTCCGGGCCGGACCGTTCCAGCCGCCCCTCGCCGTCCTTGATCTCGAGGCGCCAGTGGCCCGAGTTCTCCGGCCGCTGCGGGTCGTCGATCTCCAGCGGGACCGCCGCGGCGACGCCCTCGGGGTAGCCGCGCGCCTCGATCGCGGCGGGCGCGTCCACCACCCGCAGCATCCATTGGCTGCGCCGGACGATCTCCTTCTCCCGCTCCCCCGGCAGCCACAGGACCGGGTCCATGGGCGAGACGCAGGCCTTCACCGTCGACGCCGTCGAGGAACCGGAGCCCACGATGGCCCAGAGCGCGCGCAGCGTCCGCTCCGAGGCCGCCACGGCCCGGATCACCTCCAGCGCCGCGTTCCCCTCGGCCCAGCGGTAGGCGAGGAAGCCGTCCTCGGCGAGATAGCAGTACTCGTTGGGGTCGTCGAGGAAGCCCGGCCACATGGACTCGTGCCAGCCGATCGGCCCGCAGTCGCCGGCGGCCGCGTGGGCGCGGCCGATCACCGCCGCTACCTCCGCCGCGTCCTCGGGCCCGGCGCGGCGGACCGGCACCCGCTCGGCGGCGATGCCGCGCAGCGCCTCCACCGGAAGCTCGATCTTGTGCTGGGCGCCGGCGTGCTCCCAGCCGAGCGACCGGTAGATCCGCGTCGTCGCGGGATACAGCATCGACACCGCGTGCCCGAACCCGGCGCAGCGCTCCAGGATCTCGGTCATCAGGCGGCGCCCGAGCCCGCGTCCGCGCTCCTCCGGCGCGACCGTGATCCCGCCGATGCCGCCCATGGAGACCGCGCGCCCGTGCCACCACTGGGTCATGTCGTGGATGCGGCCGGTCGCCACGATCCGGTCGCCGTCGAAGCCGCCGAACTGCCGTCCCGCCGCCAGCACCGGCTCGGCGCGGCGCAGCGTGGCCGCCCATTCCGCGTCCGTCAGCGGCCCGAAGGCGCGGGCGCGGATGTCCCGGGTGGCTTCCATCTCCTCGGCGGTGAGCTCGCGGATCTCCATGATCCCGACCGTAGACCATCGCGCGGACGCCCCGGGAAGCCGAACGCCGCCGCGCCCTCACGGGCGGCGGCGGCGTTCCCGGCGTGCGACGCGGCTCTCAGGCGTCGATCTTCTCCATCACTGCGTCGGACACGTCGTTGCGATCCTCGCCCCGCAGGGCGCCACGCCCGTGACGCTAGTCCAGCGAAGCGAGGACCTCGTCCGAGACGTCGAAGTTGGCGTAGACGTCCTGGACGTCGTCGGAGTCCTCGAGGGCGTCCAGCAGGCGGAAGACCTTCTTGGCGTTGTCCTCGTCGAGCGGGACGGTCACGCTCGGCAGGAACTTGCTCTCGGCCGACTCGTAGTCGATCCCGGCCTCGACCAGCGCGGTGCGGACCGCGACCAGGTCGCCGGCCTCGCTGACGACCTCGAAGTTCTCGTCGTCGAGCTCGTTGACCTCCTCCGCGCCGGCGTCGAGGACGGCCATCATGACGTCGTCCTCGCTGGTGCCCGCCTTCGGGACGATCACGACGCCCTTGCGGTTGAACATGTACGACACCGAGCCGGGGTCGGCGAGGGAGCCGCCGTTGCGGGTGAGGGCCACCCGGACCTCGGACGCGGCGCGGTTGCGGTTGTCGGTCAGGCACTCGATCAGCACGGCGACACCGCCGGGGGCGTAGCCCTCGTAGGTGATGTTCTGCCAGTCGGCGCCCCCGGCCTCCTCACCGGCGCCGCGCTTGCGCGCGCGCTCGATGTTGTCGTTGGGGACGGAGTTCTTCTTCGCCTTGTAGATGGCGTCGTACAGGGTGGGGTTGGCGTCGGGGTCGCCGCCGCCCGTGCGGGCCGCCACCTCGATGTTCTTGATCAGCTTGGCGAAGAGCTTGCCCCGCTTGGCGTCGAGGGCCGCCTTCTTGTGCTTGGTCGTCGCCCATTTGGAATGGCCGGACATTCAGTCAATCCTCCTTGCGCATCGCCCGGCGCACCAGATCGGCGAAGTAGTGGTGCACGCGGAAGTCGCCCGTCAGCTCCGGGTGGAAGGAGGTCGCCATGAGGCGACCCTGGCGGACGGCGACGATCCTACCGGCGTTCGGGCCGCTCTCGGCGCGTCCGAGGACCTCGACGGCGTCGCCGACGGACTCCACCCAGGGTGCGCGGATGAAAACGGCGTGGTACGGCGTGTCCCCCATACCGGTCAGCGGCACGTCGGACTCGAACGAGTCGACCTGCCGGCCGAACGCGTTGCGCCGCACGGTCATGTCGATGCCGCCGACGGTCTCCTGCCCCGCCACGCCGTCCCGGATCCGGTCCGCCAGCATGATCATGCCGGCGCAGGACCCGTAGGCGGGCAGGCCTCCCTCGATCCGCTTGCGCAGCGGCTCCAGCAGCTCGAACGCGCGCGCCAGCCGCCACATGGTGGTGGACTCCCCGCCCGGCAGGACGAGCCCGTCGACCTGGTCGAGCTCCTCGGCGCGCCGCACGTTGAGGGTGCGCGCGCCGGCCTGCTCCAGGGCGCGGGCGTGCTCGCGCACGTCGCCTTGGAGGGCGAGGACGCCGATCGTCGGTTCGGCAGCAGTCACGTGGGTGAACCTCTCAAGGGTCGCGCAGACGCGGATATAGGAAGAAGAACTGTGGACATTCCGTACAACACGGCGGGACGCGATGGATCTTCCCCTAGGGCGTGTCCGCACCCGCCGCGAGCACCCGAGCCGCCGCGCGAGCGCGTGACCTGACCGGGGAGGCGAAGCCGGAGGCGAGCCTCCCCGGGAAGATCGCGAAGCGATGCCGCGCTCGCCCAAGACAGGTCGGGGTCCGAGCCGCCAGGCGAGGACCCCGGGCCTGGCTTGCCGAAATCACGCGTGCTTGAAGCGGCGGAGCGGGAGCTCCAGCGGCAGGAAGCCGTCCTTGCCCCGGTCGGCGATGCCGCGGCCGAACATGTGGGCCGCGGCGAGCGCGAGCCCGAACTCCTCGTGGTCGAACGGGAGGGGGACGTCCGGGGCGCCGGCGTCGATGGCCCGCCAGAACGGGCGCTCGGCGGGGAGCCGCTCCCCCTGGTCGACGACCACGCCGTCCTCCGCGGTGACGAACACGTCGCGGAGCAGCTCGCCGTCGGTGTACCAGCGGAACCAGCAGCCGCGGATGACCGTGTGCAGGACCAGCACGCCGCAGGACGCGCCGGGCAGCGCGGCGGCCGCGGTGTCGGCGATCCGGCGGGCGTCGTCGTCCAGGCAGAACAGCCGCCGGTCGCACAGCAGCAGCGCCCGCTCGAACGCGCCGACGAACAGCTCGTCCTCGTACGGCCAGAGCGCGAAGTCCAGGACGGTGTCGCCGGTCTCGGTGAGGGTGGCCGCCGGGTAGAGGCCGCGCGCGATCCGCGCCGCCTCGCCGGGGTCGGGCACGAGGCCCGGCCGGAACACCTCGGTGGGTTCACCCGCGCTCGCGCACGCCAGCGCGACGGACCAAGCCATGCTCTCCCCTCCCGCGGCCGGGCACCGCGCAGGGGCGCCCGGTCTCCGGGGGGCCCGCCCCGGCGACCCGGCCCCTCACCGGCCGCGCCGCCAGCGTAATCCCTCCGGCGCCGCGCCGGGGAGGGGGCCACCCGCCTGACCGCCCGGTCATCGGACCGGGCGGCCGGGCGCGCGATCCAGGCACGCGGCTCGGGCACGGCCGGGCGTCACCAGCCGCGGTGGGCGAACTTCTGGTCCTCGCCGAGGGAGGCCACGTTGATGCCGACCATGGCGTCGCCGAGGCCGCGGGACACCTTGGCGATCACGCCGGGGTCGTCGTGGAAGGTGGTGGCCTTGACGATCGCCTCGGCGCGCTGCGCCGGGTTGCCGGACTTGAAGATGCCGGAGCCGACGAACACGCCCTCGGCGCCGAGCTGCATCATCATCGCGGCGTCGGCGGGGGTGGCGATGCCGCCGGCGGTGAACAGCACCACGGGCAGCTTGCCGGCCTGCGCGACCTCCTTGACCAGCTCGTACGGGGCCTGGAGCTCCTTGGCGGCGACGTACAGCTCGTCCTCGGGCAGCGACTGGAGCCGGCGGATCTCCTGCCGGATCTGGCGCATGTGCGTGGTGGCGTTGGAGACGTCGCCGGTGCCGGCCTCGCCCTTGGAGCGGATCATCGCCGCACCCTCGGTGATGCGGCGCAGCGCCTCGCCGAGGTTGGTGGCGCCGCACACGAACGGGACGGTGAACGCCCACTTGTCGATGTGGTTCTCGTAGTCGGCGGGGGTGAGCACCTCGGACTCGTCGACGTAGTCGACGCCGAGGGCCTGCAGCACCTGCGCCTCGACGAAGTGGCCGATGCGGGCCTTGGCCATCACCGGGATGGAGACGGCGCTGATGATGCCGTCGATCATGTCGGGGTCGCTCATCCGGGAGATGCCGCCCTCGGCGCGGATGTCGGCGGGCACCCGCTCCAGGGCCATCACCGCGACGGCACCGGCGTCCTCGGCGATCTTCGCCTGCTCGGGGGTGACGACGTCCATGATCACGCCGCCCTTGAGCATCTCCGCCATGCCGCGCTTGACGCGGGCGGTGCCGGTCTCGGGCGCGTTCTCCGGGGCGGAATTCAAAGTGGACACGGGCATTCCTCACGTGCGCGGACGACAGTTCGCCTTCCATGATATTGCCTGCTAGCGGGGCGTTTCGACGGCCCCGCGGGGGCAGGCCAATGGGCGGGAATTGGCCGTTGACCGGCCGCCCGCGGCGCTATGGAATGTGGGGCTTGCCGTCGTTCAGCAGGACCACCCAGACCTGTCCGCGCGCGAACGTCATCGGCTTGCCGTCGGCGGTGGTGTAGGTGGTGCCGGAGGTCTCCGAGGGGCGCGACCACTTGGCGTCGTAGGCCTTCCCGTCGCGCAGCACGGTGGCGCGGCCGGTGCCGGTCGTCTGGATGAGCGGGGTGTAGCTGCCGAGGAAGTCATGGAACTGTGAGCGGGTCGTCTTGGCGTACTGGACGACGACGGTCGCGCCGCCGAGCCGTCCACCTTCGGCCGCGGTGTCCGGTTTTCCGCCCCAGCTGGCGAGCCACCGCTTCTGCTTGGCGGACCAGGTGAAGCCCATGGTCGCCGCCGGCCATTTCGCTGTGAACGAACCGGTCGGCTTGCCGCCTTCGGGCGCGGGGCCGAAGCGGAAGCCGATGTCGCGCGGTGCGGACGCCTTGGGCGCGTCCTTGAGCAGGGCCTTCGGGTCGCCGTAGAGGTTGTAGGGGATCCGCCTCGCGCTGGAGCGGGAGTAGGCGGATCCCGCGTTCTCCTGGGAGATGTCGTACACCGGCGCCTTGCGGATGTACTTCTTCATCTTGCTCTGCACGCCGGAGAAGGCGAAGGCGGGATGCCCGAACTGCGGGAGGATGTGGAGGTCGGAGATGCGGGCGCTGCGGACCGGCCCGACGCGCTTCGGCAGCTTGGACGAGTACACCGCCATCAGCCGGGTCTCGCCGCCCTCCACCTGCTCGACGTAGACGATGTCGGCGGCCGACACGCCCGCCTGCGGCATGGCCGGTTTAGTGTTCTCGATCTTCACGGCGAGGACGGGGTTCTTCAGCCCCTTGGTGCCGCCGTTGAACGGGTGCGTCGCCGGCGCGGGGGTCTCCGAGGAGGTGCCGCCGTGCGCGCTGGGCGGCGCCGCGGTGCCCGATCCGTGCGAGTCGGAGCAGGCCGCGAGGGCCGCGCCGAGCACGGCGGCGCCGAGTCCCGCGGCCGCCCTGCCCCGTGCCGTCCTGTGCCACGCGTGTCGCATAACCCTCCCTTTGCGGCGATCTGCCCGAGGGTAGCGAACGGACATGATGCGTTCGCCCGGTCCGCTGTACGCGGCGGCCCGCCCGCGGCGATCAAAAGGGCGGCGCGGGCGCCGGGAGGTCAGATGCCGGGCGGGTCGTCGTCGATCTCGAAGAAGTCCGGCAGCGGGGCGCGGCCGGCCAGCGGCAGGACGCGGATCAGCGGCTTGCGGCGCGCGGCGCGCGCCTGCGCGACGGCGTCGTTGTAGAAGCGGCGCGCGTAGGCGACCTTCGCGGCCGACGAGGACAGCTCCTCCAGCACGTCGGCGCCGTCGCCGCCCTCCCCCGCGACGGTGCCGGCGAAGTCCGGCTGGTCGGTCACGGCCCGCAGCGCGCGCGACAGATCGCTCTCAGCGAACTCGCGGTTGTCGGCATCCGCGGTACGGGCCTCGTGCGCGGCGGTCGCCAGAACGAGGCTCGCGGCCGGGTCCAGCAGCCGGGACGCGGCCAGCTCCAGCGCGGCGGCGGCTCGCCTGACCAGTGCGGCGTCCAGCGCGGCGCGGGCCGTCTCGACGCGGACGTGCAGCCGGTCCAGCCGGGTGGCGCGCCACGACACGTACACCCCGACGAGGAACACGACGGCGATCCAGAACAGCACGTCGATGATCCAGTGGTAGAGCATCGGGCCGTCCTCAGGCGCCGGAGCCGGACTCGACGACGCCCGCGCCCGCGTACGCGACCGTCTCGTAGACCCGGAGCACGTCGCGGGCCACCGACGACCAGTCGTAGGCGCGGACGGCCGCGCGGGCCTCCGCGGACAGCTGCTTGCGCCGGGCCGGGTCGTCCAGCAGCGCGGCGGCCGCGGCGGCGAGCGCCTCGTGGTCGCCCGCCGGGAACAGCGCCCCGGCGCGGCCGCCGAGCAGCACCCGGTCGAACGCCTCGATGTCGCTGGCGAGGATCGGCGCGCCCGCCGACATCGCCTCGGCGAGCACGATGCCGAAGCTCTCGCCGCCGAGGTTGGGCGCGACGAACGCGTCCACCGAGTGGTAGGCGCGGATCTTGTCCTCCTCGCTCACCATGCCGAGCACGATCACCCGGTCGCGCAGCTCCGGGGAGACGCGGGCGGCCACGTCGTCGGCGTCGCCGGGCCCGGCGAGCAGCAGCCGCAGGCCCGGGCGGCGGCGCCCGAGGATCTCGAACGCGCGCAGCAGCACCGGCAGGCCCTTGCGCGGCTCGTCCATCCGGCCGAGGAAGCCGAGCGCCTCGCCGCCGCCCGGCCCGCCGGCGCGCCCCCGCCAGCCGGGCAGCGGGGCGGCCATCGCGTACCGCTCGGTGGCGACCCCGTTCGGGATCAGCACCGCGTCGCCGCCGAGGTGCTCGACCAGGCTGGTGCGGGCCGCCTCCGACACCGCGATCCGCCCGTTGATCTTCTCCAGCGCGCTGCGCAGGATCGGCGCGGTCACCGACAGCGCGCGGGACCGCTCGTAGGAGGCGTGGAAGGTGCCGACGATCGGCCCGTCCGCCGCCCAGCACGCCAGCAGGCCGAGCGACGGCGCGGCGGGCTCGTGGACGTGCAGGACGTCGAAGCCGCCCTCGTTGATCCAGCGGCGCACGCGTGCCGACGACAGGAACCCGAATGCCAGCCGCGCCACCGACCCGTTGTAGGGGACGGGGACGGCGCGCCCCGCCGGCACCGCGTAGGGCGGCAGGTCGGCGTCGTCGTCGGCCGGCGTCATCACCGACACCCGGTGCCCGAGCGCGATCAGCGCCTCGGCGAGGTCGCGGATGTGCTGCTGGACGCCGCCCGGCACGTTCCAGGTGTAGGGGCAGACGATGCCGACGTTCACCGGCGCGCCTCTCCGGGCCCGGCCGGGTCCAGGTCGTCCACCCAGACCTTCTGCAGCATGTGCCAGTCCTCCGGGTGGGCGGCGATGCCCGCCTCGAAGACCCGCGCGACCTCCTGCGTCATGGTCTGGATCTTCTCCCGTCTGGTGCCCTCGCCGGGGACCTGGACCTCCTCGTGGACGCGCGCCGCCCAGTACTTCCCCTCGTACCAGAGTGTCACGGGAATGAGGGCGGCGCCGGTCTGCAGCGCGAGCGCGGCGGAAACCGCGGGCATCCGCGCGGTGGCGCCGAAGAACTCCACGTCGACGCCGCTCGCGGTGAGGTCGCGGTCGACGACCAGGCAGACGGGCCGCCCGGCGCGCAGCCGCTGCGCCATCCGGCCGAACGCGGAGGCGCCGGTGTGCGCGAGGACCTCCATCCCGAGGCTCTCGCGGAACTCCACGAACCGGTCGAACAGCGACTCGGGCCTGAGCCGCTCGGCGACGGTGGTGAACGGGTGCCCGCAGGCGGCGAGCCAGGCGCCGGCGTGCTCGTAGTTGCCCATGTGCGGCAGCGCGAGGACGACGCCGCGGCCGGCCTCCAGGTTCGCGAAGATCTTCTTCTCGCCGGTGACCCGCATCCGGCCGACGATCCGGTCCCGGCCGTACTCGGGCAGCCGGAACACCTCCAGCCAGTAGCGGGCGTAGGAGCGCAGCACGCGCTTGCTGAGCACGCGGACCTCGTCGTCCACGGCGTCCTTGCCGAGGACGCGGCACAGGTTGCGCTCCAACTGCCGGACGCCGCCGCCGTTCGCCTGCCAGGCACGGTCGGCGACCGCGGTGAACACCAGCCGGGCGGCGCCCTCGGGCATCTTGCGGACGACCGTCCAGCCCAGCGCGTAGGCGGCGTCCATCACCTCGTCGCGCAGCGACGCGGGCGCGGAGCCGCCTGCGGGCGCGGTCACGGGCACGGCTCCCTCCTGGGCGCGGCCTGGTCGGCGGCGCGGCCCGGTCACGGGTACGGCGTTCGGCGCGGCGGGGTCAGCGGCGCGGCTGCGGGCCCGCCTTCGCGTGCGCCTTCTCGCCGTTCTCCTCGTCCTCTTCGTTCCCCGCGGCGGACGCGCCGGACCCCGGTGCGGGGCCGGACGCGGCGGGCTTCGGCGCCGGGTCGTCCTTCGCCTGGGCGTAGACCGTCGCGAACCGCTGCCCGACGGTGACCGTGCTGAGGACCGCCAGCACCCACAGCGCGATCGCCAGGATGTAGGGCACGCCGAGGCCGTCGAAGCCCGCGGCCACCAGCGCGATGAGCAGGCGCTCGGAACGCTCGGCGATCCCCACGTTGCAGGTGTACCCGAGCCCCTCGGCCCGGGCCTTGGCGTACGACACCACGACCCCGGAGACCAGGCAGTACAGGGCGACGCCGGCGAGGCCGTGCTGCCCGTCCCGGTACAGCCCGATCATCAGCCCGGAGAAGATCGCCGCGTCCGCGACCCGGTCCAGGGTGGAGTCCAGGAACGCGCCGAACTTGGAGATCTTGCCGGTGACCCGGGCGACCGCGCCGTCGAGCATGTCGAACAGCACGAACGCGGTGATCACCATCGTGCCCCAGAAGAACTCCCCGCGCGGGAAGAGCACGAGCGCGCCGGCGGCGACGCCGGCGGTGCCGATGAGGGTGATGGCGTTGGGCGACACCCCGGTCCGCGCGACCGTCCGTCCGATGGGCGTCAGGACCCGCCCCAGCGCGGGCCTGATTCTGTTGAGCATCGCCGTCCGTTCTCCTGCTGCCGGATGAGAGGCCGCCGGCATCGGCCAGGGGCCGCCGTTGGCGCGTCCGATCGTAGTGCCGCCGCCGGCCCGGCGCGGTCAGGCCCGGGTTTGCGGCACCGCGCGGCGGACAGAAGCAGGTTGTTTGCCGTTCACCCCTTGTGATCCCGCCGCACACGGGAAAGGGTGTTGACACGGGTGTGACGTCGGTCACGCACGTTGGACGAGGACGCCGCACTCGGACGTCAGGGCCGGGCCCCTCCGGGCCGGGCCCCAGCCGACGCGGGCTTCCGCGAGGAGGCCCGTCCGAGGAGGTAGTCATGGCGGACAAGGGAGGACACCCGGGAGCCCCCGGCAGGGCACCGGAGGCCGGCGGGTGCGACAGGGTGCGCAACGTCGCGCTGGTCGGCCATTCGGGGGCGGGAAAGACCACGCTCGTGGAGGCGCTGCTGACCGCGGCGGGCACGCTGCAGCGGGCCGGCCGGGTCGAGGAGGGCACCACGGTCAGCGACTTCGACGACGTCGAGGTCCGCCAGCAGCGCTCGGTCAACCTCGCGCTCGCCCCGCTCACGCACGGCGACATCAAGGTCAACCTCATCGACACCCCCGGCTACGCCGACTTCGTCGGCGATCTGCGGGCCGGGCTGCGCGCCGCCGACGCGGCGCTGTTCGTGATCTCGGCGGTGGACGGGATCGACGGCCTCACCCGGATGATCTGGGACGAGTGCGCGCGGGTCGGGATGCCCCGCGCGGTCGTCATCACCAAGATCGACCAGCAGCGCGGCGACTTCGACGACGTGGTGCTGAGCTGCCAGGACGCCTTCGGCGAGGGCGTGCTCCCGCTGTACTTCCCGGCCGCGGGCGGCGACGGGCTGAAGGGCCTCATCGGGCTGCTCACGCAGCGCTGCCTGGACTACTCCACCGGCGAGCGCACCGAGTGCGCGCCCGACCCGGAGTACCTGGAGCAGATCTCCGAGCAGCGCGCGTCGCTGATCGAGGGGATCATCCAGGAGAGCGAGGACGAGACCCTCATGGACCGGTACCTGTCCGGCGAGGAGATCGACGTCAAGGCGCTCATCGAGGACCTGGAGACCGCGGTGGCCCGCGGCAGCTTCTACCCGGTGCTCGCCACGTCGGTGCCGCACGGCGACCACCCCGGTCCGGTCGTCGGGATGCTGGAGCTGCTGGAGGTCATCACGCAGGCGTTCCCCTCGCCCCTCGAACACGGCATCCCCCCGGTGACGCCCGTCCAGGGCGGGCCGCCGAAGGAGATCGGCTGCGACCCCGACGGGCCGCTGGTCGCCGAGGTGGTCAAGACGACGTCCGACCCGTACGTCGGGCGGATCTCGCTGGTCCGGGTGTTCTCCGGGACGCTGCGCCCCGACACCACCGTGCACGTGTCCGGGCACGGCATGGCGGAGCGCGGGCACGAGGACCACGACGTCGACGAACGGGTGGGCGCCCTCACCTCCCCGCTCGGCAAGACGCAGCGGACCGTCTCCTCCTGCGGCGCCGGCGACATCTGCGCGGTGGCGAAGCTGTCGCGCGCCGAGACCGGCGACACGCTGTCCGACCCGTCGGCGCCGATGGTGATGGCGCCGTGGACGATGCCGGACCCGCTGCTGCCCGTCGCGATCCGCGCCAAGTCCAAGGCCGACGAGGACAAGCTCAGCCAGGCGCTCGGCCGGCTGGTCGCCGAGGACCCGACGCTGCGGCTGGAGAACAACGCCGAGACGCGGCAGCTGGTGCTGTGGTGCATGGGCGAGGCGCACGCCGACGTGCTGATCGACCGGCTCAGCGCCCGGTACGGCGTCGAGGTGGAGCGGGTCGAGCTGCGGGTGCCGCTGCGCGAGACGTTCGGCGGGTCCGCCAAGGGGCTCGGCCGGCACGTCAAGCAGAGCGGCGGCCACGGCCAGTACGGCATCTGCCACATCGAGGTGGAGCCGCTGCCGTCCGGCGAGGGCTTCGAGTTCGTCGACAAGATCGTCGGCGGGGTGGTGCCGCGGCAGTTCATCCCGTCGGTCGAGAAGGGCGTCCGGCAGCAGATGGAGCGCGGCGTGTCCGCCGGGTACCCGCTGGTCGACATCAAGGTCACGCTGTACGACGGCAAGGCGCACTCGGTGGACTCCTCCGACATGGCCTTCCAGGCCGCCGGCGCGCTCGCGCTGAAGGACGCCGCCGGGCAGGTCCCGGTGCTGCTGCTGGAACCGGTGGACGAGGTGAGCGTGCTGATCGCCGACGAGTACGTGGGCGCGGTGATGTCCGACCTGACCTCGCGGCGCGGCCGGGTGCTCGGCTCACAGGCGGTGCCGGGCGGCCGCACGATGATCAAGGCGGAGGTGCCGCAGCTGGAGATCGTCCGGTACGCGATCGACCTGCGGTCGATGTCGCAGGGCACCGGCACGTTCGACCGGGCGTTCCTGCGGTACGAGCCGCTCCCCTCGCATCTGGCGGACAAGGTCGCGAAGGCCGAGGCGGTGCACGACTAGCGCGGCGGGCGGGGCGGGCCGGCGTCCGCCCCGCCCGGCCCGTACGGCTCGGACTTGGACCATCCGGGACACCTCCCTTGATCCTTCCGGAGTCGTCCAAATGGCGGCGCGGACTCATCCCTGAGGGTGACTCCGATTTCGGCATCTCGGGCGATGGCGGGCGGTTCGCGGCGTGAAACTCTTACTGCGCCATGAACGACACGGGGGAAGACCGGCGGCCCGCCCGGCCCGGGCGCCGCAACATCATCCGGGGCCTCGGCCTCGCGGCCGGCGGGCTGCTCACCGGCGGCGCCGGGTTCGCCACCGAGCAGGCCTGGCGGAAGGAGGACCCGCCGACCCCCGCGTCCGCGGCGTCCGTCGACTCCTGGCAGCCGCCCGACCGGCAGGTCGACGTCGTGTGGGCGGTGAGCACCCGCCGCCGGCTCGTCGCGCTGACCTTCGACGACGGGCCGATGGAGCGCTGGACCCCGCAGGCCCTCGACGCGCTCGACGAGGCGAAGGTGCCGGCGACGTTCTTCATGGTCGGCAGCCGCCTCGCCCGCAACGCCCGCCTCGTCGAGGGGCGGCTCGGCCGGCACGAGGTCGGCAACCACACCTGGAAGCACGACGACCTGTCGAAGCTGAGCCTCGCGCACGCCTACCGCTCCATCCACCGCACCCACGAGACGATCGAGCAGGTCACCGGGCGCGCCCCGACGCTGCTGCGGCCGCCGTGGGGCCGGCTCGGCGGCACCACCCTGCACGTCGCCGCCCAGCACGGCTACGACCTCGTGCTGTGGTCGCTGCTGGTGCAGGACCGGGCGCTCGGCCGCGAGCCGGACGCGATGGTCGCCGCCGTCGTCGACAACGCGCGGCCCGGCACCATCGTCCTCGCCCACGACGTCGGCGCCGCCAGCCGGAAGACCGCGATCGAGCGGCTGCCCGCGATGATCCGCGGGCTGCGCGGCCGCGGTTTCGACTTCGTCACCGTGTCGCAGCTGCGACGGGCCGCGCTCTAGGCTTGTCCGGTGAACCCGCCCGTCCTCCGCCTGAGCGCCCGCGCGCGGCTCTGGCGATCGCTCGCCGGCGCGGCGTTCGTCGCCGCGCTGCTGTTCACGAGCGCCTTCGGGAGCAACGACGACTTCCCCATCGGGCCGATGACGCAGTTCGCGTTCTCGGTGAAGAACGACGGCGGGACGATCGGCTCGTTCTGGCTCGAGGCCGACACCGCCGAGGGCCGGCACGTCGAGCTGTCCCGGGACGCCGTGGGGACCGGCATGAAACGCGCCGAGATCGAGGGGCAGATGGACCGGATCGTCCACGACCCGTCGCTGCTGCAGGGCATCGCCGAGGGGCAGCACCGGCTGCATCCCGGCGACCCGCGGCTCACCCGGATCTACGTCGTGGAGGAGATCAAGAGGCTGGAGCACGGCAAGGTCGTGTCGACCAGGCGCGTCAACCGCGTCGTCTGGGACGTGCGGTGACCGCCGCCGCGACGCCGGAGGCGCCCCGGCCCGTCCGTCCCGCCGGGCCGGGGCCCGCCGCCCGCGGGCCGTGGGGCCGCTGGTGGTTCGGGCCGGTCCCGCGGGCCCGGATCGCGTGGCTGCGGATCCTCGGGTACGCGTTCCTGCCGTTCGACATGCTGCTGCTGACCAGCAGCTCGCTGGCGCACGCGCGGCTGCCCGCCGACCTGTACCGGCCGGTGCTGGCCGGCCGGCTGCTGCACCTGCCCGCGCCGACGCCCGCCGCGATGCACACGCTGCTGGTCGTGACGCTCGCGGCCGGGTTCATCGCGGCGACGGGCCGGTTCCTGCCGCGCCTGACGGGCTACGTGTGCGCCTGCGGGTACCTGTGGTGGGTCACGATCAGCATGTCGTACGGGAAGGTCGACCACGACCATCTCGCGCTCGTGGTGGCGCTGTTCGTCCTGCCGAGCGTCGGACGGGCCCGCATCGACGACGAGCGCGGATGCGAGGCGTCCGCCTGGGCGGTGCGCGGCATCCAGATCTCGGTGGTGGCCGCCTACTTCCTGTCGATGTGGGCGAAGGTGAAGATCGGCGGGTTCCCCGCGTGGCCGAACGGCGCGACCGTCCAGTGGGCGCTCAGCCGCCGCGGGACGGCGTTCGGGCGCAGCCTCATCGGGTACCCGCTGCTGCTGAAGGCGAGCCAGTGGTTCATGATCACGGCGGAGGCGGTCTCACCGGCGCTGCTGTTCCTGCGGGGCCGGCCGCTGTACCTGTTCGTGCTGTTCTTCGCCGGGTTCCACGCCGTGACCTACGCGCTGATGAGCATCCACTTCCTGCCGCACGCGATCTGGCTGGCGGCGTTCCTGCCGCTGGAGAAGCTGACCGTGCGGCTCCCCGCGGGGCTCCGCCGGGCCCTCGGCGGCCGGGCGGACGCGACCGCGCCCGAGGCCGCCTGAAGGCCGGGCCGGGCGTTGCCGGACGCGGCGGTCAGCCCTGGGCGCCGGCCGCTGCGCGGCGGGCAGCATGCAGGCGGCGGTGCCGCCGGGCATCCGCTGCCGGTTGTTCGCGACGAGCCGGTAGACGGCGTGCGCGAGCCAGCTCACCGGCGGCGTCCGCATGACGACGCCCGGGACGCGCCACACGCCGCCGGCCGCCGTCAGCAGCCGCCCGATCGCCTCCGCGCCGCCGCTGACCCGGCCCGCCCGGTCGACCCACAGCACCTCGTGCTCGGCGCGCTCCTGCGTGGTGCCGAGCGCGGCGAGGTCGGCGAACTGGAACGCGACGACCTCGGCGTCCACGGGGACGCGGCGTTCCAGGAACCGCACCGAGGTGGTGCAGAACCCGCAGTCGCCGTCGTAGACCAGCACCGGCCGCTCGCGTCGCGTCATGGCGTCCATCATGCCGTGCCGTGCGCGCGCCGTCGCCGTCAGTCCTGCGGCCAGGCGTCGGCGAGGATCTGCCGGGTGTCGCGCAGCAGCTGCGGCAGCACCCGGGTGTGCCCGACGACCGGCATGAAGTTGGTGTCGCCGCCCCAGCGCGGCACCACGTGCTGGTGCAGGTGGGCGGCGATTCCGGCGCCCGCGACCAGCCCGAGGTTCATGCCGACGTTGAACCCCTGCGCGCCGCTGGCCTTGCGCAGCGCGGCGAGCGAGCGGCGGGTGAAGACGGCCAGCTCGGTGTACTCCGCCTCGTCGAGGTCGCCGTAGTCGGCGACGTGCCGGTACGGGACGACCATGAGGTGCCCGGAGTTGTACGGGTAGAGGTTGAGCACCGTGTACACCGACCGGCCGCGCGCGACGACGAGGCCCTCCTCGTCGGTCATCGCCGGGATCTCGCAGAACGGGCAGCCCTCCCCCGCTCCGGGCCCGGTGGGCTTGTTCTCGCCCTTGATGTAGGCCATCCGGTGCGGGGTCCAGAGCCGCTGGAAGTTGTCGGGCACGCCCGCGCCGCCCCTCTCCTCCTCGAGGCGGGACTGGTGCTCCGCGGCGCCCGCGCCGGACGCCTCGTCGCGCCCCTGCTGCTCCACGGGCTTCTCCGGCTCTGTGGTCAAGGCGGCGGTCTCCTTTTGTTCACGGCCTGACCAGCAGCATAGAGAGACCGGGGCGCCGGCACGTAGCCGGGATGCCTCTCGCGGGCGGGCGAGCGCGCCGGCGGCAGCGCCCCGCGGACGCGCCCGCGGGAGGGGCCTGCGTGACGTCCCGCCCGTCTCTCCGACACCATGGGTCGTCCAGCCGACCAGTGGGAGCGATCATGACCGAGCTCGAGAAGGGCCGCGCCGGGGACGGCGCCGAACCGCGCCCGGGGGCGGGGTCGACGCCGTTCTTCCCGGGGGCGCCCGGGATGCCGGGCCCGGTGCCCCCGCCGGGCGCGCCGCTGCCCGCCCCTCCCGCTCCGGCCGCCCCGGCCGGTGCGGCGCCGCGGGTGGAGGGGCGGATCACGGTCGGCGACGAGGTGGCCGAGAAGGTCGCCGTGCTCGCCGCGCTGGAGGTCGGCGGGGTCTGCGGGCTCGGCTCGGGGGTGCGGGTCCGGTCCGCGGGCGACGCGGTGACGGTCGACGTCGGCATCGCCGTCGAGTACGGCCACGTGATCATGGACGTGGCGGCGGCGGTGCAGGCCGGTGTGGCGCGGATGGCCGGGCTGATGCTGGGCGCGCGGGTCTCCGCGGTCAACGTGACGGTGGAGGACGTCCGCCGGTCGCCGGGCGCGGGCTCCGGGCAGGTGGGCGCGGGTCAGGCGGGCCGCGCGTAGCAGTTCTGCATCGCCACGCCGACCGACACGGTCGTCACCTTCACCCGCCGCACCAGCTGCGCGGGGACGTTCTTGAACCGGAACGTGTGCGGTTTGCCGCCCGACACGGTCGTCTGCTGCGCCTGCGGCGCGTGCCCCTTGATCGACAGTTCGGCGCGGATCGCGCCGCTGGACGACACGGTGATGGTGACGTCGATGTTCCCGCCCGCGGCGCGGTAGAACGCGGTCCCCTGTGGGCACCAGTCGGTGCCCGCGGCGCCGTTCTGGTCGGGGATCTGCATGCCGCCGCCCTGGCCGCCCCCCTGGCCGCCGCCCGTGTAGGGCGAGCCGCCGCTGTTCTGCGGGACGGGATTGGTCGGCGTGACCGGCTGCCCCGAGGCGCCCGGGACGACGCCCTGCCCCGCCGTGGGCGACGCGCCGGGGCTCGTCGTCCCCGCCGCGCCTGCGCCGTCCTTGTGCTTGTCGAGCAGCGGGACCAGCAGCACCACGATGGCGGCGGCCACGAGCAGCGCGGCGCCGCCGTAGCCGGCGACCCGGCCCCAGACCGAGCGCGCCCGCCGCGGCCCCCGCCGCCGCGGCCTCGTGGACTTCATCTCGCTCGTCTCCCCGGTCCGTGGCACGTGACCGTTGAGGCTACCAACTCCGCGGATCTCCCACGCCCGCTCCCGGCGGCCCGCCCGCCGCGCTCAGCCGAGCAGCCGCCGGGTCAGCTCCGCCAGGCTCCGCGCCACCTCGGCGGGCTCGTGCAGCGGCGCGACCGCGTGGCTGACGGTGACCCGCATCAGCGTCTCGACCAGCAGGTCCTTGACGTCGGCGGGGACGTCCGGCCAGGTCGCGTCGGCGTAGCCGCGGAAGGCCGCGACCACGTGCCCGACCACCGGGTCGCGGCCCCGGGTGGCCAGCGCGATCAGCTCGTCGTCGCGGGACCGCCCGGCGCCGAAGATGTTCCGCAGCAGGGACCGCCGCGCCGCCTCGGTGAGCGCGAACAGCACGGCCGCCTCCACCGCCGCCGGGACGTCGTCGGCGTGCCGCTCCATCCGCTCCTGGACGCCGCCGAGGAACGCGTCGACCTCCCGTTCGACGAGCGCGCGGCCGAGCCCGACCTTCGACCCGAACTCGTTGTAGGCGGTCTGCCGGCTGACCCCGGCGGCCCGCGCGACGCGGGCGAGGCGCAGCGCGCCCCAGTCCCCGTCCTCGACGATCGCGGAGGTGGCGTCGAGCATCCGCTCCCGGGGGCCGCTGCGTGGACACATCCCGCGATTGTGCCCAGTGCCGATCACGTCCCGCACGGAGATCTTGTCACTCGGTGGACAAGAGAGTCACGGCCGTGTTGTCACATATTGCGTGATGTGACGTTGACGAAGAGGAGAGCCGCCCGGGCCCTGCCGGCCGGCCTCGCCGCGGCCGCGATGACCGCCGTGCTCGCCGCCGCCCCCACCACCGCGCACGCCGCCACCTCTGCGCAGGCCGGCACTTCCTGGACGGTCCGCAAGGCCCCCTTCACCCTCGGCGCCAGCGGGCTGACCGCCGTCGCCGCGGCCGCCCCCGGCGCGATCTGGGCCGGCGGCTACCAGTGGCAGAACTCCTACGTGCCCCCGTACTGCGGGGAGCTCGGGCCGTGCAGCCCGCGCTACTACCAGAACCCCGTCCTGCAGAGCGGCGACGGCGCGTCCTGGTCCTGGATCGGCACGCCCGGCATGACGGGGGCCGGGCAGATCACCGCGCTCGACGCCGTCTCCGCGACCGACGTGTGGGCCGCGGGCCCCCGCGACCGCTCCGAGGGGAGCGGCTGCGGCACGCCCTACCTCACGCGCCTGAGCGGCGGCGCCTGGAACGAGGTCTCCCCGCCGTCCCTCCTCTGCTTCTACGCGCTCGACGCGGACGGGGCGGGCGCCTGGGCCGCCGGGTACGCCGACCGCGCGCACGGCGGCTCGGCCGTCTACCGCTGGTCCGGCTCCTGGACGCCGCAGGACACCGGCGCGTCGGAGGTCCGCGCCATCAGGCAGCGGACGCCGGACGACGTCTGGGCCGTGGGCGCGGAGGCCTCCCCCTACGGGGAGGGGAAGTTCTACGCGGCCCGCTTCGACGGCTCGGCGTGGCACGCCATGACGCCGCCGCAGCTCGCGGGGCAGTACGGGCGGATCACGGGCGTCCTGCCCCTCGGGGCCGGCGACGTCTGGGCCGTGAGCGACGCCGGCGCCCACCACTGGGACGGGTCGGCCTGGCAGAGCCCGCCGGCGCCCGACGGCGTCCGGTTCACCGGACCCATCGAGGACGACGGCGCGGGCGGCGCGTGGGCGGCCGGGGCGCGGCGGAACGCTCCGGAGGGCTCGGTCCTGCTGCACTACACCGACGGCGCTTGGCGGACGGAACTCGAGACGACCGCGGTCGTCAAGGGGCTCGCGCGCGTCCCGGGCACGCGGACGATGTGGGCGGTCGGCGCCCTGGCGGGCAAGCCCTACGTGCTCTCCACGAGCTGACGGGCCCGTCCCAGGGCCGCGCCCGCGCGGGGGCGGGCGCGGCCCGGGAGGGGCGTCAGATCTGGATGCGGGCCTCGACGGCCTTGACGATCTCCTCGACGGCCTCGTCGATCGGCACGCCGTTCTTCTGCTCCCCGTTGCGGTACCGGAACGACACCGCGTCCTTCGCGACGTCGTCGTCGCCCGCGATCAGCATGTAGGGGATCTTCTGCTTCTGCGCGTTGCGGATCTTCTTCTGCATCCGGTCGGAGGAGGAGTCGACCTCCACCCGGACACCGCGCTCGCGCAGCCGCGCGGCCACCTTGTCCAGGTGCGGGACGTGCCCGTCGCCGATCGGGATGCCGACGGCCTGGACCGGCGACAGCCACGGCGGCATCGCGCCCGCGTAGTGCTCGATCAGCACGCCCATGAACCGCTCGACCGACCCGAACAGGGCTCGGTGGATCATCGCCGGGGTCTGCCGGCTCCCGTCGGCCGCCTGGTACTCCAGCCCGAACCGCTTCGGCTGGTTGAAGTCCAGCTGGATGGTCGACAGCTGCCAGGTCCGCCCGATCGCGTCCTTGGCCTGCACGGAGATCTTCGGGCCGTAGAACGCGGCGCCGCCCGGGTCGTCCACCAGGTCGAGGCCGGACTCCTCGGCGGCCTGGCGCAGCGCCTCGGTCGCCTCCGCCCAGTCGGCCTCGTCGCCGATGAACTTGTCGGAGTCGTCCCGGGTGGACAGCTCCAGGTAGAACTCCGAGAGCCCGAAGTCGCGCAGGACGCTCAGCACGAAGGACAGCAGCGACTTGATCTCGTCGCCCATCTGCTCCTTGGTGGTGTAGATGTGCGAGTCGTCCTGGGTCATGCCGCGCACGCGGGTGAGGCCGTGCACCACGCCGGACTTCTCGTACCGGTACACCGACCCGAACTCGCACATCCGCAGCGGCAGCTCGCGGTACGACCGCCCGCGCGCCCGGAAGATCAGGTTGTGCATCGGGCAGTTCATCGGCTTGACGCGGTACTCGACCTCGTCCACCTCGAACGGCGGGAACATGTCGTCGCCGTAGTAGGGCAGGTGGCCGGAGATCTCGAACAGCGACGACTTGGTGATGTGCGGGGTGTTGACGAACTCGTAGCCCGCCTCCTGCTGCCGCCGCCGCATGTAGTCCTCCATCTCCTTGCGGATGATCCCGCCCTTGGGATGGAAGACGGGCAGCCCGCTGCCGAGCTCCGGCGGGAAGGAGAACAGGTCGAGCTCGGCGCCGAGCTTGCGGTGGTCGCGCTTCTCGGCCTCCGCCAGGAACTCCAGGTACTCGTCCTGCTTCTCCCGCGACTCCCACGCGGTGCCGTAGATGCGCTGCAGCTGCGGGTTCTTCTCGCTCCCGCGCCAGTACGCGCCGCCGGACCGCATCAGCTTGAACGCCGGGATGACCCGGGTGGACGGCAGGTGCGGGCCGCGGCACAGGTCCTTCCAGCGCAGCTCGCCGGACTTGGCGTCGAGGTTGTCGTAGATGGTCAGCTCGGCGCCGCCGACCTCCACGTTCGCGCCGTCCGCCGCGTCCTCGACCGGGCCCGAGCCCTTGAGCCCGATGAGCTCCAGCTTGTACGGCTCGGCGGCCAGCTCGGCGCGGGCGTCGTCGTCGGAGACGGGGCGGCGGGAGAACCGCTGGCCCTGCTTGACGATCTCGCGCATCCGCTTCTCGATGCGCTTGAGGTCGTCGGGGGTGAACGGCTCGGCGACGTCGAAGTCGTAGTAGAAGCCGTTCTCGACCGGCGGGCCGATGCCGAGCTTGGCCTCGGGGAACAGCTCCTGCACTGCCTGCGCCATGACGTGCGCGGCGGAGTGCCGCATGATGGCCCGGCCGTCGTCGGAGCCGATCGCGACCGGCTCGACGGCGTCGCCGTCGCGCAGCTCGCCGGCGAGGTCGCGCAGCTCGCCGTTGACCCGGGCGGCGATCACGGTGCGGCCGTCGGCGTCCAGTGCCTGCCCCGCGGTGGTGCCCGCCGGCACCGCCCGCTCGCTCCCGTCGAGGGTGATGCGCAGCTCAGACACGGTGGACACGGGTACTCCTCGGGATGGTGGGTTGGGATCAGCGGGTTCCGATGCTATCGACTCGGGGTGTGCCCCGGACGCATCCGGTTCCATCGGACGGCTCCTGTTCCTCCTCTGGGAGGCGCCGGAACGACCCCGGAAAGCGGTGAAGGCCCCGGGATCGCTCCCGGGGCCTTCACAGCGTGCGATGTCAGTGCATGCGGCCGTGGCGCCGGGGGCGACCCGGCGTCGTCGTCTCGAGCACGAGCGGTACGGCCTGCATGGGCCCATGGTAACCGACGCGGGCGGCCCCGGGCAGGGAGGTTTCCGCGGTCACGCGCGGGCCTCGCGTCTCGGCCGTTCGAGCCGGTCCATGTCCTCGAGCTCGCGTCCCCTGGTCTCCGGGACGGCCCGGATCACGAAGATGAACGCGAGGACGGAGAACGCGGTGTACAGGCCGTAGGCCAGGCTGAGCGAGAAGCCGGAGATGCCGGGGAACGTGGTCGTGACGACCCAGTTGGCGATCCACTGCGCGGCGGCGGCCACGGCCAGCGCCGACGCGCGGATGAAGTTGTTGAACATCTCGCCGAGCATCACCCACACGACCGGGCCCCAGGTCGCGGCGAACGCGGCGACGAAGACGTTGGCGGCGACGAGCGCGACCGGCCCGGCGGCGCCGCTCAGCTCCGGCTTGCCGTCCACCACGTGCGCGGTCGAGAAGCAGGCCGTCAGCGTCCCGAGCGACAGCGCCATGCCCGCCGCGCCGCCGAGCAGCAGCGGGCGCCGCCCGACCCGGTCGACCAGCGCGATCGCGACCAGCGTGAACGCCACGTTCACCACCGAGTTGATCACCGAGGTGAGCATCGCGTTGCTCTCGGAGAACCCGACCGCCTGCCACAGCGACGACGAGTAGTAGAAGATCACGTTGATGCCGACGAACTGCTGGAAGACCGACAGCAGGATGCCGACCCACACGATCGGCAGCAGGCCGAGCCGCGAGCCGCGCAGGTCGCGCAGGTGCACGGGGCGGTCCTCGGCGATCGACCGGACGATGTCCTTGATCTTGCCGTCCACGTCGCCGCGGCCCATGACCCGCGCCAGCACCCGCTTCGCGTCGGTCATCTTGTGCTTCTTGACCAGGTAGCGCGGCGACTCGGGGATCGTCGTGGCGATCACGCCCCAGAACACCGCGGGCACGGCCGCGCTGGCGAACATCCAGCGCCAGGCGCCGCCGCCCCACGGGAACGTCCCGGTCGCGCCGCCGTCGGAGACCTGGGCGATGACGTAGTCGACGACCAGCGCGGCGAAGATGCCGAGGACGATCGCCATCTGCTGGAGCGAGCCGAGCCGGCCGCGCAGCTCCGCGGGCGCGATCTCGGCGATGTAGGCGGGCGCGATGACGGACGCGGCGCCGATCGCGAGGCCGCCGACCAGCCGCCACGCGGTCAGGTCGGCGGCGCTGAAGGCGAACGCCGAGCCGAGCGAGCTGATGACGAACAGCGCGGACGCGGCCAGCATCACCTTCACCCGGCCGATCCGGTCGCCGAGCGGGCCGGCGAACCACGCGCCCACGGCGCAGCCGAGCAGCGCGGCCGACACCACGAAGCCGACGACGAAGCCGCTCAGGTGGAAGGTGTCCTTGAGCGCGTCGACGGTGCCGTTGATGACCGAGGAGTCGTACCCGAACAGGAACCCGCCGAGCGCGGCGGCCCCCGCCAGCAGTGCGGCGGTGGCGGCCGAGTGGGAGGGGCCGCCGTGCTCCTCGCCGGCCGTGGTCTTCGCTCCGCTGCCCGGTGTGCTCATGGAGCCGGATCTTCCCCGTAGGAAGGACCTTATGCGGCGGCGTTGCCCGCGCCTCACCCGCGGATGGCGATTCCGAGACCGTGAGCTGGGACGCGGCCGGGCATCGTCACCGCCCCCGCCTCCTCGGCGGCCGGGGCCGTCCCCGCAGTGGACTCCGCGTCACCAGTCGTCGGCGGACTCCGCGGCGAGCCGGACGAGTTCGCCGCCCGCGTCGAGGTCGTACCGGCGCATGGTCGAAAGCGGCGGCGAGTACACGTGGACGCTCACCGCGGGCGCGTCCGAGGTGTTGCGGACGTCGTGGACGTAGTCGGGCCCGAACGAGCGGACCTGCCCGGCGCCGACCTCGCGATGGCTGCGGACGCGGTGCTCCTCCAGCGTGCCGAGCGCGACGGCGAAGGCGCCGGCGGAGCCGCCGTGGTCGTGGAACCCGGTGCACTGGCCGGGCAGCCAGCTGATCAGCCAGATCTCGTGGTCGGCGTCCTGGTGGACGCGCTCGTACCAGCGGCCCTGCGGGTCGAGCCGGACCCGGTGGACCCATTCCTCCGGGTGGTCGGCCAGCGCGCGGGCCCGTTCGGCGAGCCGCGCCGGTGCGAACGGGGCGGCCGCGTCCCGCGGCTCTTCCGGCGCGGGCGCGCCGATCCCGGGCGTGCCGTTTTCGGGCGTGCCGGACTCGGTGGCGGTGACGGTCATGCGTCGTTCTCCTCGGCTGTGCGGTGGGACGTGCTGGAACGCGTCCGCCGGCGGGGGTCCGCTAGCGGGGCGTCCGGCGACACAGCGCGCTGGCCTGGCGGCGCAGATCGACGTGCAGGCGCTCGTGCAGCGGTGCGGAGATCGTCACCCCACGATGATCGGCCATAATCCCTATAAAGTCAATCGGGAAAGCCTGGAAGCCGCCCGCCGCGGCCGTGGGCAGCGGTGATACCAGCGGGGGCGGCCCGATCTCCCCCCGCGGAGGCAGGCGGGCGCGGCGCCGCGCGCTCTAGGCTCGCAGGCGAGATGAACGAACCACACCGCTCCGACGCCGGCGCGCGGCCCCGGCTGCTCGCCGGGGTCGCCGCCGCCGTCGTGCCGGGGCACGACGACCCCGCCGTCCCCCTGCTCCCGGGCCGGCTCCTGCTGCGCGTGCCGATCCTGGTCCTGCTGCTCGCCATGACGATCGGCTTCACGGCCGGGTCGATCGCGATCTCCATCGCGAGCTACCACGTGGACGCGGGGGCGGCGTGGCCGCTCGGGGTGCTGATGGCCAGCCCGCTGATCTTCGCGGCCCGCTGGCCGCTCGCCGCCTGGCGGATCGCGGCCATCGGGCTGCTGATCACCGTGTTCGTCCGGCACGGCACCGGCTTCATGCCGTGGCCGGTCACCGCGATCCTCGCGCTGGTGGTCATCCTGTTCTTCGCCGGGATCGGCTGCGACCGCCAGACGACCGTCGGCGTCGGCGCGGTGACGATCGTGGGGGTGCTGCTGCCCGCCGTGCTGTTCGGCATGCCGGGCTGGTTCGGCATCATCCTCGCCGGGATCACCGCGCTCGTGCTGACCTTCGGCGACGCGGTCGGCGGCCGCCGGTCCGCGGAGGAGGAGCTGCGCCGCCGCGAGGAGCAGCACCGGCAGGACCTGGCGCGGCAGGCGGTGCTGGAGGAGCGCGCCCGCATCGCCCGCGAGCTGCACGACGTCGTCGCGCACCACATGTCGGTGATCGCGATGCAGGCCGAGGCCGCCCCGTTCAAGATCCCCGACCTGCCGGACGCCGCCCGCGAGACGTTCGGCGTGGTCCGGGACGCGGCCCGCGAGGCGCTCACCGAGACCCGCCGCGTCGTGGGGCTGCTGCGCTCGGACGACGAGGGCGCCGAGCGCGCCCCGAGCCCGGGCCTGGACCGGCTGGACGAGCTGGCCGCGGCGGCCCGCAACTCCGGGCTGTCGGTCGCCACCGTGGTCGTCGGGATGCCGCGCCAGCTGGACGCCGGGGTGGACCTGTCGGCGTACCGGATCGTCCAGGAGTCGCTCAGCAACGCCGCCCGGTACGCGCCGGGATCGCGCGTCCACGTGGAGATCAAGTACGGGCCGGAGGCGCTCGCGGTGACCGTCGACGACGACGGCGCGCGCGGCGTCCCGGACGGGACGCAGGGCGGCGGGCACGGCCTGGTCGGGATGCGCGAGCGCGTCACGATGCTCGGCGGCACGCTGTCGGCGGGCCCGCGCGGCACGGGCGGCTGGACGGTCGCGGCGGAGCTGCCGTACGGGGACTGATCGTTCGCCGTAGGGTGGCGTCGTGACGATTCGGGTGCTGATCGCCGACGACCAGGTGATGATCCGCGACGGGCTCGCGGCGCTGCTGTCCTCCGATCCGGAGATCGAGGTGATCGGGCAGGCGGGGAACGGGCGCGAGGCCGTGGACATGGCCCGCGCGCTGGATCCGGACGTCGTGGTGATGGACATCCGGATGCCGGAGATGGACGGCCTGGCCGCGACCGCGGAGCTGATCGGCGCGCCCGCCGGGCGGAACACCCGGCAGGACGCCGGAGACCCCGCGGACGTGCGGCCGAAGGTCCTGGTCCTCACCACGTTCGACCTCGACGAGTACGTCTACGAGGCGCTCGGCGCGGGGGCCAGCGGGTTCCTGCTGAAGGACGCGTCGGCGGCCGACCTCGTGACCGGGGTGCGGGTCGTGGCGGCGGGCGACGCGCTGCTCGCGCCGTCGATCACCCGACGGCTGATCGGCGACTTCGCGCGCCGGCGCCGCCACCAGCGGCCGAGCCCGGCGGCGACGGCGGGGCTGACCCCGCGCGAGATGGACGTGCTGCGGCTCATCGCGCGGGGCCTGTCCAACGCCGAGATCGCCGCCGAGCTGGTGCTCGCCGAGCAGACGATCAAGACGCACGTCGGGCACGTGCTGACCAAGCTGGCGCTGCGCGACCGCACCCAGGCGGTCGTGTTCGCCTACGAGAACGGCCTGGTCGGCTAGCCCAGCCGGCCCGGGGTCAGCGGGACGGGTCGAGGACGAGCTTGCCGGTGGTGCGGCGGGCGCGCAGGTCCTCGTGGGCCTTGCGCACCTCCGACAGGCCGTACTCGCCGCCGCCGATGACGCGCAGCCGCCCGGCGGCGGCCAGCCCGAACAGCTCGTCCAGCGCGGCGCGCATGACGTCGCCGGGCAGCTGGAAGACGTGCGCCAGCCACATCCCGGAGATCGTGGTGGAGTGCGACATCAGGGTGGCCGGGCGCACCGGCGACGGCTCCTTGCGGGACGCCATGCCGTAGAAGGCGAGCCGGCCGAACGGGGCGAGCGCCTTCAGGCTCTGGTCGGTGACGGTCCCGCCGGTCATCTCCAGCACGGTGTCGACGCGCTGGCCGCCGTTCGCCTCGATGAGCGCGTCCTTCAGGTCGGGCTCGTTCGCGTCGATCGCCACGTCCGCGCCGAGCTCCAGGGCGAGGTCGCGCTTGTCCTTGGACGAGGCGGTCGCGATGACGCGCCCGGCGCCCCAGGCCTTGGCGAGCTGGACGGCGAGGGTGCCGACCCCGCCCGCTGCCGCGTGCACGACGACCGACTCCCCCGGCGCCAGGTGCACGCTGCGGCGCAGCAGCACCCACGCGGACGCGCCCTGGACGATCATCCCGAGCGCGGTGACGTCGTCGACGCCGTCCGGGACGTCCCAGGCGAGCGCCTCGGGCGCGACGGCCTTCTCGGCGTACCCGCCGGTGCCGACGAGCGCGACGACGCGGCGCCCGTCCGGGGTGGTGCCGACGACCTCGCCGCCCGGCACCATCGGCAGCGTCGACTCCGACAGGTAGCTGTTCTCGGCCTGGTGGGTGTCGGCGTAGTTGATGCCGGCCCGGGCGACGTCGACGAGCAGGTGCCCGGGCCCGGCGACCGGGTCGGGCAGCTCGGTGACGGTCAGCACCTCGGGGCCGCCGAACTCGGTGATCTGGATCGCGCGCATGACTCTCCTGTTCCGGTCTCTGGTCGGGCGCGGTCAGCGCGGGCCGGGGACGCCGCGGAACTTGAACGGCTCGGACGGGCGGCCCGGGACGACGTACCACGCCTCGCCGGCGCCGTCGGCCTCCAGGATCCGCATGAACGCCTCGACGACGTCGCTCACCTCCAGGATGGGGAAGCCGCTCTGCTGCAGCTCCTCCTTCATCCCGCCGAGGATCGCGGTGTCGGCGAACGACGGGCACAGCGCGTTCACCCGGATGCCCTCGGGCAGGTAGGTGGGGCCGAGCGCGCGGACGAGGCCGACGACCGCGGCCTTGTTCGCGCCGTAGACGGGGTCGAAGGGCGTCGCGGTGAGCGCGGCCATGCTGGCGGTCGCGATGATGTTCCCGCCGCCGCGGTTGCGGATCGCGGGCAGCGCCGCGTGCACGCCGTAGACGACGCCGTCGAGGTTGATGCCCATGGCGCGGCGGTAGACGGCGGGGTCGAAGGTCTCGTCGAGCTGCCCGCCGCCGGCGATGCCGGCGTTGAGGAACGCGACGTCCAGGCCGCCGAAGCGCTCGACGGCGGCGGCGACGGCGGCCTCGCTGTCGGCGGGCTCGCGGACGTCGCAGCGGACGAACGTGCCGTCCAGCTCCTTGGCGAGCGCGCCGCCGGCCTCGGCGTCGACGTCGGCGAGCACGACCCGGGCGCCCTCGCGGGCCAGCCGGCGCGCGACCGCCGCGCCGATGCCGTTGGATCCGCCCGTGATCAGCGCGACCTTGCCGGTGCCGTCGAAGGCTGCCATGGGGACTCCCCTCCCAAGTAACTGACTCGTCAGTTACTCTAGCGGAATGGACTTCGGTTTGAGCGAGCGGGCCCAGGAGCACCTCGGCCGCCTCCAGGAATTCATGGACTCCCACGTCTACCCCGCGGAGCCGGTGTACGCGGCGCAGCGGGCGGAGCTGCGCGAGCAGGGCCGCGAGCACCACGTCCCGCAGGTCGTCGAGAACCTCAAGGTCGAGGCGCGCAAGCGCGGCCTCTGGAACCTGTTCCTACCCGACAGCGAGGATCCCGCACACGGCCTGAGCGTCACCGACTACGCCTCGCTCGCCGAGGTCACGGGCCGCTCCCCCAGCCTCGCCCCCGAGGCGACGAACTGCGCGGCGCCCGACACCGGCAACATGGAGGTCCTGCACCTGTTCGGCACGCCCGAGCAGAAGGACAGGTGGCTCACGCCGCTGCTCAACGGCGAGATCCGCAGCGCGTTCGCGATGACGGAGCCGGACGTGGCGAGCTCGGACGCCACCAACATCTCGACCCGGATCGAGCGCGACGGCGACCACTACGTGATCAACGGCCGCAAATGGTGGATCAGCGGCAGCGCGGACCCGCGCTGCAAGATCATGATCGTGATGGGCAAGACCGACCCCGAGGGCCACCCGTACCGGCAGCAGTCGATGGTGCTGGTGCCGCTGGACGCCCCGGGCGTCGAGGTCGTCCGGCCGCTGCCCGTGTTCGGCTACCAGGACCAGCACGGCCACTGCGAGATCACCTTCACCGACGTCCGCGTGCCGGTGGAGAACCTCGTCGGCGAGGAGGGCGGCGGCTTCGCGATCGCGCAGGCGCGGCTCGGGCCCGGCCGCATCCACCACTGCATGCGCGCGATCGGGATGGCCGAGCGGGCGCTGGAGCTGATGTGCGAGCGCGCGGCGTCCCGCGTGGCGTTCGGCGGGCCGCTCGCCAAGCAGGGCGTGGTGCGCCAGCAGATCGCCGAGTCGCGGATGGCGATCGAGCAGGCCCGGCTGCTCACCCTGAAGACCGCGTGGCTGATCGACAAGCACGGCGTGCAGGCCGCCCGGTCCGAGGTCGCGGCGATCAAGGTGATCGCGCCGCGGGTGGCGCTGGACGTCGTCGACAAGGCGATCCAGGTGCACGGCGGCGCGGGCGTCAGCGACGACACCCCGCTCGCCGCGATGTGGGCGGGCCTGCGCACGCTGCGCCTCGCCGACGGGCCGGACGAGGTCCACGTGCGCTCGGTCGCGCGCGCCGAACTGGGCAAGTACCTCGGGAAATGACCGACGGCACGGGGGACGCGGGAAAGCGCGGGACGGTGCCCGCGGGCACGGAGCCGGCGAGCACGGAACCGGCGGGCACGGCGTCGGCCGGCACCGCGCCGGCGGGCACCGGATCGGCGGGCGCCGGGCCGGGCGTGCGGCGGCGGATGCCGTACGCCCGGCGGCGCGAGCAGCTGCTCCAGGTGGCGCTCGCCGAGTTCGGCCGGCGCGGCTACCACCTCACGCAGATGGAGCACGTCGCCGCGGCGGCGCAGGTGTCCAAGGCGCTGCTGTACCAGCACTTCGCGTCCAAGGAGGAGCTGTTCGCCGAGGTGACGGAGGCGATCGTCGGCGAGCTCACGGCACGGCTGAACCGGGCGGTGCCCGCGGCGCACGGCACGGCGGGCGGCATCCGGGCGATGATCCGGGTGCTGTTCGACTACGCGACCGAGGAGCCGGACGCGTGGTCGCTGGTGGTCCGGCACCTGGACAAGCCGGAGGTCGGGCTGGAGCTGCGGGAGCTGCGCGACCGGCTCGGCACCGCGTTCGCCGACCTGCTGCTGCGGCGCCGCCGCGCCGACCCGAAGCTGTCGCCCGCCGCGCTCGAGGTGAACGAGCGGCGGGCGCGGCTGCTCGTCCCGCTGATGTACGGGTCGATGCTGTCGATGGTGTCGTGGTGGCTGGAGCATCCCGACACCCCGCGCGACCGCGCCGAGCAGATGGCGCTGGAGTTCATCTGGCTCGGCCTGGACCGGCTGCGGACCGGCGAGCGGCTGCCCCGCGACTGACGGCCTGAAGGTCAGCCGGTCGCGGCCGGCCGGCCGAAGACGTCGTCGCGGGCGAGGTCGAGCGCGGTGAGGACGGCGCCGCGCAGCACCGCGCCGGACTCGTGCACCGCGGGCCGCACCAGCGTGGCGGCCGGGGTGCGGGCGGCGAGCCGCTCGGCGACCAGGCCCGCGAGGCGGTCGCCGCCGCCGCGCCCCAGCACGCCGCCCAGCAGGACCAGGCCGGGGTCCAGGACGGCGACGAGCGCGAACACGCCCTCGACGACGCGGTCCGCGAGCGCCTCGGCGTCCAGGTGCCCGGCGGACGCGACGTCCATCAGCTCGCAGAAGTCGCGGTCGCCGGACCGGAGCAGCCCGACCTCCCCGGCGCCGCCGGACGCGCCGCGCCGCAGCCGGCCGTCCAGCACGATCGCGGCGCCGACGCCGTCGTCCAGCCACAGCAGCGCGAAGTCGTCGTGGCCCACCGCGGCGCCGTCGCGGTGCTCGGCGACGGCGGCGAGGTTGACCTCGTTCTCCACGACGACGCGCGCGGCCGTCCGCTCCTGCAGCGCCGGGCCGAGGTCGGGGCGCCAGCCCGGCATGGCGCCGTCGGTCACCAGGCCGGTCCCGGGATGGATAAGGCCGGGGGTGCCGACGACCAGGGCGTGCAGGTCGATGCCGCCCGCGGCCTCGGCGACCGCCGCGATGATCACGGCGGGCAGGTCGGGGGCGTCCGGCAGCGGCCGCGAGACGGAGCCGGCGGGCTCCCCGGCGAGGTCGGCGACGGTGACGTGCACGGCGTCGCGCCGCAGGTCGACCCCGGCGACATGGGCGCGGCCGGCGACCAGGCCGTAGAGCCGGGCGTTCGGCCCGCGCCGGTCGGCGCCGGCCTCCCCGGTCACCTCGATCAGCCCGTCCGCGCGGAGCCGCTCGACCAGGTCGGACACCGTCGGCCGGGACAGCCCGGTGAGCGCGCGCAGCTGCGGGGCGGTCAGCGGGCCGCGTTCCAGCAGCAGGTCGAGGGCGAGCCGGTCGTTGATCGCGCGGGCCATCGTCGGGTCGGCGGTCTTCACGCGCCCATAGTAGTCAGGGAGGCTGCCTATTGGGCTTTTCATCAGGAAGGCTGCCTGTTAGTTTTTTCGGCATGAGCCGTCCCCATCGCGCGATCGCCGCCGTCTTCGCCGTGCACGGCGCCGTCGCGGGCACCCTCGCGACCCGCATCCCCTGGATCCAGGACCACCTCGGCCTCGGCGCCGCCGTCCTCGGGCTCGCCCTGCTCTGCCCGTCCATCGGCGCGTTCGCCACGATGCCCACCGCGAGCCGCATCGCCCACCGCATCGGCGAGCGCACCGCCACCCGCCTGCTGATCGCCTACTGGGCGGCGGTCCTCGCGCTGCCCGCGCTGTCGCCCGCGCCCGGCTGGCTCTTCGCCGCGATGCTGCTGTACGGCATGGGCGCCGGGATGTCGGACGTGGTGATGAACGGGCACGCCGTGTCGGTCGAACGGCACCTGAAGCGGCCGATCATGTCGGGGCTGCACGGGCTGTGGGCCGTCGGGAGCCTCGCCGCCGGCGGCGCCGGCATCCTCGCCGCGCATGCCGGCGTGGACGCCCGGCTGCACCTCGGGGCGGTCGCGCTCGTCCTGCTCGCGGCGGGCGCCGTCGCGGGCCGCGGCCTCCTCCCCGACCAGGCCGACGCGGACGCCCCGCCGCCGCGCCGGTTCGCGCTGCCGAACCGGGCCATCGCGGCGATCGGCGTCGTCGGGTTCTGCGCGACGTTCGCCGAGGGCGCGAGCGCCGACTGGTCGGCCGTCTACCTCACCAAGGTCGCCGGCGCGGGCCCCGGGCTCGCCGCCGCCAGCTACACCGTCTTCATGTCGTGCATGGCGGCGACCCGGCTCGCCGGGGACCGGCTCGTCCGCCGGTTCGGCCCCGCGGCGGTCGTCCGCTGCGGCGGGGCCGTCGCCGTGCTCGGCGGCGTCCTCGTCGTGGCGGCGCGCGGCGCCCTGCCCGGCATCATCGGGTTCGCGCTGATCGGCGCCGGCGTCGCGACCGTCGTGCCGCTGGTGTTCGCGGCGGCCGGGAACGCCGGGAACACGCCCGGCGAGGGCGTCGCGGGCGTCGCGACGATCACCTACCTGTCCGGGCTGACCGCGCCGGCGGTGACCGGCTGGGCGGCGGGCGCGCTGTCGTACCCGGCCGCGTTCGCGCTGATCACCTGCATCTGCGCGCCGACGGTCCTGCTCGCCGGCTCGCTGCGGCCGCGTCCCGCCCGGGCGCCGGAGGCCGCCGCGCCGGCCGTCCCGGAGCTACGCGCGTGACAGGCGCGCGAGGGCCTCGGCGGCCGGCGAGCCGGGCGGCGCGTAGTGCACGAGGACGCTCAGGTCCGGATCGTTCTCCACGTTGATCTTCATGTAGCGGAGCGTGACCTCGCCGAGGGCCGGATGCCGGAGCCGCCGCTCGGACGGGGTGAACGGCACGATGTCATGGGACTCCCAGAACGCCCGGAACCGGGGGCTGGTCGCGGTCAGCCGCGCCACGAGCCGCTGGAAGCGGGGGTTGCCGGCCTGCCGCCCGGCCTCGTTGCGCAGCAGCGCCGTCAGCCAGCGGGCCTCGGCGTCCCAGTCGGCGAACCGGTCCCGCATCCAGGCGTTGTGGAACATCATCCAGACGATGTTGAGGTCCTCGCCGGAGGGCCGGTCGGGCATGTCGCGGAGCAGCGCGTCCACCGGTGCGTTCCACGCGACGAGGTCCAGGCAGCGGGTCACCACGTGCCCGAGGTTCGGCTCCACCATGGCCAGCAGGTCGCGCACCTCCCGCGTCACCGGCACCGGCCCGGACGGCTCGGCCGCGGGCTCGCCCGCCAGCTCCAGCAGGTGCCGGTGCTCGGGCTCGTCGAGCCGCAGCGCGCGGGCGAGGCTGTCGAGGACCTGCCGCGACACCCCGTTGACCCGGCCCTGCTCCAGCCACGTGTACCAGGTGAGGCTGACGCCGGCGGCCGCCGCGACCTCCTCGCGGCGCAGCCCGGGCGTCCGCCGCCGCGGCCCGGGGACGATCCCCGCCTCCCGCGGCGTCACCCGGCCGCGCCGGGACCGCAGGAAGTCGCCGAGTTCCCTGCGGCGCGCGTCGGCGGTCGGGACGGGCACGGCCGGTCACCTCGCTTCGCGTATGCCTGTTAGCGGCGTTAATAGCGTTAACAGTAGTCTTGTCCGGCCCGGCCGGGGGAGCCAGCATCGGCCGCATGAGCACTCGAACCGTACTGATCACCGGGGCGGCCGGCGGGGTCGGCTCCGCGGCCGTCCGCAGCCTCGCCGACCTCGGCTGGGAGGTGTACGCGGGGGTCCGGCGGGACGCCGACGCCGCCCGGCTGCCCGCCGGCGTGCACGCACTCACCGTCGACCTGATCGACGAGGAGACCGTCGAGGCCGCCGCCAAGGAGATCGCCGCGCGCACCGGCGGGCGGCTGGACGCGCTGGTGAACAATGCCGGCGTCATCGTCGAGGGCCCGGTCGAGCTGGTGCCGCTGGAGGACTGGCGGCGGCAGTTCGACGTTAACGTGGTCGGCCAGATCGCGATGGCCCAGGCGGTGCTGCCGATGCTGCGCGCCGCGCGGGGCCGGGTCGTCAACATCGGCGCCGTGAGCGCGCGGATGAGCGGGCCCGCGTTCGGGCCGATCGCCGCGTCGAAGGCGGCGCTGGCGTCGGTCACCGAGGCGCTGCGGGTGGAGATGCGGCCGCTCGGGGTGAAGGTCTGCGTGATCGAGCCCGGGCTGCTGGACACCGCGATCTTCGACAAGTCCGGTGCCGCGCGGCGGGCGGCCGGATGGCGCGGCGACGCGGACGCCCAGCGCCTCTACGAGGGCGTCACCGCGAAGATGGGCGAGTTCAACGCCCGCGCGAAACCGGGTCCGGTCGACTCGGCCGTGAAGGCGATCGTCAAGGCGCTCACGGCGCGCCGCCCGAAGGCGCGCTACCTCGTCGGCCGCGACGCCCGGATGATGGCCGCGCTGGCGAAACTGCCCGACCGCACCCGCGACGGCCTGCTCCTGCGAACAGTGGGCATCAGCGCCGCCACCTACAACGCCTGAGGCGGCCGCCTGCACCACCGCGCGAGCGCGTGACCTGACCGGGGAGGCGACGCCGGAGGCGAGCCTCCCCGGGAAGATCGCGAAGCGATGCCGCGCTCGCACAAGCACGGTCAGAGGGCGAGCCGCAAGGCGAGCCCCCTGGACCGGGATTGCGGAGTTACAGCGGGTAGACGCCCTCGGCCTGCGGGCCCTTCTGGCCCTGGGTGATCTCGAAGCCGACGCGCTGGTTCTCGTCCAGGCTGCGGTAGCCGTTGGTGGTGATCGCCGAGTAGTGGACGAACACGTCCGGGCCGCCGCCGTCGGGGGCGATGAACCCGAAGCCCTTTTCGGCGTTGAACCACTTCACGGTGCCTTCGGCCATGGTCTTTCTCCTCTGGGTGTGACCTCCGGGCCGCCGGGCGGCGGACCGGGCTGCAAGCGGACTCATCTCACGTCCGCCGGTCACCCGGAGAAACGGAGAACGCCCGTCGTCTTGAACTTCTACGGGCGTTTCGTAGAGCAAACGTTCGAGACTGCCTGACTGGCCGCCGCGCCTGGCCGGCCGCGGCGACAGGATCGAACCTACCCCATGTGGGCCCGGCCGGAACCCCGACACACCTAAGTCAGATCATCCAATGCCTCGGCGGCGCGGTGGCAGTCGTGGAAGGTGCAGTACAGCGGGACGGGCGCGAACCGGACGACGTCGGGTTCGCGGGCGTCCGCGACCACGCCGTGGGTCTCCGCGAGACGCCGCACCAGCCCTCCGGCGTCCGCGACCCGCAGCGACAGCTGGCTGCCGCGCGCCGCCGGGTCGTCCGGGGTGATCACCTGGACGCCGGGCAGCGGGGCGAGCCGGGCCGCGAGGTAGCCGGTGAGCCGCTCGCTGCGGGCGCGCAGCGCGTCCATCCCGACCCGGTCGAAGATCTCCAGAGAGGCCAGCACCGGCGCCAGCGCGAGGATCGGCGGGTTGGACAGCTGCCAGGCGTCGGCGGACGCGGGCGGCGCGATGTCGGGGTCCATCCGGAACCGGACGGACGGCTCGGTCCCCCACCAGCCCGACAGCTTCGGCACCGACGGGTCGGCGACGTGCCGCTCGTGGACGAAGCAGCCGGCGACCGCACCGGGGCCGCTGTTGAGGTACTTGTAGGTGCACCAGGCGGCGAAGTCGACGTCCCAGTCGTGCAGCCGGAGGGGGACGTTCCCGGCGGCGTGCGCGAGGTCCCAGCCGACGACGGCGCCGGCGGCGCGGCCCGCCTTGGTGATCGCGGCCATGTCCATGAGCTGGCCGGTGAGGTAGTTGACGCCGCCGAGCATGAGGAGCGCGACGGTGCCGCCCTCGCGTTCGAGGAACGCCAGGACGTCCTCGGTGCGCAGGGTGTCCTCGCCGGGGCGGGGCGTCAGCCGCACGACGGCGTCCGCCGGGTCGAGGCCGTGGTGGACGGCCTGGCTGGCGACCGCGTAGGAGTCGGACGGGAACGCCGAGTCCTCGATGACGATGCGGGTGCGGTCCCCGGAAGGCCGGTAGAAGCTCGCCATCATCAGGTGCAGGTTGACCGTCAGCGAGTTCATCGCCACGACCTCGTGCGGCAGGGCGCCGACGAGGCGGGCGGCGGGTTCGCGGAGCAGCTCGTGGTAGTCCACCCAGGGGCGGCGCGCCTGCGTGTGGCCTTCGACGGCGAGCCGCGCCCAGTCGTCGAGTTCCTCGCGGAGGCGGCCCGCGACGGCCTTCGGCTGGAGGCCGAGCGAGTTGCCGGCGAAGTAGGCCGCTTCCGAGTACGTCCCGCCGGGTGCGGGCGGGATGAGGAACTCCTCGCGCAGCGAGGGCTGCGGGTCGGTCTCGTCCAGCCGCAGGGCCTCCTGCTCGGCGCTCATGAGGCACTCCCTGCAACGGCGGTGTCGACGGCCGCCTCGGCGGCGGGCACGGCGTCGGCGGTGGGCGCGAAGAACTCCTCGGCGTTGCCGCCGAGCAGCTTGGCGCGGCCGGTGTCGTCCAGGCCGGGACAGGCCCGGATGGTCGCGCCGGGGTCCTTCTCCCCCAGTGGGAACGGGTAGTCGGTGCCGAGCATGACGCGGTCCGCGCTCATCACCTCGACCAGCAGCCGGAGCGCGCGCGGGTCGAACACGGCGGAGTCGACGTAGAAGCGGTCGGTGTACTCCGACGGCGGGCGCGGCGAGTCGGCGCGGACGATGTCGCGCCGGTGCCAGGCGTTGTCGGCGCGTCCGAGCGTGAACGCGAGGCTGCCGCCGCCGTGGCAGAAGCACAGCCGCAGCGACGTAGGGATCCGCTCGAACGCGCCGGACAGCATCAGCCCGAGGATGCTCAGCTGCGTCTCGGCGGGCATGCCGGACAGCCACGGCAGCATGTGGCCCCGCATCCGGTCGGCGCCGAGCATGTCCCACGGGTGCGCGAGCACGGGCAGGCCGATCCGCGCGCAGTGCGCGAGGAACTCGACGATGCCCGGGTCGTCCAGGTTGCGGTCGCCGACGTGGTTGCCGATGTGCACGCCGCGGTGCCCGGCCGCCGCCGCGCGCGTCGCGACCTCGCACGCGAGCGCCGGGTCCTGCAGAGGGACCTGGCAGAGCGGCAGGAGCCGGTCCGGTGCGTCCGCGCAGAAGGCGAGGATGCGGTCGTTGACCAGGTCGCACCAGTCGGCGGCGCGGGACGGCTCGGCCGCGTACCCGAACATCAGCGGGGTGGACGAGACGGCCTGGACGTCGACGCCGGCGGCGTCCATGTCGGCCACCCGCCGCGCGGGGTCCCACAGCCCCTCCTCGACCGGGCGGTACTCCTGGTCTCCGCTCATCATCATGCCGGTGCCGTCGCCGTGGACGCGCAGCCACGGCTCGCCGCCGTCGATGAGGACGCGGCCCTCGGCACGGCCGAGCCGGGGGAAGACATGGGCGTGGACGTCGATGACTGTCACTGGAGCTCCGTCGGACGCGAGGGGGGTCAGGCGCGCGGCGCCGTCTTCGGGACCATGGATTCGGGCCACTTCCGGCCCGGGTGGACGGCACCGCAGTTCGGGCACTTGCGGTCACTGCCGTAGAAGCCCTCGAAGGCGGGCGGCAGGTCGTCGACGATCGAGCGGACCTGCAGTTCGGCGCGGTGGACGAGGTGGTGGCACTCGGTGCAGTACCACTCGAACGCCTCCTTGAGGCCCTCGGGCCGCGGGATCTCCACCACGAGGCCGATCGAGCCCTCCTCGGGCCGCTGCGGGGAGTGCCGGACGTGCGGCGGCAGCAGGAACACGTCGCCCTCGTTGATCTGCAGGTCGGTGGGCGGCTTGCCCTCCTCCTCCATGACCCGCAGGACCATGTTGCCCTTGAGCTGGTAGAAGAACTCCTCGGTCGGGTCGTCGTGGAAGTCGGTGCGCTGGTTCGGCCCGCCGACCACCATGACGATCAGCCCGGCGTCGTCGAACACCTGGACGTTCCCGACCGGCGGCTTCAGCAGGTCGCGGTGCTCGTCGATCCACGCCTGGAAGTTGAAGGGGCGTCCGAACGTCAGCTGCGGCAGGGTCATGCTCCGGCCTCCTCGCCGTTGCGTGGGATGTGGGCGATGCACGAGATCTCGATGAGCAAGTGCGGGTGGGGAAGCTGGTGGACCGCGACGGTGGTGCGGGCCGGGCCGGTCTCGTCGAAGTACTCGCCGTAGACCTCGTTGTAGCCGCCGAAGTCGTTCATGCTCACCAGGTAGGTGGTGACGCTGACGACGTCGGGCAGCCCTCCCCCGGCGGCATCGAGCAGGTCGGCGATGTTCTCGATGACGGCGCGGGTCTGCGCGCGGATGTCGAGGTCGGTGACGCCCATCGGGTCGGCGCTCGCGCCGGCGAACGTGCCGTCGAGGCGCCGTGAGCTGGTGCCGGACACGAACACGAAGTCGCCGGCCCGCTTGACGTGCGGGAACCGCCCGCGCGGTTTGGCCTTGCCCTCGACGAGGATCGCGTCGCTCATCGGGTCGTCACCTCCACGCTGCCGAGGCCGGCGCCGGTGACGCGGACGTGCGCGTCCTTCGGCAGGGGGACGGCGGCGGTCGCGGCGCCCGCCAGCACCACCCAGCCGGGTTCGAGGGTCAGGCCCGCGCCGAGCGCGAGCCGGGCGGCGGCGCGCAGCGACCGGGCCGGGTCGCCGAGGATCGCGGCGGACGACCCGGTCTGCGCCGGCCGCCCGTCGATCTCCATGAGCAGCCCGACGTTGGACAGGTCGCGCGGCTCGTGCCACGCGCCGAACCCGTAGAGGGCGGCGGAGGCGTTGTCGGCGATCACGTCCGGGAGGGTGAACTTGAAGTCCTCGTAGCGGGAGTCGAGGATCTCGAACCCGACGGCGACGCCCGCCACCGCCGACTCGACCTCCGCGACGGAGCGGACCTCGCGGCCGATCAGGTACACGATCTCCGGTTCGATGCGCGGGTGGATGAGGCCCGACAGGTCCGCCGACTCCCCGGCCTGCATGCGGTCGGTGAGCAGGCCCCAGATGACGTCGTCGACGCCCATCTGGACCATCTTCGCGCGGCTGGTGAAGCCCATCTTCACGCCGGAGAGCCGCTCTCCGCGCGCCGTGCGCCGCTCGATCAGCTCGCGCTGCACCGCGTACGCGGTCGGCACGTCGAACGGCGCGGTGTCGGTGAGCTTCGGGATCGCGCGGACGTCGCGGACGGCGTCGTCCAGCGTCGTGGCGAGCGCGTGCACGTCCACCATCAGGAGACCTCCTTACCGAAGGCGACCCGGACGTCGCCGAGGCCGTCGATGCGGGCTTCGAACACGTCGCCGGGCGCGGCGGGCACGACCGGGCCGAGCGCGCCGGTCAGCACCGTGTCGCCGGCGCGCAGCGGGCGTCCGACGCGGGCGAGGGTGTCGGCGAGCCAGAGCGCGGCGTTCAGCGGGTGGCCGAGGCACGCGGCGCCGGTACCGCTGGACAGCTGCTCACCGCGCCGCTCCAGGACCATCCCGCACAGCCGCAGGTCCACGTCCTCCAGCCGGACGGGCCGGTTGCCGAGCGCGTACATGCCGGACGAGGCGTTGTCGGCGACAGTGTCGGCGAGCGTGATGTCCCAGTCGCGGATGCGGCTGCCGACGATCTCGATCGCCGGGAGGGCGAACGCGGTCGCGCGGATGAGGTCGGCGACGGTGTGCCGCTCGTGGGTCAGGTCGTGCTCCAGGACGAGCGCGACCTCCGCCTCGACGCGCGGCTGCAGGACCGCGCCGGCCGGGATCTCGTCGCCGTCCGGGACGGCCATGTCGGCGTACAGCATCCCGAAGTCGGGGCTGTCGACGCGCATCTGCTGCTGCACGGCGCGGGAGGTGAGGCCGATCTTGCGGCCGGACAGCCGCCGCCCCTCCCCGAGCCACCGCTCGGTCATCCGGTCCTGCACGGCGTAGGCGTCGTCGGCGGTCGCGATGAGGTCGCGGACGGGCTCGCACGGGACGCCCGATGTGTAGGCGCCGAGAAGCCTCCCGGCCGCCGCGTCGATGTCGCTGGTCACTTGGCTCGCTCTCAGATCTGGATGCACACGTTGACGGGCTCGGAGAAGAAGTCCAATGAGTACTCTCCCCCTTCGCGGCCGATCCCGGACGCTTTGACGCCGCCGAACGGGGTGCGGAGGTCGCGCAGGTTCCAGCAGTTCACCCAGACGATGCCGGTCTCCACCTTCGGCGCGACCCGGTGCGCCCGGGACAGGTCGCGGGTCCAGACGGTGGAGGCAAGGCCGTAGGGGCTGTCGTTGGCGAGCCGGAGCGCCTCGTCCTCGGTGTCGAACGGCGCGACGTGGCACACCGGCCCGAAGATCTCCTCGCGGACGGTCCGGGCCGTCTCGGGGAGGCCGGTCAGCACGGTCGGCTCGACGTGGAAGCCGCCGTCGCGCTCGTCGCCGAACGAGGGCGCGCCTCCGCCCGCGACCACGGTCGCGCCCTCCTCGCGGGCGAGCCGGTAGTACGACAGCACCTTGTCGCGGTGCGCGGCGGAGATCATCGGACCGTAGTCCGCGAGTTCCTTCGCGCGCGCGCCGAGCCGTTCAACGAACTCGTCGAAGACGGGACGCTCGACGTAGACGCGCTCGGTGCACAAGCAGATCTGCCCGGAGTGGGTGAAGGACGAGCGGACCGTGCCCTCGACGGCGGCATCGAGGTCGGCGTCGGCGAACACCAGCGCCGGGTTCTTGCCGCCGAGCTCGAACGAGACCGGCGTGACGTGGTCGGCGGCGTTGCGCATGATCGCCGAGCCGGTCGCGGACTCGCCGGTGAAGGCGATGGCGTCGACGCCCGGATGCCCGGTGAGGAACTCCCCGGCCGCGCCCGGGCCGTGCCCGTGCACCAGGTTGAACGCCCCCGCCGGCAGCCCCGCCTGGTCGATGACCTGGGCGAGCAGCGTCGCGGTGGACGGCGTCTCCTCCGACGGCTTGACGACGACCGCGTTCCCGGCCGCGAGCGCCGGCGCGACCTTCCACGTCATCAGCAGCAGCGGCAGGTTCCACGGCGAGATGATCGCGACGACGCCGAGCGGGCGCCGCACCGTGTAGTTCAGGGCCTGCCCGCCGCCGGCGCTCCAGCCCGGGACCTGCGTGGTGTACGCCCGCTCGGGCCGCCCGTACAGCAGGTCGGCGTAGGCGCGGAAGTTGCCGATGGCCCGGGGCACGTCGACGGTCTCGGCGAACGCGCGGGGACGGCCGGTGTCGGCGATCTCGGCGTCCACGAACTCTCCGAACCGCGCCTGGATCCCGTCGGCGATCCGGCGCATCGCGGCGGCCCGCTCCTCGACGCCGGCCGCGCCCCAGGGGCCGCGCAGCGCCTCGCGCGCCGCGGCGACCGCGCCGTCCACGACCTCGCGCGGCGCCTCCGGGACGGCGCCGATCTCCGCGCCGTCCGCGGGCGAGATCAGCGGGAAGGCCGGTCCGTCCGAACGGAACACCCCGCCGACGTAGTGCTCAGCCTTCATTCCGCTCCTCCACGACGCGATCTGCCCTGACGCACCGATCCTCTGCCCGCGGAGCTATGCCGTGCAAATACCAAAGATCCGCAGAGCTATCACGATGCTGTGATATCAAAGCGGTATGCGCGCGATCGACCTGCTCAACGGGCGGCTCAAGCTGCGGCACCTCGTCCTCGTGGTCGCCATCGCCGACCAGGGCAGCGTGCTGCGCGCCGCCGAGCACCTGCGCCTCGCGCAGCCCGCGGTGACGCGCAGCCTCCGCGAGGTCGAGCACATCCTCGGCGTCGAGCTGTTCACCCGCGGCCCGCGCGGCGTGACGCCGACGATGTTCGGCGACGCGTTCGTCGAGCACGCCCGGGCCGTGCTGGCCGAGCTGCGCCGCGCCGGCGAGCGGATCAGCGGCCTCGCCGACGGCGAGGTCGGCACCGTCACCATCGGCACCCTGCTGGCCGGCTCGAACGTGCTGCTGCCGCGCGCGATCGCGGCGCTGAAGAAGGACCGCCCCGGCATCACCGTGATCGTCCAGGAGGCCACGTTCGACGCGCAGGTGCCGCGGCTGCTGGACGGCGAGATCGACCTGATCCTCGGCCGCCTCAACCCGATCGGCGACCTGCGCGGGCTGCGCCAGATCACCCTGTACGGCGAGCCGATCCGGCTGGTGGCGCGGCACGGCCACCCGGCCCGCTCCCGCGCCGGGCTCGCGCTCGCCGACCTGCTCGACTACCCGTGGGTGCTGCCGCTGGAGCAGACCGCGCTGCGCGCCGAGCTGGAGCAGGTGTTCCGCGCCGCGGGCCTGGAGCCGCCCGGCGACCTGGTCGAGTGCACGTCGGTGCTGACCGTCCGGACGCTGGTCCGCGACACCGACATGATCGCCGCGCTGCCGCAGCTGGTCGCCCGGACCGACGACGACATCGCGCCGCTGCCGGTGCCGCTGGAGACCGTCCGCCGCCAGGTCGGCGTCACGCTGCCCGCGCACCGCGCGCCGACGCCGTCGGCCCGGCTGATGCTCGACCACCTGCGCCGCGAGGCCACGAAGATCGCGGAGGACTGATCACAGCGAGCGGACCAGGCCGAGCAGAGCGCGGAAGGGCGCCGACGCCGGGTCGCCGAGGTCGAGCACGACGTCGAAGTGGTCGCGGTCCGGCACCACCATCGCCTCGCCGCCGTCCCACAGCGGCGCGAACCGACGCGACTGCTCGACGAACCCGGTGCCGTCGTGCTCGGCGACCGCGACGACCGCCGGGCAGCGCCGCTCGCGCGGCAGCAGCGCCGGGCTTAGCGCCGCGGCACGCTCCACGTCCAGCTTCACGTACTCGTTGACGTAGACGCGGGTGATCGGCCGGATGTCGAACAGCCCACTGAACGGCATGGCGGCCTTCACGACGTCCTCGGGCAGGCCGAACTCCTCCTGCCAGCCGCCGACCATCGTCATGCCGGTGAGGTGCCCGCCGGCGGAACTGCCGCCGACCACGATCCGCTCCGGGTCGAGGCCGTGCTCGCGTCCGTGCCGGTACACCCAGGCGATGGACGCGCGCACCTGCCGGACGATCTCCTCCAGCGTCGCCTTCGGCGCGAGCGTGTAATCCGGGACGACGGTGGCGATGCCGTGCTCGTAGAGCGCGCGCGCCATGAACGACGAGTCGGCGCGCGACAGCGCCATCCAGTAGCCGCCGTGCAGGAACACGAACACAGGACGCAGGCCGTCGTCGCCGACGCCCCACACGTCGAGCCGCTCACCGCTCGGCTCGTCGTAGACGATCCCCGGGTGGCCCGGCAGCCCCTCCACGGCCGCCTCCGACTCGGCCCGGTACCGGGCCATGTGCCGCTCGAACAGCTCGGGCCCGGCCTTGCGCCGCACGTTGTAGGCGACGTCCAGTTCCTCGTCGCTCAGCTCATTGCCCGGCCAGTCATCCAGATCGGCCACTCCGCCCACCCCTCCCGGTCCGCCCCAGCGTCCCGCCACGGCGCCGGATCGATCAAATACCCGTCTCGTCGTCCACTATGACCATCGCGCTATGACGGCAGCGTCCGGCTATGCCCAGACCGGCTCGTCCGACTCCGTGACCCGGCCGCCGGCGCCGAACACCAGGTACCGGTCGAAGTCGGCGGCGAACCAGCGGTCGTGCGTGACGGCCAGGACGGTCCCGGAGTAGGACGCGAGCCCGTCCTGCAGTGCCTCGGCGCTCGCCAGGTCGAGGTTGTCGGTCGGTTCGTCGAGCAGCAGGAGCGTCGCGCCGGACAGCTCCAGCAGCAGGATCTGCAGCCGCGCCTGCTGCCCGCCCGACAGCGTCTCGAACGGCCGGGCCCCGGCGGGCGCCAGCTCGTAGCGGGCGAGCGCCGCCATCGCGTCGTTACGGGTCAGGGCGTGCCCGGACATGACGATCTCGGCGGGCGTCCGGCCCTGCAGGTCCGGCCGCGCGTGCGTCTGGACGAAGTGGCCGGGAACGACCCGCGCCCCGAGCCGCGCCTCCCCGCCGTGCGGCACATCGGCCCCGGCGAGCATCCGCAGGAACGTCGACTTGCCCGATCCGTTCGAGCCCAGCACGGCGACGCGCTCGCCGTACCGGACCTCCAGGTCGAAGGGGCGGGCGAGGCCGGTCAGCTCCAGCGACGCGCACACCAGGGCGCGCTTGCCGGTGCGGCCGCCGCGCAGCCGCATCCGCACGTTCTGCTCCTTCGGCGCGCTCCGCGGCGGCCCCGCCTCCTCGAACCTGCGCAGCCGGGTGCGCGCCGCCTGGTAGGACGAGGCGACCGCGTCGTTGTTCGCCGCCCGCTGCCGCAGCGTGTGGACCAGCCGTTTCAGCCGCGCGTGCTCCTCGTCCCAGCGGCGGCGCCGCTCGTGCAGCCGTCCGGTGCGCTCCCGCCGCGCCGCCGCGTACCCGGCGAACCCGCCGCCGTGCACCCAGAGGTCGCGGGACTCGACCGTGACGATCCGGTCGGCGGTGTCGGCGAGCAGCCGCCGGTCGTGCGAGACCAGCAGCACCGTTTTGCCCGTGGCGCGCAGCCGTCCCGCCAGCCATTCCTTGCCGGGCACGTCCAGGTAGTTGTCGGGCTCGTCGAGCAGGAGCACCTCGTCGGGGCCGCGCAGCAGCGCCTCCAGGACGAGCCGCTTCTGCTCGCCTCCCGACAGCGTGGCCACCCCGCGCGCCGCGGCGCGGTCGAAGGGCAGGCCGAGCGCGGCGGTCGTGCAGGTGTCCCAGACGACCTCGATGTCGTAGCCGCCCGCATCGGTGTAGTCGGCGATGGCCCGCGCGTAGGCGAGCTGGCTCTCCTCGCTCTCGCCCAGATCCCGCTCCGCCCTCGCCAGCGCCCCGGCGGCGGCGCGGACCGGCGCGGGCGCCACCGACAGCAGCAGGTCGCGGACGGTGCGGTCGTCCCGGACGCCGCCGATGAACTGCCGCATCACCCCGAGCCCGCCGGTGCTCGTCACGGTCCCGGACGACGGCGCGACGTCCCCGGCGATCAGGCGCAGCAGCGTGGTCTTGCCCGCGCCGTTCGGGCCGACGAGCGCGCCCTTCGCCCCCTCGCCGATGCGGAAGGAGACGTCGTCCAGCAGCGGCCGGCCGTCCGGGAGCAGGTACGTCAGGCGGCTCACGTCGATATGCCCCATCACGCCTCCTCGTACAGTGTTCGACAGACCGGACCGTTGATCCAGCACTCGCCCAATGTACTAGCCTGGTCCGCATGACCGAGAGCGTGTGGCTGCGCGAGAACCGCACACGGCGCGAGGCGCCGCCGCTGAGCCGCGGGCGGATCGTCGCCGAGGCCGTCGCCTTGCTGGACGAGGAGGGCGCGGACCGGCTGACGATGCGCCGGCTCGCCGAGCGCCTGGACACCGGGTCCACGACGCTGTACTGGCACGTCAAGACCAAGGACGACGTGCTGGACCTCGCCCTCGACACGATCTTCGGCGAGGTGGCGGTGCCGCCGGGCGAGGGCGGCTGGCGAGCGGACGTGGCCGCGCTGGTGCACGGGTGGCGGGCGGCGATGCTCCGCCACCCCTGGTCGGTCGCCGTGCTCGGACGTCCGCTGCTGGGCCCGAACGTCCTGGCGCGCACCGAGTTCCTGCACGCCTCGCTCGCCGGCGCGGGCCTCACCGGCCCCGACCTGGTCGCGGCGGCCTACGCGCTCGCCAACTTCGTCATCGGCTCCGCGCTGATGCAGGTCGCCTCCGGCGGCGCCGACGAGGCGCGGGATGCGGCGGACGGCCTCCTGACCCGGGAGCGGGACCGGTACCCGAGCCTGGCCGCGCACGGGCATCTCAGCGGCCACGACTGGGACGACGCGTTCGCACGCGGCCTCGACTGCCTCCTGGACGGGATCGCCCACCGCCTCTGATCCGGCGGGAACGAACCGCGCCCGGCCCCGGCAACACGGGACCGGGCGCGGCGCGGAGCGGTCAGAGGACCTTGCTGAGGAACGCCTTCGTGCGCTCGTTCGACGGGTTGTCGAGCACGTCGGCGGGCCGTCCCGACTCGACGACGACCCCGCCGTCCATGAACACCACCCGGTCGGCCACCTCGCGCGCGAAGCCGATCTCGTGCGTGACGACGATCATGGTGAGGCCCTCCTCGGCGAGGGTCTTCATCGTCTCCAGCACGTCGCCGACCAGCTCGGGGTCCAGCGCGCTCGTCGGCTCGTCGAACAGCATCAGCTTCGGCCGCATCGCCAGCGCGCGGGCGATCGCGACGCGCTGCTGCTGCCCGCCGGACAGCTGGCGCGGGTAGCCGTCCGCCTTGTCGGCGAGCCCGACCTTGGCGAGCAGCTCGCGGGCCCGCTCCCGCGCCTGGGCCCGGGGCTCGCGGCGCACGCCCGTGGGCGCCTCGATGACGTTCTGCAGGACGGTCAGGTGCGGGAACAGGTTGAACTGCTGGAACACCATGCCGATCTCGCGGCGCTGCCGGGTGACGTCGCGCTTGCGCAGGTGCCGCACCCTGCCGCCGGACGCGCTGAACCCGATCAGCTCGCCGTCCACGTGCACCGAGCCGCCGTCGATGGTCTCCAGGTGGTTGACGCACCGCAGGAACGTCGACTTGCCGGACCCGGACGGCCCTAGGATCACGACGACCTCGCCGGGGTCCACGTCGAGGTCGACGCCCTTCAGCACCTCCAGGTGCCCGAACTTCTTGCGGACGCCCCGCGCCCGGACCATCGGCACCCCGCCGCGGGGCGCGCCCTTCTCCTGCGGCATGTCCTTCTCCAGCGTGGTCAAGCGGTCACCTCCGGGGGCGGAACCGGGCGGCGGCGCCGCATCAGGACGAAGTCCCAGAAGCCCTGCCGGGCGTTGCGGGTCGCGCCGCGCGCGTAGTGGTGCTCGATGAACGACTGCCCGACGTACAGGATCGAGGTGATCACCAGGTACCAGAGGCAGGCGACGAGCAGCAGCGGGATGGTCTGGAACGTCCGGTTGTAGATCGACTGGACGGTGTAGAGCAGGTCGGCGAGCGCGATCACGCTGACCAGCGAGGTGGCCTTCAGCATGTTGATCACCTGGCTGCCGGTGGGCGGCACGATGAACCGCATCGCCTGCGGCAGCACGATCCGGCGGAACGTGCGGACGCCGCCCATCCCGAGCGCCTGCGCGGCCTCGGCCTGGCCGGGGTCGACGGCGAGCAGCCCGCCGCGGATGATCTCGGCCATGTAGGCGGCCTCGTTCAGGCCGAGCCCGAGGATCGCGGCGACCAGCGGGGTGATGAGCTGGTTGGTGCCGCCGTGCGCGAACTCCGGCCCGAACGGGATCCCGACCGAGATGCGCGGCAGCAGCGCCGACAGGTTGTACCAGATCACCAGCTGCACCAGCACCGGGATGCCGCGGAAGAACCACACGTAGAGCCCGCAGGCGGTGCGCAGCAGCGGGTTGTCCGACAGCCGCCCGACCGCGAGCAGGATCCCGCCCGCGATGCCGACCGCCATCGCGATGACGGTCAGTTCGAGCGTGACGGCGATGCCGTCCCCGATGAGGGAGGCGTTGATGTAGCGGCCGACGACGTCCCACTGGAAGTTGTCGTTGGTCCAGAGCAGGTGGACGAACTGGGCCGCGAGGACCAGCACGACCAGCGAGGCGACCCACCGCAGCGGGTGCCGGACGTGCGCTGCGCCGGCCACGTCGACGTCGGCGACGGCGTCGCCGGAGCGCTTCTCGGTCATGGTCACCGGCGGTTCACCCCTCCCTGGGCGCCAGGTTCACGCCCGGCTCGTCGAGCATGTTCGCGGTCAGTCCCCATTCGGTCATGACCTTCTTGTAGGTGCCGTTCTCCACGAGCTTGCGCAGCGCCCGCAGCAGGACGTCCTTCAGCGGCGAGTCCTTCGCCACGACGGCGCCCTGGTACAGGTCGCCGAACCCGTTGGCCTTGCCGGTGCCCGCGAGCTGCAGGTCGTCGCCGGACTGCTTGACGAAGTAGCCGAGCGGCGCCTGCGACGAGAAGAACGCGTCGGCGCGATGGGAGCGGACGGCGAGGGTCGCGGTCGGCTGGTCCTTGTACGACTGGACCTGCACGGCCGGCTTCCCCTGCTGGACGCACGTGCCCGACTGCTTCTTGACGACGTCCTCGGCGGAGCCGCCCGCCATCACCGAGATCTTCAGCCCGCACGTGTCGGCGATGGACCCGATGTGCTTCGGCTTGCCCTTCGGGACGGCGAACACGACGAACTCGCGCACCCAGTCGACGAAGACGTTGTCGCCCTCCCGGTCGGGGAAGTCCCCGATCGGGCCGAGCGCGAAGTCGTACCGGCCCGCCTTGATCCCGGTCAGCTCGCTGGGCAGCCCGTCGACGGTGACGTGCTCGATCTTCACGCCGAGCAGCTGGCTGAGCGCGGTCGCGAGGTCGGCGGACGCGCCCGACAGCGACCGGCCGTCCGACCCGGCGATCTCGTACGGCGGGAACGAGCCGTTGTTGACCGAGATCAGCTTTCCGGACGCCTTGTTCTTGGCGGGCAGCGCGTCGTGCAGCGCGTGGTCGATGGTCTGGCGCAGGTCGGCGTCCTTGACGCCCTGCGCGGACTTGCCGCCGCCGAGGATCCCCTCGGCCTCGGGCGGGTTCGCGCCGCACGCGGCCGTCGCGGCGAGCAGCGCGCCGGCGAGCGCGGCGGAGATCGCCGTGCGGCCCCTCATGCCGTCTCCTCTCTGGGCCGGATGGACGGGTCGACCCGGAAGCGCCGGTTCGCGAGCACCGGCAGCTTGCGCCGGGCCTCGTCGAGCTCCTCGCGGTCGGCGACCGCCCACAGCAGCCCGGGCCGGTCGGCGAGCCGGTCGCGGACGATGCCGAGCGGGTCGACGACCATGCTCGATCCGATGTTGCGGCGGCCGCACTCGCCGGAGGCCGCCACGTAACAGGTGTTCTCCAGCGCCCGGGCGGTGACCATGACCTCCCAGTGCCGCTCCTTGGCGGGGCCGCGCACCCAGGCCGCCGGCACCGCGAGCACCTGCGCGCCCGCGTCGACCAGCAGCCTGGCCATTTCCGGGAATCTTACGTCGTAGCAGGTCATGAGCCCGACCTGCCAGCCGGCGCAGTCGAACACCACGGGTTCCCCGTCGCCGGGGCGGACCCGGTCGGACTCCCGTGCGCCGAACGCGTCGTACAGGTGGACCTTCCGGTACACGGCGACGATCCCGCCGTCGCGGATCGCGGCGAGGGTGTTGTACACCTTGCCGTCTCCGGCGGGCTCGTGGATCCCGACCACGACCGTGGTGCGGGTGCCCGCGGTGTGCTCCAGCAGGCCCGTGACGAACGGGCCGTCGAGCGGCTGCGCGGCCTCGGCGATCCGGTGGGGCTCGTCGATGAAGAGGGCGAGTGAGTCCTCGGGCAGGACGAGCAGGTCCGCGCCGCCCTCCACGGCGTCGTCGACGAGCGTCATGCAGGTCTTGAGGTTGGTCTGCCAGTCCTCGGTGGAGGCGAACTGGCCCACGGCGATCCTCACGCGAAGACCTCCTCGGCCTTGATGGGGCGGGGCGCGATGCCCTGCTCGTGCAGTTCCTCGCAGAACGCCGCGACCATCGCGGCGTTGGCCTCGGCGCCGTACGGCATCCAGTCGGCGCCGAAGAGGCGCGCCTGGGTCTCCAGCTCGTCCAGCAGCCAGGGGGTGGTGTCGGTGAGCAGCCGGCGGCGCTGCAGCCACACGCGCTTGGACTCGTCGAAGGCGTCCTGCAGCACTTCGGGCAGCCAGGGGTGCCCGTCGACGACCTCGCGTTTCAGGGCGAGGATGTGGATGCCGGGGACGAAGCCGGTGCGGGCGAAGTACTCCCGTTCGGCGCCGCGGTGGTCCTCGTAGAGGTGCCGGAACCGGCTGTGCGGCGTGAACATCTCCGGCGGCATGAACGGGGTGAACACTGCGTCGAAGGTGCCGTCGGCGAGCCCGTCGACCAGCGAGCGGTCGGCGACCCGCACGTTGGCGGGAAGCGGGCGCGTCCCGAGCCGGTCCTTGCCGGTCTCGCCCTCGGTCAGGGGGCCGACGCGCCACTGGATCGCCGACAGGTCGACGCCCTCGGCGCGCAGCAGCGCCCGGGTCCAGGTGTTGCCGGAGTCGGGCCAGCCGGTCAGCCCGATGGTCGCGCCGGCCAGGTCGCGCGGCGCGGCGAACGCGCTGTCGTTCCGGACGAGCACGCAGCGCTGACGGAAGCCGCGCATCACGAACACGGGCAGCCCGGCGAGGCGCTCGTCGCCGTCGCCGCGGCCGAGGGCGTACCGGCTGAACGACGTCTCGCCGCCGTCCAGGTCCGGTTCGGCGAGGACGTCCGGGGTGACCTCCCGGGTCTCGATCTCCAGCGCCACGCCGCGGGCGCGCACCCGGCCGGTGAGCAGCGGGACGAGGTGGTCCCAGTCCCGCAGCGCCAGGCGAATACGTGGAATCGGCACAACGCTCCATTTCTGCATGTAACAGGGGGTTTGCCGCGCTCTGGGCGCGATGGGACCCGACTTTAGGCCGCGTTTGTACCGCGTACAATGGTTGTTTTGTTACTACACAAAGTTTTGCGCGGAGGAAACGTGATCGACGCGGCATGGCTGGCCGAGCGCATCGGCGACCGCACGGCCCGGGGCATCTCCGCCTCGATGACCAACCTGATCCGCAGCGGGGAGCTCCCGGCCGGGACGCGGCTGCCGACCGTGCGCGGGCTGGCCGCCGAGCTCGGGGTCAGCCCGGGCACCGTCGCCGACGCCTGGTCGACGCTGCGCCGGCACCGCGTCGTCAGCGCCCAGCGGCGCCGCGGCACGGTCGTGATCGGCCCGCCGAACGTCCCGCACCCGACCCGGTACGAGCGCATCGGCGAGTTCGGCAACCGGCTGGCCGTCGACCTGGCGATCGCCGCGCCCGACCCCGCGCTGCTGCCGCCGCTGGACGCCGCGCTGGCCGCGGGCGCCCGCACCGCGCGGCTGAACGACTACACCCGCGAGACGATCACCCCGGCGCTGCGCGCGGCCGTCGAGCCCGGCTGGCCGTTCCCGCCAGCCGGGCTGCTCACCGTCGGCGGCGGCTACGAGGGCGTCCAGCTCGTCTGCCAGACCGTCGCCGTGCCGGGCGACCGCGTCGCCGTCGAGGACCCGACCGGCGCCCGCCTCCTCGACATCCTGGAGGCGCAGGGCGCCGAGGTCGTGCCGGTCGCCTGCGACGACGAGGGGCCCGAACCGGACGCGCTCGCCGAGGCGCTCGCCACCAAGCCCGCCGCGTTCGTCTACCAGCCGCGCGCCCACACCCCGCGCGGGCACGCGCTGACCCCGGCGCGGGCGGCGGCCCTCGCGGAGCTGCTGGCCCCGACCAACACCCTCGCCGTCGAGGACGACGGGACCGGCGAGGTGTCGTCCTCGCCGATGGTCAGCCTCGGAGCGCACCTGCCCGAGCGGACGGTGCTCGTCCGCTCGTACTCCAAGTCGCACGGCCCCGACCTGCGCATCGCCGTGATCGGCGGCGCGGCGGAGCCGGTGGAGCGCGTCCGCGTGCTGCGCAGCTTCGGCACCGGCTGGACGAGCCGCGTCCTGCAGGACGCGCTGGCGCACCTGCTGACCGATCCGGGCGCCGTCGCGGCCGTAGCCCGGGCCCGCGCCGCCTACGCCGAACGCCGCGAAAGCCTCGCGTCCGCCCTCGCCGAGCGCGGCGTCCGCACCGGGAACCGGGACGGGCTGATGCTGTGGGTCCCGGTCGCCGACGAGTCCGCCGCGCTGGTCACGCTCGCTGCGCACGGGGTGGCCGCCGTCCCGGGCAGCCGGTACCAGATCGTCCCGGCGGGCGCCCACGTCCGGATCGCGACCGGCCGCCTCCCGGACGCCCCGCTCAGCGTCGCGGAGCTCGCCGACCTCGTGGCGCTGGCGGCGGGTCCTCACTGAGAGCGGCGAGCCCGGGCAGCTCGTCGGCGTGCATCTGCAGGTACACGCTCAGCGTCTCCGGGATGAGGTCGACCGGCGCCAGGCCCTCGGGTGTGCACGGGAAGCGGTCGACGCCGTACTCGCCCTTGGACGGGTCGTCGAACTCGGGGCCGTGGCGGCGCGACAGGTCCATCGTGAGGAGCCGGCAGACGTAGAAGACGTTGAGGCGGTGCAGCTCGGGGGTCTGCTCGGCGCACGCGAACACCTGCCGGACGGGCCCGGCGGTGGCGCCGAGCTCCTCGTCCAGTTCGCGGCGCAGCGCCGCCTCCGGGCCGGCGTCGGTCGGCTCGATCTTGCCGCCCGGGGTCGTCCAGTAGACGGCGCGGCCCGGCACGGTGCGGCGCAGCAGGACCAGGTCGCCGCCGTCGAGCAGCAGCGCCCGGACGGCCCGCCGGACGCGGGGCACGGACCCGGCGGTCATGAGTTGAGGTAGGCGAGGACGGCCAGGACGCGCCGGTGCCCGCTGTCGGTGGGCGGCAGGCCGAGCTTGGCGAACACCGCGCCGATGTGCTTGCTGACCGACCGCTCGGTGATGACGAGGGTGGTCGCGATCGTCGCGTTGTCGAGGCCCTGCGCCATCAGCCCGAGCACCTCGCGTTCGCGCGGCGTGAGGGCCTGCAGCGGGTCGCTGCGGGTGGTCATCAGCTGGGAGACGACCTCGGGGTCCAGGGCGGTGCCGCCGGCGGCGACCCGCGACAGCGCGTCGAGGAACTCGTCGACCCGGCTGACGCGGTCCTTGAGCAGGTACCCGACGCCCTCCGCGCCCCCGGACAGCAGCTCGGCGGCGTAGGTCTCCTCCACGTACTGCGACAGCACCAGCACCGGGAGGCCGGGGATGCGCTTGCGGGCCTCGATGGCGGCGCGCAGGCCCTCGTCCCGGAACCCGGGCGGGAGCCGGACGTCCAGGACGGCGGCGTCGGGCCGGTGCTCCAGCAGCGCGGGCAGCACCTCGGGGCCGCTGCCGGCGACCGCGGCGACCTCGTGCCCGTCGGAGGTCAGCAGCAGCACCAGGCCCTCGCGCAGCAGCACGTTGTCCTCGGCGATCACGATCCGCACGGCAGGTCCGCTTCCAGCGTCGTCCCTCCCCCGTCGGGGCTGTCGATGCGGGTGGTCCCGTCGAGCGCGGCCACCCGGCGGCGGATGCCGGCCAGCCCGCTCCCGCGGCCCGCGTCGGCCCCGCCCTTGCCATCATCGCGCACTCTGATCAGCAGCCGGGCCCCTTCGCGGCGGACGGCGACGGACGCGGTGCGGGCGCCGCTGTGCTTGGCGATGTTGGTGAGCGCCTCCGCGACGACGAAGTAGGCGGCGGCCTCGACGGCCGCGGGCGCGCGTCCGGCCTCGTCGAGGTCCATCTCGACCGGGATGTGCTGCCCGGCGGCGAGTGCGCGCACCGCCCCGGCGAGGCCCCTATCGGACAGGATCGGCGGGTACACGCCGCGGATGACGGTCCGCAGCTGGGTCAGCGCCTCCTCCACTCCGTCCCGTGCCTCGAGGAACAGCGCCCGGGCGGCGTCCGGGTCGGTGTCGAAGCGGCGGTCGGCGAGGCCGAGCCGCAGCGCCACCGCGACGAGCTGCGCCTGCGTCCCGTCGTGCAGGTCGCGCTCGATGCGGCGCAGCTCGGCGCCGTGCGCCTCCAGCGCCTCGGCGCGGGTCTCGGTGAGCTCCTCGACCCGCTCGGTCAGGCTGGTGCGGCGGGTGGGGCGCAGCAGCACCTCCGCGAGCCGCGCCTGCCAGCGCACGAACCGCGGCACCAGCCACAGCAGCGCCGCCAGGTCCAGGCCGGCCTGGAGGAACGGCAGCGTGAGCGCCTGCGGCCAGGTGTGCAGGTCCACGAACGCCGACACCGAGCCCTCGGGCGCGGCCCACCACCACAGCGGTATCGACGCCGCGTACGGGATCGCCGGCCAGAGCCCGACCGCCATCACGGCCATCAGCAGGCCGGTGTACCCGTGCGCCACCATCCAGGCGATGTCGCGCCACAGCGCCGGCGAACGCACGATCCGGCGCGCCTCCCCCAGCCCCGTCTCCTCCCGGCGCGGGTACGGCTCGGGGATCTCGCGGCCGAGCACCTGACCCGCCCGGCGGCGTTCGGCGTTCGCGAGCGCGCGCAGCGGCTTCACCGCGTCCGGAAGCCAGGGCAGCGCGACGACCATCAGGGCGAGGAACAGCAGCAGGGGCGCCACGCCGAACAGCGCGGGCACGGTGATGCGCAGCGCGCCCACCAGCCGGCCGGTCGCCTCCGCGCTGCGCCGCAGCGCCGCCGTCACGCTCATCTGTGCCCTTGTCATGTCGTCTCACCGCACACGCTATGTGAGCGCGCCGCGCGGCGCACCGGGGCCAGGCCCCCTGCCGATGGTGTAGCCCGCTACACCATCGATCGGGGAGTGCGCCCCGATGTGGCCGCCCCGCCCCGGAACCTAGGTTCGTCCTGGTGAGAGCGGGTTTCCCACGGAGGGCGAGCATGACGACGATGACGGCCGAGGCGACCGCGGTGGCGGTGCGCCTGGAGTCGGTCACCAGGACCTACGGCGCGGTGCGGGCGCTGGACGACGTCACCTGGACGTTCCCGCGCGGCGGGTTCACGGCGGTGATGGGGCCGTCGGGCTCGGGCAAGAGCACGTTCCTGCACTGCGCGTCCGGGCTGGACCGGCCGACCGCCGGGACGGTCCGGATCGCCGGGACCGACCTCGGCCGGCTCGGCGAGGCGAAGCTGACCCGGCTGCGCCGCGAGCGGATCGGGTTCGTGTTCCAGGCGTTCAACCTGATCCCGTCGATGGACGTCGAGCAGAACATCACGCTGCCGCTGCGGCTCGGCGGCGTCGAACCCGACCCCGCGTGGCTGGACGAGGTGGTGCGCCGGGTCGGGCTGGCGGACCGGCTGAAGCATCGCCCGGCGGAGCTGTCGGGCGGGCAGCAGCAGCGCGCCGCCGTCGCCCGCGCGCTGATCACTCGTCCGGAGGTCGTGTTCGCCGACGAGCCGACCGGCGCGCTCGACCCGCGGTCGGCGCGCGGCGTCCTGCGGCTGCTCCGCGAGGCGGCGGACGTGACCGGGCAGACGGTCGTGCTGGTCACGCACGATCCGCTGGCCGCGGCCACCGCCGACTCGGTGCTGTTCCTCAGCGGCGGACGGATCGTCGACGAGCTGTCCGCGCCGTCGGTCGCGGCCGTGATGAACCGGTGGGAGTCGCTGTGAACAGGCCGGAGGGGAAGGGCGCGTTCGCGGGCGTCTTCGCGGCGCTGCTGTTCGCCGCGGTCCTGGTCGGGGCGTGCGGGGTGCTGCTGGAGTCGGCGCTGCTGGCGCACGCGCCGGTGGATCGGTACGCCGCGGCGGACGCCATCGTGACGGGCCCGACGAGCGTGACGCAGCAGATGAAGCGGGTCGGTTCCGATCCGGAGAAGCAGAGCAGGCCCGTCGCCGAGCGCGCGCGGGTCCCCGTCACGGTGGCCGGGGCGCTGCGGGCGGTGCCGGGCGTCCGGGCGGTGGTCGCGGACGTGTCGTTCCCCGTCCTGACGTCCGCCGGGCGCGCGGTGACGGGCCACGGCTGGGACTCGGCCGCACTGCGGCCCTACAAGCTGAGCGAGGGCCGGGCGCCGCAGGGGCCGGACGAGGTGGTGCTGAGCCGTTCGGCCGGTGTCCGGGCGGGCTCGACCGTCCGGTTGCAGGCGGGCGGGACGCCCCGCCCGTTCCGGGTCAGCGGCCTGGTGTCGTCCGGGCCCGCGGCGGCGTTCTTCACCACCGCGACCGCGACGGCGCTGAACGGCCATCCCGGGCAGGCCGACGCCCTCGCGGTGCTCACCCGCGGGAAACCGGACGCGGGCGCGCTGCGCAAGGCGGCCCCCGGGCTGACGGTCGCGACCGGCCCGGCGCGCGGCGACGCCGAGGACCGCGCCGTCGCCTCCGCGCGCCCCGACATCGTGGAGATCGCCGCGTCGTTCGGCGGCGTCGCCGTCATGACGGCACTGGTCGTCGTCGGCGGGCTGATCGCGCTGTCGGTGCGGGAACGCGGACGGGAGTTCGCGCTGCTGCGCGCGGTCGGCGCGACGCCCTGGCAGGTGCGGGGACGGCTCGTGCGCGAGACCGCGCGGGCGGCGGTTCCCGCCGGGCTGGTTGGCGGCGTGCTGTCGCTCGGCGCGGGGGCGGCGATGCACGCCGCGATGGTGCGCAAGGGCGTGCTCCCGGACGGGTTCGGGCTCTCGCTCACCCCGTTGCCCGCGCTGGCGGCGCTCGCCGTCACCGTCCTCGCCGCGACCGCGTCCGCGCTCCTCGCCTCGCTGCGGATCTCCCGGATCCGGCCGGTGCAGGCCCTCGGCGAGTCGTCCGCCGAGCCGGCACGGCTCCCCCGCTGGCGCGTCATCGCGGGCATCGTGCTGCTCGTCGCCGGCGCGAACGCGCTCGGGGTCGCGGCGGTCACGACCGGGCCGACCGCGAGCGCCTCGCTCGGCGGGCTGGTCATGGCGCTGATCGTCGCGGTCGCGCTGCTGGGTCCGCTGCTGGCGCGGGCCGGCGAGCGGGTCCTCGGGCGCGCCGCCGCCGCGCTGTCCCCGGTCGCCGGGCGGCTCGCCCGGCACGCGGCG
>NZ_WBMR01000160.1 GCF_008923365.1 Actinomadura montaniterrae
GCTCCCAATAGACGATTGGGTTGATAGGCCGGGTATGGAAGCGCGGTAACGTGTGGAGTTGACCGGTACTAATAGGCCGAGTGGCTTGAACACACTGAACGTTCAAACCAAATCGCTGTGTGGAGTGTTCGCGTCCCTGTGTGGTTCCCAGGAAATAACCGGGAACCGTTTGATAAGTGAAGATCCTGAGTCTGCTGCTTGGGACGTCGAGTTTGCCCATCCGAGGGTTGGGTGGTGCGTGAGGCGTTCGGTGGTTATGGCGGAGGGGAAACACCCGGTCCCATTCCGAACCCGGAAGTTAAGCCCTTCAGCGCCGATGGTACTGCATGGGAGACCGTGTGGGAGAGTAGGACACCGCCGGACTCATATTAGGAAGGCCCCGCCGGAAACGGCGGGGCCTTTCGCATTTCCGGGGTCAGTCCCAGTGGCCCGCGGCGGCGGCTTCGGTGACGTAGTCCTCGAATGGCCTGGCCGGGCGGCCGAGGGCGCTTTCCACGCCGTCCGACACTGCGGCCCTCCGGTCGTCGCGGATGTCCTCCAGGAGGCCGGCGAGCATCCGGGCGGCGTCCGGGTGGACGCCGTTCGCGGCGAGGCGTTCGGCGAAGGCCTCCGCGGTGACGTCGACATGGCGGATCGTGCGGCCGGCGGCCTTGCCGATCAGCTCGGCGGCCTCGGCGAAGCTGATCGCGCGGGGTCCGGTGAGCGGGTAGATCCGGCCGCTGTGCCGGTCATTGGTGAGCGCGTCGGCGGCGACCTCGGCGATGTCCTCGGCGTCGACGAACGGGGTGCGGCCGTCCCCGGTCGGCACCGCCAGGGTGCCGCTGAGCACCCACGGCTTCCAGAACGACTCGCTGAAGTTCTGCGCGAACCAGTCGGGACGCAGGATCGTCCAGCCGGCACCGGATCCCCGTACGGCCCGCTCGGCGGACTTGAGAGGGTGGTCGTCGTCGGCCTCGCCGACGCCGTGGGCGGACAGCAGGACGAGCCGCCGCACCCCCGCGGAGACCGCCTCCGTCACGAACTTCGGGATGCGCGCGTCGCGGTCCGGGACCGGCTGCAGGACAGGCTCCAGGAGGTAGACGGCCGTGATGCCGTCGAGGGCGGCGGGCCAGGTCGCCGGGTCGCCGAGATCGACGGCCACGTCGCTGCCCGAACGGGACGCGGTGCGGACGGAATGGCCGGCGGCACGCAGGCGCCGGACGATACGACGGCCGGTCTTTCCCGTGGCGCCGAGGATGAGCGTGTTTTCCATGCCCCATAGGCAACCGCAGGGCGGGCAGACGATCCATGAGAGAACGTCTCGGATTCCTTTGTCATCGTCTAGCGTGTGCGGCATGGACGTCCTCAGCGATCTGCTGCACCGGGCGCGCGCCGGCGACGCGCTGGTGAGGCAGCTGGTCCAGCGGCCGCCGTGGGCGCTGACCTTCGCCGACGCGACGGCGCTGACGGTCGTGGCAACGCTCGGCGGGCACGCCGCGATCCGTTTCGATGAGACCGGCGCCGCGCCGGTGGGCCTCGCCGCGGGCGACATCGCGCTGATCACCAAGGTCGGGGAGTACACGATCGCGGACGACGCGTCCACGCCGTCCCAGGTCGTGATCAGGCAGGGGCGGAAGTACCGGGCGGACAGCGGTGATCCGGTCGAGCGACAAGGGTGGAACCTGGCTCCTCGCACCTACGGTGACGGGCTGCCCGGAGCCACGGTCATGCTCCGCGGCGCCTACGAACTGCACGGTGACGTGGGCGGACGGATCCTCGCGATGCTGCCTCCGGTGGCGGTGGTGCCGGCCGGGCCGCGGACGCGCGGCGCGCTGGATCTGCTGGCCGCGGAGGTGGGCCGTGACGAGCCCGGCCAGGACGCCGTCCTTCATCGGCTGCTGGACCTGGTGCTCGTCCTGGCGCTGCGGGCCTGGTGCGCGCGGCCGGGCTCGGACCTGCCGTCCTGGTACCGGGCGCTGGCGGATCCGGCGGTGGGCGACGCGCTGCGGTTGCTGCACGAGGATCCGGCGCGCCGCTGGACCATCGCGGCGCTCGCCGCCGAGGTCGGGATGTCCCGTGCGGCGTTCGCCGCGCGTTTCGCCGGGCTGGTGGGCGAGCCGCCGCTCACCTACCTGACCGGGTGGCGGATGACCCTCGCGGCCGACCTGCTGCGCGACACCGACGCGACGGTCGCCGCCGTGGGCCGCGAGGTCGGCTACGAGGACGCGTTCGCGTTCAGCGTGGCGTTCAAGCGCGCGCGGGGCGTCAGCCCGTCCCGCTGGCGGCGCGGGGCGGACTGACCCCCCGGGCGCACGCTCAGGATGCGAAGGCGTTGAAGGTCGCTTCGGCTCTGTCGCGGTTCTTGTAGAGATCCCATGCGGCGTCGGCGAGGTCGTCCGGGTTCAGCGTCCCGACCGCCGCGCCGCCGAGCCGGTCCGACTCGGCGAGGAACATGCGATGGATGTCGCCGCGCTCGATGAGACCGCCGATGGTGAGCGTGCCCGCGTACACGCCCTGGTCGGCGAGCGCGGCGTGCAGGGTGATCGCGTAGTTGCGGAGGGCGGCGGACGAGAGCGCCAGGTTCCCGATCATCGGCAGCGGGACGACGGAGCTGAGGCCGCCCGCGAACAGCAGCCCGCCGTGTCCGCGCTCCAGCATGCCGGGCAGGACCGCGCGGACCGCGTCGATGGCCGGATACACCCAGCTCATCGCCTCCTGGGCGGCGGGCACGTCCGTCTCGGTGATGGGCGCGGGGCGCGCGGCGGGGTCGGCCGCGCCGGGGCCGTAGTAGACGACGTCGACGGCGCCGTGCCGTGCGGTGATCTCGTCGAGGGCGCCGAGCAGGGCGTCGCGGTCGCGGACGTCCGCCGGATGGGACGTCGCCTCGATGCCCGCGGACGCGAGCGAGGCGAGATAGCCGGGGTGGCGGTCGCCGTTGCGGGAGATGAGGGCGATGGCGTGCCCTTCCCGGCCGAAGCGGTGGGCGATCGACATGCCGAGCCCGGGGCCGGCGCCGATGACGACGGTCGTCGCGGTCATGGTCGGAACCTCCATAAGTTGAGGGGGCCCTCAAGTTAGCCGAAAGTCGAGGGTTTCCTCAACTTCGTAGGATGGCGGTATGTCCAGGAGCAGGCCGGCGCGGGCCGACGCCGCGCGGAACCGCGAGAAGCTGGTGGCGGCCGGGGCGCAGGTGTTCGGGGACCGCGGCCTCGACGCGCCGCTGGAGGAGGTCGCGCGCCGCGCCGGGGTCAGCATCGGCACGCTCTACAACCACTTCCGCGCGCGGCAGGACCTCCTCGACGCGATCTTCCCCGTCCGGCTCGCCGAGCTCGACCGGCTCGCCGCGCAGGCCCTGGACGACCCCGATCCCTGGACGGGGTTCGCCGCCTTCATCGAGGGGATCGTCGCGCTGCAGGCGCAGGACCGTGGGCTGAACGACGTGCTCGCGCGCCGCTTCCCGCTCGCGTCCGAACTGAGCGAGGCGTGCGATCGCGGCTTCGCGCACCTGGCCCGGATCGTCGAGCGGGCCAAGGACTCCGGCCGGCTGCGCAGCGACTTCGACGTCACGGACATCGTGCCGCTGATGTGGGCGATGTCCCAGATCATCCGCGAGTCGGGGGACGCGGAGCCCGCGGTCTGGCGCCGGTTCCTCGCCCTCTTCCTCGACGGTCTGCGGGCGGACGCGGCGCGCCCGCTGCCCGTCCCCGCGCTGTCGCCGGATCAGATGGCCGAACTCATGCGCGGCCGCTGATCAGTCCGCCCGCTCCAGGGCGATCAGGAGCTCCTGGACGGCGTCGAGGTCGTCCTCGCCGAAGACGCGGATGCCCTCGCGGCGCAGGAGGGCCGTCGTCACGCCCGTGCCGGGGACGGAAGCGCCCGAGAACGTCCCGTCGTGGACGCGGCCGCTGCCGCAGGACGGGCTGCCCTCCTTCAGCAGGGCGATGCGGGCGCCGGCGCGCCGGGCGGCGGCCAGCGCGAGACGTGCGCCCCGCAGGAACTCGGCGGTCACGTCGGCGCCGGCGCGGGTGACGACCAGGGCGGTGCCGTCGAGGACGGCGCCGCCGTCACCGCCGACGATCTCGGCGGGCGGCCGGGGGACCGGAAGCCCGCCGGACACCTCCGGGCAGAACGGTACGAGCCGCCCCTCCGCGCGCCACCGCTCGAAGAGATCGCCGGCCACCGGTCTGGCGGCTCCGTCGTATCGGACGGGCCGTCCCACGAGGCAGGAACTGACCAGTATGCGCTCCACGCCTTTGAGCCTATGCGGGACGCGGAGACGTCTTGCGCCCCCCTGATCCCCGGCGAATAGTTGTGGGCATTCCCCCGTCGATTGGGAGCCCGGCATGGTCCTTCTCGGCCGTCCGCTCCCGGAGGCGCCTTCCGAGGGACGTCCCCGGGGTTCGGTTCTGGTGTCCTGGCTGACCACCACCGACCACAAGGTGATCGGATATCTGTATCTGACCACATCGTTCGTCTTCTTCCTGCTGGCCGGCCTGATGGCGATGGTGATGCGGGCGGAGCTCGCCTCCCCGGGCCGGCAGATCGTCTCCAACGAGCAGTACAACCAGCTGTTCACCATGCACGGCACGGTGATGCTGCTGCTGTTCGCGACGCCGTTGTTCGTCGGGTTCGCGAACGTCGTGATGCCGCTGCAGATCGGGTCGCCGGACGTGGCGTTCCCGCGGCTGAACATGCTGAGCTACTGGCTGTTCCTGCTCGGCGGCCTGATCGTGTTCGCGTCGTTCATCTCGCCGGGCGGCGCCGCGAGTTTCGGCTGGACGGCGTACGCGCCGTTGAACAGCGCGCTGCGGAGTCCGGGCGTCGGCGGCGACATGTGGATCATGGGCCTCGCGCTGTCCGGATTCGGGACGATCCTCGGCGGCGTCAACTTCATCACCACGGTCATCGGGATGCGGGCGCCGGGAATGACGATGTTCCGGCTGCCGATCTTCACCTGGAACGTGTTCCTGACGAGCCTGCTCGTGCTGATGGCGTTCCCCGTGCTGGCGGCGGCGCTGCTGTGCCTGGAGGCGGACCGCCGGCTCGGCGCGCACGTGTTCGACGCGGCCTACGGCGGCGCGCTGACCTGGCAGCATCTGTTCTGGTTCTTCGGGCATCCCGAGGTGTACATCATCGCGCTGCCGTTCTTCGGGATCGTCACCGAGGTCATCCCGGTGTTCAGCCGCAAGCCGCTGTTCGGCTATTTCGGGATGGTCGGCGCCACCATCATGATCGCCGGGCTGTCGATGTCGGTGTGGGCGCACCACATGTTCACCACGGGCCAGGTCCTGCTGCCGTTCTTCTCGTTCATGTCGTTCCTCATCGCCGTGCCGACCGGAGTGAAGTTCTTCAACTGGGTCGGGACGATGTGGCGCGGCAATCTCAGTTTCGAGACGCCGATGCTGTTCGCCGTGGGGTTTCTCGTGACGTTCCTGTTCGGCGGGCTGACCGGCGTCATCCTGGCGTCGCCGCCGCTGGACTTCCAGGTGCAGGACTCCTACTTCGTGGTGGCGCACTTCCACTACGTCGTCTTCGGGACGGTCGTGTTCGCGATGTTCTCCGGCTTCTACTTCTGGTGGCCGAAGATGACGGGGAAGATGCTCAACGAGGCGTGGGGGAAGGTCCACTTCTGGACGCTGTTCATCGGTTTCCACACGACGTTCCTCGTCCAGCACTGGCTGGGCGCCGAGGGGATGCCGCGCCGGTACGCCGACTATGCCAAGCAGTTCACCGCCCTGAACCGGGTCTCCAGCGCGGGCGCGTTCCTGCTCGGGATCTCGACGCTGTTCTTCATCTACAACGTGTACCGGACGTCGCGTCGCGGCACGCGGGTCCAGGCGGACGACCCGTGGGGGTACGGCAATTCGCTGGAATGGGCGACGTCGTGCCCGCCGCCGCGGCACAACTTCACCTCGATCCCGCGGATCCGCTCGGAAAGACCCGCGTTCGACCTGCACTACCCGAAGGCGGCTGAGGTCGAGCCCAAGACCACGGCGGAGGAGGGGCCCTAGCCTGGACGGCATGGAGCCGGAATCGGAGAACACGGCGGACTGGGCGGCCTGGCACGGCGCCTACGACGACCCGGAGTCTTCCCTGTCCCGGCGGTTGGCGACCGTCCAGGACCGGATCCGCGAGGTGCTCGACGGCGCGCCGACCGGCGGGTTCCGTGCCGTCAGCCTGTGCGCAGGGGAGGGCCGCGACCTGATCAGCGTCCTGGCGGGCCATCCGCGGCGCGGCGACGTGACGGCCCGGCTCGTCGAGCTGGACGAGAGGCTGGCCGCGTCCGCCCGCGCGGCGGCGGGTGCGGCGGGGCTCGACGGGGTCGAGGTGGTCGCGGGGGACGCGTCCCGGACGGGCGCCTACGCGGGCGCCGTCCCGGCCTCGCTCGTCCTCGCCTGCGGGATCTTCGGCAACATCACCGGTGCCGACATCGAGCGGACGATCGGCCTGCTGCCGAGACTGTGCGGGCCGGGCGCGCACGTGATCTGGACACGCAACCGCAAGAAGCCCGACATGGTGCCGCAGATCGGCCGGTGGTTCGCGGAGCATGGCTTCGAGGAGCGCCGGCTGTCCCCTTCGGAGGGCGGGCACTGCGTCGGCGTCCACCGCTTCACCGGCCGGCCCGTCCCGCTGGGCGACGACGTTCAGATGTTCGAGTTCGTCGGCTACTACAACATCTGGAAGGACGAACCCGCGCCGGGCGAGCAGTGGCGGGAGTGGAGCCGGCGTCAGGCCGGTAAAGCATGAGGACGCCCGCGCGCGCCTGGTGGGCGCGCGCGGGCGGTGCCTTCGGAACGACGGGCGACGGCTACTTGGAGATGCGGCTGACGGCGATCTGTGCGACGCGGACCGCGGCGGCCGGGTTGAGGCGGACGCCGCGCCAGGCGAGGCGGCCGTGCGCGGGCGCGACGATGAGCGCCTGGTTCTTGGCGACGCCGCGCATGATGTCGCGCGCGAGCTTCTCGGCGGTGTAGAGGCGCGGTGACGCCTTGGCGATGTCCTCGGTGGCGTTGCCGCTCAGCTGCGTCTCGGGCAGGTCCGGGTTGACGTTGTGCAGCAGCGGGGTGTCGACGAAGCTCGGGCAGACCACGCTGACCTTGACGCCGCGCCCGGCGGCCTCGGCGCGCAGGCCGAGCGACAGGCCGACGACGGCGTGCTTGGTGGCGGTGTAGGGGATGCCGATCGGCATCGGGACGAGCCCGGCGAGCGAGGCGGTGTTGACGATGTGCCCGCGGCCCTGCTCCAGCATGATCGGGTAGGCGGCGTGCACGCCGTGCACGACGCCCTTGAGGTTGATGTCGATCGCGCGGTTCCAGTGGTCGAGGGTGAGCTCCTCGGCCAGCCCGCCGATCGCGATGCCGGCGTTGTTGAACACCAGGTCGAGGGTGCCGTTCTCGGCCTTCACGCGCTTGTAGAGGTCGGTGACGGCCTCGGCGTCGGTGACGTCGAGGGGGGCGGAGGACGCCTTGCCCTTGCCGAGGGTGTTCAGCTTGTCCGCGACGGCGGCGGCGCCGTCGGCGTTGATGTCGCTGACCACCACGGTGTCGCCGCGCGCCACCAGGGACGTGGCGATCGCACGGCCGATGCCGGATGCGCCTCCGGTCACGATCGCGATGCTCATTCTGCGCGCTCCGCTCGATGCTGGGCTAATTGGATGTTCTGTTCAATTGCGGGGATTCTACGGGGTGGGACGGACCGGCCAACACTCACCCGGCTACGAAACGGGGACCGCCGGCTCGTCGTCGCGCCCCTCCACCCGGAAGTCGCCCGGGTCGAGGCGGCGCGTCCGCAGCCAGTAGTTCACGGTCGACGCGGGCCAGGCGGCCCGGTTGACGCCGTCGCGGTCCAGGTACCAGCTGTCGCAGCCGCCGGCCACCCACACCGCGCCCTCGGACTTGCGCTGCACCCAGGCGTTGAACCGGTCCTGCACGGACGGCTTCACCGAGATCCGCGCGCCGCCCGCCGCGTCCAGCATCGCCAGGCACTGCAGCACGTAGCGGACCTGCGCCTCGATGATGAAGATCATCGAGTTGTGGCCGAGGCCGGAGTTCGGGCCGAGCAGCAGGAACAGGTTCGGGAAGCCCTTCACCGTCACGCCGAGGTGTGCCTCGATGCCGTCCTTCCAGGCGTCCTGGATCTTCAGCCCGCCCCGGCCCACGATCCGCGCGTTCTCGAACGCGTCGGTGACGTGGAAGCCGGTGCCGAAGATGATCGCGTCGACCTCGTGCTCCCGGCCGTCCCGCGTGACGATCGAGTGCTCGCGGACCTCCGCGATCCCCTCGGTGGTCAGCTCCACGTTGGGCCGCATCAGCGCCGGGAAGTAGTCGCTGGAGACGAGGGTCCGCTTGCAGCCCATCGTGTAGTCGGGGGTGAGCTTGCGGCGCAGCTCCGGGTCGGGCACCTGGCGGGCCAGATGCCACTGCGCGATCGAGCTCGCGGCCTTCAGCAGCCGCGGGTTCTTGAACCCCAGGACGAAGCTCTCCTGCAGCAGGTAGATGCCGTTGCGGTAGCCGCGCTGGAAGCCGGGGACGCGCCGGAACAGGACCTTCTCCAGGCCGGTCACCTTGCGGTCCGGCTTCGGCATGATCCACGGCGGCGTCCGCTGGAACACCGTCAGCGACGCGACGCGCTTGGCGATCTGCGGGACGAACTGGATCGCCGACGCGCCCGTCCCGATCACCGCGACGCGCTTGCCCGTCAGGTCGTAGGAGTGGTCCCACTCGGCGGAGTGGAACGTCTTCCCCTCGAACGACGCGAGGCCCGGCAGGTCGGGGATGTTCGGCTGGTGCAGCGGGCCCATGCCCGCGGCGAGCGCCCGTCCCCGGACGACCTCGCCGGGCTCGGCGCCCGGGCCCTCGACCGACGCCTGCCAGGTGTCGGTGGCGTCGTCGTACTCGGCGGCGGTGACCTCGGTGCCGAACCGGATGTGCTGCTCCAGCTCGTACTTCTCGACGATGTCCTTGATGTACCGCAGCAGCTCGCCCTGCTTGGGGAACATCCGCGACCAGTCGTTCTTCGGCTCGAACGAGTACGAGTACAGCAGCGACATGATGTCGCAGGCGCAGCCGGGATAGGTGTTCTCCCGCCACGTGCCGCCGACCTCGTCCGCCTTCTCCAGGATGACGAAGTCGTGCACGCCGGCCTTCTTCAGCCCGATCGCCATGCCGAGGCCGGAGAAGCCCGTCCCGACGATGACGACCTTGTACGGTCCGCCGCGTCCCGCCGCCGGCGTCACCACGGCGGCGCGCCGCGCGGCGGGTCCCTCCGGCCCCGCCGCGCTGTTCGCCTCGGCCATCGCTCAGGCGGCCTTGGGCTCGTCGACCGGGCGCCGCGTCCCCGGCTTGTCCCAGATGCCGAACGCCTTCCAGACCCGCTTGTTCACCGGGTCGATCACGCCGAGCTCGGCCATCAGGTCGCGGATCTTGCCGACCGAGTTGGAGATCTCCGCCTGCGAGGCCGGGCTCTTGTAGGCCTGCCGGACGACGTCCTTCGGGATGTTGAAGTGCCGCACCATCGGGCCGGGCGGGGACAGCATGATCCGCGCCATCACGCCGAGCACGATCGGGGTCGCGAAGCCGAGGATCCGGCGGCGCGCCGGGTTCATGGTCGGGATCCGGTGCTTGAGGTAGTGCCGGGCGAAGGAGATGTGCCGCGCCTCCTCCGCGATGTGGATCTTCATGATCGTCTCTTCGAGCGGGTGCTTGATGTGCCCGCCCTTGAGGGACTTGCGCTGCACGTAGTCGATCGGGTCCTCGCCGCCGAGCACGAACACGAAGAACATCTCCGTGCTGACGAGCGGGATCCACGGCGCGGCCTGCGCGATGAGGCTGAGCGAGCGCGGCATGCCGCGGATCGGCATCTTCGTCCGGTTCACGAACTCCTGGAACATCATCCCGTGGTGACATTCCTCGGTCGTCTCGTGGTAGACGTACCGGAACTCCGGCCGGCCGTTCGGCAGCCGGTAGGCGTAGTTGAGCAGGCCGCGCTTGAGCAGGTTCTCGAACTGCAGGCCGATCTTCATGGCGGTGGCGACCCGCCACAGCCCGATCTGCGACTGGATCTCCGGCGGCTGCGACCGGTACCACTCGGTCTCGCCGAGCCGGTCGAACTGCGGCAGCACCCAGCGCGGGTCGTTCTTGTCGACGGTGAAGTCGGGGTCGTCCCACGGGATGTCGGCGTAGGCCTCCCAGTGCTTGTCGACCGACGCCTTGTTCAGCCGGTCGACGACGCCGAGGTACGACTTCCTGTCCTTGACCTGCTCGCGGACCTCGTCGGCGAGTTCGGTGGGGGCTTTCGGCATGTGAGGCGCTCCCTCGGGGGTGGTGCGGCCTGCGGGGGCCGGGGGTGATCCTTCTTCGTGGCTAGGGCGCGCCCGCGGCGGTGGCCGCGGGCGCCTGCTGCGGTGGCGCGTCGCGTTCGTCGTCGCCGCCGTCCGCCGCCGAAGCGGGGGTGGAGGCGGGGCCGCCGGGCTCCGGGACGATCAGCTGGGCGATCTCCTTGACCTGGCGGAGCACCGCGGCCTGGTGGCCGCGGGAGTCGTCGTCGAGGGCGTTCTGGATCGACAGCCCGACGAACATCGCGAACAGGCCGCGCAGCATCGTGTCGGTGAAGTCGGGCGGCAGCGTGTTCGCGGGGAACAGCTTCTCGAAGGTCTCGGCGATGGTCTGCAGGATCCGCTCGTTCAGGTCGACGCAGAGCGGGCGCAGCTCCTCGTCGGTGCGGGCGGCGACCGCCAGCTCCATCAGGGCCTTGGCGGGCCGGCCGCGGAAGACCTCCCAGAGCAGGTCGAGCGCGCCGGTGACGTTGCGGCGCTCCTTCGGCAGCACCGCGAACGCCGTCTCGTACGCGAGCCGCTGCGCTTCGAGGAGGTGCTCCAGCGCCGCCGCGACCAGGATCATCTTGGTCGGGTAGTGGTGCTGCTGCGCCCCGCGCGAGACGCCCGCGCGGCGGGCCACCTCGGTGGTGGACGTGCCGGACCAGCCGAGGTCCACCAGGCACTCCATGGTGGCCTCGAGGAGCCGGGCCTGCGTGCGCGACCGGCGCTCCTCCTGGGTCCGGCGCGTCCCGCTGCTGTGGCGCCGGCGCCGGCGGCTGCTCACTGACACGCCTCCGACGGTACGAGCCCACTTACAAGCAAGCAAGCCTGCTTGTATGTTGCCCGCATCACAATTGGACAACGCGTCTTATTGATCTCGCGGCGAGGACGTATCCCCTGCGCGGTACCCGGCCCGGCTCCGCTGCCGCCCCCGTCGTACGCGCGGGCGCGCCGGTGCCGCCCACGGGGTAGGCGCGGTGCCTCTCGCAGCCGGACGACGCGGGCCGTACCGGCGCGTGACGATCCCGGCCATGGGAAACGCGGCAGAGGCAAGACGAACCATCAACGAGGCGGACGCGGACACGGGCGGCGCCCGCACGGAACGGCTCACCAAGGTCTACGGGACCGGCGACATGGCGGTGCGCGCGCTCGACGAGGTGAGCGTGGCGTTCCCCGCCGGGCGCTTCACCGCCATCATGGGCCCGTCCGGCGCCGGCAAGTCGACCCTGATGCACTGCGTGGCGGGCCTGGAGGACGCCACGTCCGGGAAGGTCTACGTGGGCGACCAGGAGCTCGGGTCCCTGTCGGACCGGCGCCTGACGCGGCTGCGGCGCGAGCGCATCGGCTTCGTGTTCCAGGCGTTCAACCTGCTCCCGACGCTCACCGCGAAGGACAACATCGTCCTGCCGATGACGCTGGCCGGGACGCGTCCCGACCGCGAGTGGCTGGACACGGTGGTGCGGGTCCTGCGGCTGGGGCAGCGGCTCACGCACAAGCCGTCGGAACTGTCCGGCGGGCAGCAGCAGAGGGTGGCGCTCGCGCGCGCGCTGGTCACCCGTCCGCAGATCGTGTTCGCGGACGAGCCGACCGGCAACCTCGACTCGCGTACCGGCGCCGAAGTGCTCGGCCTGCTGCGCGGCGCCGTCGACGACCTCGGCCAGACGGTCGCGATGGTGACCCACGACCCGGTCGCCGCCGGCTACGCCGACGCGGTCGTGTTCCTCGCCGACGGGCGCGTCGTCGACGTGATGGACGAGCCCACGGCCGACCGGGTCCTCGACCGGATGCGCGGGCTGGGGGACCGGTCATGACCGGGCTCGTCTTCAAGGAGCTGTGGGGGCGCAAGCGCCGCATGGCCGGGTCGCTGGTCGCGGTGTTCCTCGGCGTGACGTTCCTCACCGGCACGCTGGTGCTCGGCGACACGCTCGCGTCCAGCATCGACGGCTACTTCTCCGGCGCCTACGGCAAGAGCGACGTCAGCGTCCGCAACGCCACCAAGGTGAGCGACTCGCCGTGGGGCGCGCGCGGGCAGATCGACGCGTCGGTGCTGGCGAAGGTGCGCGGAGTGGACGGCGTCGCGAACGCCGAACCCGTCATCCAGGGCTCCGGGCAGTTGCTCGCCAAAGACGGGACGACCATCCCGTCCCGCGGCCCGAGGACCGCCGGGAACTGGCTCAACGACCCGAAGCTCAACCCCTACCGGCTCGCCGAGGGACGCGCGCCGCGCGCACCGGACGAGGTCGTCATCAACAAGATGTTCGCCGACGAGGGAAAGCTGGAGGTCGGCGACCGGACGGCCGTCCTCACGCCCGAGCGCGTTCCCGTGACGGTCGTCGGGATCAGCAAGTTCGGCAGCGAGGACGCGTTCGGCGAGACGTCGTTCACCGCGTTCAGCCTGGAGGGCGCGCAGCGGTACGTCGCGAAGTCGTCCGGCCGTATCAGCAGCGTCGCGATCCGCGCCGCAGGTGGGGTGAGCCAGGACGCGCTGGCCGCGCGCATCCGCCCCATGCTGCCCGCCGGGACCGAGGCCGTCACCAACCGCGCCCAGGTCGACGAGGGCATGACCGCCGTGCAGGACGGCTTCCTCAAGACGTTCCGGATCGTGCTCGGCGCGTTCGGCGGGGTGGCCCTGTTCGTCGCGGCGTTCAGCATCCACAACACGTTCGCCATCACGATGGCGCAGCGGACCCGCGAGTCGGCGCTGCTGCGCGCGCTCGGCGCCGGCCGCCGCCAGGTCGTGGCGTTCGCCGGCATCGAGGCGCTGGTGATCGGCGGCGCCGCGACCCTGGCCGGGCTCGCCGGCGGGTTCGGCTTCGCCGCGCTGCTCCGGCTGCTGTTCACGACGTTCCGGATCGGGATCGCGATGGAAGGGCTCACCGTCTCCGCGACGACGCTGCTGGTGGCGGTGCCGGCCGGGCTGCTCGTGACGCTCGTCGCCGCGCTCGGTCCCGCGCTGCGGGCGTCGCGGGTGCGGCCCCTCGCGGCGCTGCGCGAGGTCGCGGCGGAGCCGTCCCGGCCGTCCGACACCCGGATGATCGTCGGCGGGGTGTTCGCGGCGGTCGCCGCCGGGACGGTCGTGCTCGGCGCGTCCGGCGGGCAGGTCGCGATGGCCGCCGCCGGTGCGGTGCTGTGCCTGGTCGCGATGGTCGTGCTCGGGCCCGCGGTGGCGCGTCCGGGCGCCGCGCCGCACCGCCGGCGCCGCGACCGCGCTGATGATCGGCGTCGGAGTCGTCACCCTCCTCACGGTGTTCGTCGGCTCGCTCCGCGCGTCCCTGGAGGACGGCGTCGCCGGCTCGTTCAAGGGCCCGCTCGTCGTGGACGGCGGCGGCAACGAGACCGGCGGCTTCGCCCCGCGGCTCGTCGACGAGGCCGCCCGGCTGCCGCAGGTCAGTGGCGTCGCGGGGCTCGGCACCGGCGGAATGCGGGTCGGCGGCCGCATCGCGACCGTGTCCGTCGGCGACCCGTCCGCGCTGCACCGCGTCCTCGACCTGGACGTCTCGCAGGGCTCGCTCGCCGGGCCGGGCACCTTCGCGGTCTCCAAGAAGATCGCCGACGACCGCGGCTGGCACGCCGGTTCGCGTGTCGGCCTCACCTTCGCCGACGGCGTCGCGCAGGAGGTCACGGTCGGCGCCGTGTACGACCGGACCGACCTGACCGGCGACTACCTCGTGCCTTGGACGATCTGGGACGCCCACACGAAGCAGCCGCTCGTGACCAGGGCGTTCGTCGACCTCCAGCCCGGCGCGTCCGTCGCGTCGGCGCGCGGCGCCCTCACCGCGCTCGCCGAGCCGTACGGGGCGCCCGACGTCGAGACCCGCGACGCGTTCGTCACGGCGCAGACGTCCGACATGAACGGGTTCATCGCCGTCGTCTACGGGATGCTCGCCCTCGCGATCATCATCGCGCTGCTCGGCATCGCCAACACGCTGTCGCTGTCGGTCCACGAGCGGACCCGCGAGCTCGGCCTGCTCCGCGCCGTCGGCGCGACCCGGGCGCAGATCCGCTCGATGGTGCGCTGGGAGTCGCTGATCGTCGCGCTGTTCGGGACCGCCGGCGGGCTCGGCCTCGGGGTGTTCCTCGGCTGGGGGCTCGGCGCCGCGCTCGGGAACCCGTTCGCCGCCCCACCCGTCCAGCTGGGCGTGATCGCGCTGGTCGGAGGGGTGGCGGGCGCGCTCGCCGCGATCAGGCCCGCCCGCCGCGCGGCCCGGCGGGCGATCCTCGCCTCGATCGCCGCACCGTGATCAGGCCCCTCACTGCCCGCCCCGCCCGCCCCGCAAGGCCCCGTGGGGCGGGCAGGGCGGGCGGATTGCGGCCCCGCGGCGCGGATATTGTGTGTCCATGCAGGTCAACCAGTCGGGCAAGCTGACCAACGTCTGTTACGACATCCGCGGGCCGGTGCTCAAGCGCGCCAAGCAGCTCGAGGCCGAGGGCCACAACATCCTCAAGCTGCACATCGGCAACCCCGCCCCGTTCGGGTTCGAGGCTCCGCCGGAGCTGCTCCAGGACATGATCCGCAACCTGCCGGACGCGCACGGCTACAGCGACTCCAAGGGGATCCTGCCCGCCCGCCGCGCCATCGTGCAGCGGTTCGAGGACAACGGCGTCACCGGCCTGGACGTCGAGGACGTCTACCTCGGCAACGGCGTGTCCGAGCTGATCGTGATGACCCTGCAGGCGCTGCTCAACGACGGCGACGAGGTGCTGATCCCGGCGCCCGACTACCCGCTGTGGACGGCGTCGGTGTCGCTGTGCGGCGGCACCCCCGTCCACTACCTGTGCGACGAGGCCGCCGACTGGGCGCCGAGCCTGGACGACATCGAGGCCAAGATCACCGACCGCACCCGGGCGATCGTGCTGATCAACCCCAACAACCCGACCGGCGCCGTCTACCCGCGCGAGGTGCTGACCCAGATCGTCGAGGTCGCCCGCCGCCGCAACCTGATCGTCTTCGCGGACGAGATCTACGACCGGATCCTCTACGACGACGCCGTGCACGTCCCGATCGCCTCGCTGGCCCCCGACCTGCTGTGCCTGACCTTCGGCGGGCTGTCCAAGAACTACCGGGTCGCCGGGTTCCGATCCGGCTGGGTGGTGCTGTCCGGGCCGAAGGAGCACGCCGAGTCCTACATCGAGGGCCTGGACATCCTCGCCAACATGCGGCTGTGCCCGAACGTCCCCGGCCAGCACGCGATCCAGGCCGCGCTCGGCGGCTACCAGAGCATCGACGACCTCGTCCTGCCGACCGGCCGGCTCGGCGAGCAGCGCGACCGCGCCTGGAAGCTCCTCAACGACCTGCCCGGCGTCAGCTGCGTCCGGCCCAAGGGCGCGCTGTACGTCTTCCCGCGGCTCGACCCCGAGATGTACCCGATCGAGGACGACATGCGCTTCGCCCTCGACCTGCTCGAACGGCAGAAGCTCCTCGTCGTGCAGGGGACCGGCTTCAACTGGCCGACCACCGACCACTTCCGCGTCGTCACGCTGCAGTACGCCGACGACCTCGAGGAGGCCGTCGGCCGCATCGGCGACTTCCTGAGCACCTACCGCCGCTGACGGGCCATTACGCCCGGCGGGGTGTCACGACTCGGACGCGGCGGCGTCGAGGCGCTTGAGCGCGCCGCGCACCACGTCCGGGTCGGTCGTCGCCCAGAACGGCGGCAGCGAGTTCTTCAGGAAGCCGCCGTAGCGGGCCGTCGCCAGCCGCGGGTCGAGGACGGCGACCACGCCGCGGTCGTCCATCGACCGCAGCAGCCGGCCCGCGCCCTGCGCCAGCAGCAGCGCCGCGTGCGTCGCTGACACCGCCATGAACCCGTTGCCGCCGCGCGCCGCCACCGCCCGCGCGCGCGCCGACGACACCGGGTCGTCCGGGCGCGGGAACGGGATGCGGTCCATGATGACCAGTTGCAGGGACGGGCCGGGGACGTCCACGCCCTGCCACAGCGACAGCGTCCCGAACAGGCACGTCCGCTCGTCCTCGGCGAACTGCTTGACCAGCAGGGACGTGGAGTCCTCGCCCTGGCACAGCAGCGGGTGCGACAGGTGGTCCTTCAGCTCGTCGGCGGCCTGCCGGGCGGCCCGCATCGAGGAGAACAGGCCGAGCGTCCGGCCCCCCGCCGCCTCGATCAGCTCGGTGATCTCCGTCAGGTACGCGTCGGCGAGCCCGTCCCGGCCCGGCTGCGGCAGGTGCCGCGCCACGTACAGGATCCCGGACTTCGGGTGGTCGAACGGCGAGCCGACGTCCAGGCCCGACCAGACGATCTCCTTGCCGTCCTTCCCGTCCTCGTCCTTGCCGTCGGTGGCGGTCTGCGCGAGGCCCTCCGCGGCCGTCTTCGCGTCCCGCGGCGCGTTCTCCCCGAGCGGCGGCAGCCCCCACTGCCGCGCCAGCGGCTCGAACGACCCGCCCAGCGTGAGCGTCGCCGACGTCAGGACGGCCGTGCGCTGCTCGAACAGCGTCGTCCGGAGCAGGCCGCCCACCCCGATCGGCGCGACGTGCAGCGCCGGCGGACGCTTCGGACGCCCCTCCTGGACGAACGGCTTCTCCAGCCACACCACGTCGAACCGCTGCGACATCTCCGGCTGGAACGACTCCAGCATCCGCACCGCCGTGTCGTGCAGATCCTCCAGCGACGACCGCGCGGCCTTGCGGGCGGCCATGTCACCCGGATCGGCGTCCTTCTTCTCCGGGCCGATCGCCGTGAGGCAGGCATGCAGCGCGTCCCGCGTCGCCGCGAGCGTGCTGCCCAACGACGAGGGCAGCACGTCCATGCGCCCCGCGGGCAGATCCTCAAGCAGGACGCCGAGGCCCTCCGCGGCCTCCTTGAGCCGGTCGGCGACGCCCTCCTCGACCAGCCGCCCGCAGCGCCGCGCCGCCGTGTCCACGCCGGCCGCGCTCAGATCGCCCGTCGCGACCGACGTCACCCGGTCGACCAGCTCGTGCGCCTCGTCCACGATCACCACGTCGTGCTCCGGCAGGACCTGGAACTCCTCCAGCGCGTCGATCGCCAGCAGCGCGTGGTTGGTGACCACGATGTGCGCCTCGCCCGCCTCCGCGCGGGCCAGCTCCGCGAAGCACTCCGTCCCCTGCGGGCAGCGCTGCGCGCCCAGGCACTCCTTCGCGGTGACCGCCACCTGCCGCCACGCCTGCTCGCTCACCCCGGGGACCAGCTCGTCGCGGTCGCCCGTCGTGGTCTCCTCGGCCCACTCGTTCAGCCGCTTGACCTGGCGTCCCAGCATCGACAGCTGCTGCGGGTCGAACAGCCCGGCGCCGCCCTCGTCCTCCTCCGGCGCGCCCGTCTGCACCCGGTGCAGGCACAGGTAGTTGCGGCGGCCCTTGAGGATCGCGAACTTCAACTCCCGGCCGAGCAGCGGGTTCAGCGCCTCGGCCAGCCTCGGCAGGTCGCGGTCGACGAGCTGGCGCTGCAGCGCGATCGTCGCGGTCGACACCACCACCGTGGTCTGCTTCTCGACCGCGTACCGGATCGCCGGGACCAGGTACGCCAGCGACTTGCCCGTCCCGGTGCCCGCCTGCGCGGCGACGTGCTCGCCCGACGCGATGGCCTTCTCCACCGCCCCCGCCATCTCCACCTGCCCGGGGCGCTCGGCGCCCCCGATGGCCTCGACGGCGGCGGACAACAGGGTCGGCATGTCCGGAATCTTGGCGTCGCTGTCGGTCAGCAGATCAGGGGCGGGCACGTCGCCCAACGCTACAGCCCGCGGCGGACACCCGCGCCCGGGTTCGGCCCGACGGGGACCGCCCGGCCGTCCCGCCGCCGGCCCGCCGCCGGCCTCCGCCGGGTCCGGTTGACGCCCTTTGCGGAGGGTCGGCCAAGATAGGGGCCGTGTCTGCTGAAAGAGAAGTCCTGACCTGGGAGTTGTTCGGCACCGCCGGCCGCGAGCTGGCCCAGGAGATCGCCGCCAGCGGCTACCGGCCCGACCTGATCCTCTCCATCGCCCGCGGCGGCCTGTTCGTCGCCGGATCCCTCGGCTACGCCCTGGACGTCAAGAACCTGCACGTCATGAACGTCGAGTTCTACACCGGCGTCGACCAGCGCCTCGACCTGCCGGTGATGCTCCCGCCCGTGCCGAACGCCGTCGACCTCTCCGGCGCCAAGGTCCTGGTCGCCGACGACGTCGCCGACACCGGCGCGACCCTGAAGCTCGTCCGGGACTTCTGCGCCGACCACGTCGCCGACGTCCGCTGCGCCGTCGTCTACGAGAAGCCGCACTCCACCGTCAAGTGCGAGTACGTCTGGCGGCACACCGACCGCTGGATCAACTTCCCCTGGTCGACCGAGCCGCCCGTCGTCAGCCGGCCGCAGCAGATCCTCGACGCCTGAAGTTATCCACATTTTCGGCGGTGTCTTCGCCCCGCCGGTCGCGGCTGCCAGTGTCGAGGGCATGACAGCACTGGTCATCCGCTCCGCTCAGGACGCCATAGCCGCCGTTCCCTACCTGCTGGGGTTCCACCCCTCCCGCAGCCTCGTCGTCATCGGCCACGACGGCCCGCACGGAACCTGCGCGGTCCGGCTCGACTTACCGGTCCCCGCCGCGGCCGGCGAACGCGTCGCCGGGCTGCTGGCCGGCAACGGGTTCCGCAAGGCGCTCCTGCTCGGCTACGGCCCGGCCGGCGAGGTCGAAGGCTCCGCCGGCTCCATGGCCGCAGCCCTCACCGCCGCCGGCGTGGACGTCGTGGAATCCGTCCGCGTCCGCGACGGCCGCTGGTGGTCGCTCACCTGCACCGACGGCTGCTGCCCCGCCGAAGGCACCCCCTACGACATCTCCACCAGCCTCATCGCCGCGCAGGCGACGCTCGCCGGCCACGTCGCCCTCGCCGACCGCGACGAACTCGTCCGCTCCGTCCAGCCGGTCGGCGGCCTGGCCCGCGAGTCCATGCGCCGCGCCACCGAGCGGGCCGAGCGACGCTTCCTGCGATGGGCCCGCGAACCCGCGTCCCGGTTCCGTTCCCGCACCACCGAGGAGGGCCTCGACCACGTCCCCCGCGTCCTCGCCCGCGCCCGCGGTGGCACCCGGCCCACCGACGACGACGTCGCCCGGCTCGGCTTCTTCCTCACCGACCTCCGCGTCCGCGACGAGGCGTGGATCCGCATCGACGAGGACGCCCCCGCCGCCGACATCGCCTTCTGGCGCGACGTCCTCCGCCGCGTCGAACCCCCGTACGTCCCGGCCCCGGCGTCCCTGCTGGCCTTCGCCGCCTACACCGCCGGCGACGGCGGCCTGGCCAACGTCGCCCTGGAACGCGCTCTGGAGGCCGACCCCGCGTACTCCATGGCCGTCCTGCTCCGCAGCCTGATCGACGCCGGCGTCCCACCCGCCCAAGCCCGCATAGGCATGACCCCTGATCAACTGGCCGCCGCGTACCACGAACCAACCCAAGAGGCCAGCTAACCCACGCCCGCCCCCTGCGACCCCACTCACACCTCCAACCTCCGCACACAGCCATCTGCCGACCCCCACCACGTTGATGTTGCGTGGGGAGACGAAAGTCCGGTTACCTAGGACGATTAGGTAGCCGGGTCGGCGGCATAGGAGGGCGGATGGCGCGGGCGGGGTTGAGCGCCGAGCGCCTGGCGCGGGCGGCGGCGGAGCTGGCGGACGAGGTCGGCTTCGAGAACGTGACGGTGTCCGCGCTCGCGCGCAGGTTCGGCGTCAAGGACGCGAGCCTGTACTCGCACGTCAAGAACGTCCAGGATCTCAGGGCGCGGGTGGCGGTGCTGGCGCTCGCCGAGCTCGCGGACGAGGCCGCCGGCGCGCTCGCGGGCCGCGCGGGCAAGGACGCGCTGGTCGCGTTCGCGGGCGCCTACCGGAAGTACGCGAAGGAGCATCCGGGAAGGTACGCGGCGGCGCGGCTGCGGCTCGACCCCGAGACCGCCGCAGGCAGCGCCGCTGGCCGGCACGCGGAGATGATGCGGGCGATCCTGCGCGGCTACGACCTGGCCGAGCCGGACCAGACGGACGCGGTGCGGCTGCTGGGCAGCGTCTTCCACGGCTACGTGAGCCTGGAGGAGGCGGGCGGCTTCGACCACTCGCGCGCGGCCCGCGACGTCGACACGTCCTGGCAGCGGGCACTGGACGCCATCGACGCCCTCCTCCGCAACTGGCCACCCCCCGACCCCCACCCCTGACACCGAAGAGCACCCCGGCGCCTCAAGGCGGAGGCGTCGCGGGGGCCGGGTGGGTTGGGCCAGAGGGTTCGGGGTGGCCTGGTGTTAGGGGCGGACGGCTTGGCCGGGGGTGCCGGGGTCTATGCGGCGGTCGCGGTTGCGCTCGTTCCAGGCGCGCATCCGCGGCGGGTAGCCGACGATCTGCACGTCGTAGGCGGGGACGCCGAGGTCGCGGGCGACCTTGCCGATGACCTTGGGGGAGCCGACGCGGCGGCGGGTCCACTCGCCGTCGTGGGCGACCGCGACCGCGGTGGTGTCGGTGGCGAAGGTCTCCGGCTCGATGTAGAACTCGACGCCGCGGCGGTCGCGCGCGAAGGAGATCAGCGCCTCGATGTCGGCGGCCGTGGCCTCCCGGTCGAGCTTGGCCACCGTCGTGCCGCGGTGCCGGCGGATGCCGAATCGGTCCCGGAACCTCATCGCCTGTCCTGTCGTCGGGCGGCCCCGGAGGGGGAACGGGACCTGGTCGGGTGTCTGCGGACAACGAACGCGCGGCGCGGCCGGGTTCCCGACACAGCGGCGGCGTCCCCGGCGAGCCGGGCACAGCACCCTAGACTGGCCGGGCCTGGGAGATCAACAGCGGGGGGTGTTGATGGACGGGCCGATCGCGGTCCGGCGGGCGGCCGCCGCAGTGCTCGCGGCCACCGTGTGCGGGGCGTTGAGCACCCTGGGCCCGGGGCCGCCGCGGGTGGGGCTCGCCGCGGCGTCCGCGCCGGCCGGCGGGGCCGGGCACGCAGGCCGCAAGAGCGCGCCGCGCCGGCAGGCG
>NZ_WBMR01000161.1 GCF_008923365.1 Actinomadura montaniterrae
CGCAGCGCCGTGAGGGCCAGGCCCGCGGCGGCCGCGGCGGACAGTGCCGCCAGCGGCCGCCGCAGCCGGGCCGCGCGTGCCCTCACGGCAGCTCCAGCGGGAGGTCCATGCCGTCCAGGACGGCGGGGCAGGGGCAGTCGCGTTCGGCGGGCAGTGCCTTGACCACGTCGGCGACCACGCCGCGCAGCCGGCCGATGTTCTCGCCGAACACCCGGAGCACCTCGTCCATGGTGACGCCCTCGCCCTCCTCGATGCCGGCGTCGAGGTCGGTGACCAGGCACAGCGGGGTGTAGCAGAGCGCCAGCTCGCGGGCGAGGACGGCCTCGGGGTGGCCGGTCATCCCGACGAGCGTCCAGCCCTGGCCGGCGAACCAGCGGGACTCGGCCCGGGTGGAGAACCGGGGGCCCTCGATGACGACGAGGGTGCCGCCGTCGACGGGTGCCCAGCCGGCGGCGTTCGCGGCGTCGACGGCGGTGCGCCGCCCGACCGGGCAGTACGGGTCGGAGAACGAGACGTGGATCGCGGCGCCGTCGTCGTAGTAGGTCTGCGGACGCCCGGTCGTCCGGTCGACGAGCTGGTCGGGGACGGCCAGCGTGCCGGGGCCGAGGTCGGGGGTCAGCGAGCCGACCGCGCTCGGTGCGAGGACCTGCCGGACGCCGAGCGACCGCAGGGCCCACAGGTTGGCGCGATAGGGGATCTTGTGCGGCGGGAAGCGGTGGTCGCGGCCGTGCCGGGGGACGAACGCGACGCGCCGCCCGGCGAGCTCGCCGATGGCGACGGCGTCGCTCGGCGGGCCGAAGGGCGTGTCGACGCGCACCTCCTCGACGTCGTCGAGGAAGGAGTAGAAACCGGAACCGCCGATGACCGCGATCTCGGCCGTGGGCTGCGAGTTGGTGGACATGCCGCCGACACTAACCAGCCCGCCGGAGCGTGTGCGGACCCGCCGCGAAATGTGGATAACTTCATGATCGTCGGGCGCGGCGGGTGCGGCGGGCCCGGCGGAGGTGCGGTGGGTGCGGCGGAGGTGCGGTGGGTGCGGCGGAGGTGCGGTGGGTGCGGCGGAGGGGCTCGGCGCGGTGCCGGGCCCCTCCGCGAGCAGCGAGGCGTCGGGTCAGCCGACCCGGTCGAGGACCCGGGACCGGTCCGCCTGCGCGTCGCGCGCGGCGAGCCGCCCCGGCGCCCAGATCCGCCGCCCGAGGTCGTGCGACAGGGCGGGCAGCAGCAGCGACCGGACGACCAGCGTGTCGAACAGGACGCCGAACGCGACGACGAAGCCCATCTCCACCATGGACACCAGCGGCAGCGTCGCCATTGCGCCGAACGTCGCCGCCAGCACCACCCCGGCCGAGGTGATGACGCCGCCGGTGACGGTGAGGCCGCGCTGGATGCCGCGCCGCGTGCCGAGGGTCTGGGACTCCTCCCGTACGCGGTGCATGAGGAAGATGTTGTAGTCGACCCCGAGCGCCACGAGGAAGGTGAACGCCTGCAGGGGGAACCCCGTGTCCGTGCCCTCGAAGCCGAAGCCGTGCCTGAAGATGAGCGCGCACGCGCCCAGCGAGGCGAGGAACGACAGGACGACGGTGCCCATCATCAGCAGCGGTGCGACGAGCGCGCGCAGCAGCAGGACGAGGATGACGAAGACCACGCCCAGCACGATCGGGATGATGACCTTGTTGTCGCGTACGGAGGCGCGCTTGGTGTCCAGGGACGTGGCGGTGGTGCCGCCCACCTTCGCGTTCGCGGACGGGACGGCGTGCACCGCGTCCCGGAGCCGGTCGATGGTCCGCTCGGCCGCCTTGCTGTCGGCGGGGTCGCGCAGCGTCGCCTCGTACATGACGAGGCCGTTCGTGGTGGCCGGAGGCCCGACCTGGGCGACGCCCTGTGTGCGCGCGGCCGCCGCTGCGATCTCAGGCGACGCCGACGCCTTGCCGATGACGACGGCCGGGGAACCGGATCCGGCGGGGTAGTGCCGCGCCACGGCCTCCTGCCCGGCGATCGAGTCGGGGCGTCCGGTGAACTGCCCGGCGTTGGAGAGCCCGTCTGCCTTGAGCGAGCCGAGGCCGAAGGTAAGGCCGACTAGGACGATGCCCGTGGTGAGCCACAGCAGGCGTGAGCGCCTGGCCACGAGGCCCGCCACGCGGGACCATATTCCGTGCTCGGCCTCGTACGCCTCGGGCTCGAGGTATTTGGCGTCGTAGCGCGGGACGAGCGGCCAGAACACCCAGCGGCCGAAGATGACGAGGAGCGCGGGCAGGAGCGTGACCATCGCGCCCAGCGCGGTGAGGACGCCCGCCGCGGCGACGGGGCCGAGCCCCGCGGTGGAGTTCAGGTCGGCGAGCAGCAGGCACAGCAGGCCGACGGCGACGGTGGCGGCGGAGGCGATGACGGCGGGCGCGGCGCGGCGCAGGGCGAACGCCATGGCCTCGTGCCGGTCCTCGTGCCGGTGCAGTTCCTCGCGGTAGCGGGCGACGAGCAGGAGGGCGTAGTCGGTGGCGACGCCGAACACCAGCACGGTCATGATGCCGGAGCTCATCCCGTTGACGGTCAGGTCGGCGTACTTGGCCAGCAGGTAGACGACGGACTGGGCGAGCCCGAGGGCGAAGACGGCGCTGAGCACCGGGATGAACCACAGCACGGGGCTGCGGTAGATGATCAGCAGCAGGACGATCACGACGATGCCGGCCGCCATGAGCAGGAAGCCGTCGAGGCTCTGGAACACCCCGTACTGGTCGGAGCCGGCGCCGGCGGGCCCGGTGACGTGCGCGGACAGTCCGGGCGGGCCGCGCTTGACGAGGTCGCGGGCCTGGTCGACGGCGTCGGTGACGTCGTCGCTCTTGATCGGGACGAGGGTCTCCAGGGCCTTGCCGTCCTTGGACGGGAACGGTCCCTGCGCCTTCTCGGCTCCCGGGAGGCGCTCGAAGGCGGGCATGTCGGCGGCGGCCCTGGCGCGGTCGGCGCCGGTGATGCCGGAGGGACGCTCGTAGACGATGACGGCGAGCATCGTCTCGTCCTTCTGGAACATGTCCTGCTGCTTGACGACCTGCGTGGACTCGGCGCTGGCGGGCAGCCAGGACGCGGCGTCGTTGTCCTCGACGTCGGCCAGCTTGCCGGCGAGCGGGCCGAGGGCGGCCAGCAGGACGATCCAGACGGCGAGGACGGCCCATTTGCCGCGGCGTCCGGCGATCAGCCCGGCGAGCCTGCGGGCCGGTGTTCTGGGGGGAGCCTGGCTCTGTGCGCGCATGGTCGATCTCCTGGGGAGGGTCCGTGGATCTCGCGATATGACGCGAAAACTTGCTCAGGACCAGAGTCTCTCTGATAGCGAGAGAAAGCAAGTTATATCGCGAAATCTCGGGGTGGCCTCAGGGTCGGCCTAGGGGTGGCCTCAGGGGCGACCCCAAGGCCGCCCCAGAGCACGACGAAGGCCGGAGGAACCCGGTTGGGTTCCTCCGGCCTTCGGAAGCGCGGTGGGGCGTGCCCCTAGAGTCAGGCCCCTGGAATCGGGCCGCTGGAGACAGGCCCGGCAGTCAGGCCCCGGCAGTCAAGCCCCGGTGGTCAGGCCACCTTCTCGGACGAAGAGGACTTCGACGACGAGGTGGACGACGAGGACGACGAGTCGCTCGACGAGCTCGACGAGGAGGACGAGTCGGACTTGGCGGAGTCGCCGCTCGACGACGACGAGCCGTTCGACCCGTTGGACGAGTTCCCCACGGTGGAGGACGACTTGCCGGAGCCGCGGCTGTCGGTGCGGTAGAAGCCCGACCCCTTGAAGATGATCCCCGCGGCGGAGAAGACCTTGCGGAGCTTTCCGTTGCACGCCGGGCATTCGGTCAGCGCGTCGTCGCTGAACTTCTGCACGACCTCCAGAGGCTCGCCGCACTCGGTGCAAACGTACTGATACGTCGGCACGGTTCCTCCTCGCTGACTCAGTCCGGGCGCCGTCCCGGACTGGCACTCACTCTAGATGACTGCTAATGGTACCCATGCATGCAACAGGATTCGCCCCGGGTCTGTTCCCGAGCCTCCCAAGGCGCCTCTATAGCAGGACCCCACGCCCGTCCCGTCCAACCCCGCGGCCCGGGGCTCATGTTCCGGTCTCGCCGAACCAGCCGGCCAGCTTCCCGCGGCGGCTGATGGCGCGCAGCCTGCGTTCCGTGGTCTCGCGCACGGTGTCGGTGGTCACGACCAGCAGCGTGTCGCCGCTCTGCAAGGGCGTGGTGGGTTCCGGCACGAAGCTCTCCCCGTCCCGAACGACGAGGGTAATGGACGCTCCGGCGGGCAGCCGCAGCTCGAAGATCTCGACACCGCTCAACAGGGAGTCGGGCGGGATACTGACTTCGAGCAGGTCCGCGTGGAGCTCCTCCAGGGGCGCGGCCTCCACGTCCAGTTCGCGGGTCTGCTCGTCGCTCTTGAGGCGGCACCAGCGCGCCACCAGGGGCAGTGTGGGGCCCTGCAAGAGGGTGAACACCACGACGATGTTGAAGACGATGGAGAAGAGCCGGTCGGCGTCCGGGACGTCCTTCACCATCGGGATGGTGGCCAGGACGATGGGGACGGCGCCGCGCAGCCCCGCCCATGAGGCGAAGACCTTCTCGCCCCACGACAGCTTGAACCCGATCGAGGACAGCACGACCGACGCGGGGCGCGCCACGAGCAGCAGGACGAACCCGATGACGAGCGCCGGGACGATCTGGCCGGGGAGCGCGCCGGGGGAGGCCAGCAGTCCCAGCATCACGAACAGCCCGATCTGGGCGAGCCATCCGATGCCTTCGGCGAAGCCCCTCGTGGCCGGGCGGTGTGGCAGGCGCGCATTGCCGAGGACTAGCGCGCTCACATAGACGGCCAGGAAGCCGCTGGCGTGCAGCAGTGTGGCGGCGCCATAGGAGCCGATGGACAGCGACATCACGGCGATGGGGTACAGGCCGGATGCGGGGAGGGCGACGCGGCGCAGCGCCTGTGCGCCGAGCCAGCCGATCGCGAAGCCGAGCACGCCGCCCGCGACCAGCTCGTACACCATCACGCCGGCGAGTTCGGCGAGGTTGGGGACGCCGCCGTGCTTGACGCTGAGCGTCGCCACGATGATCACGACGGGCGCGTCGTTGAAGCCGGACTCGGCTTCCAGGAGCCCGGTCAGCCGGGACGGCAGGGGCAGCCGGCGCAGCACCGAGAACACGGCGGCGGCGTCGGTGGGGGCGAGCACGGCGGCCAGCAGGAACGCCGGGCGCCAGTCCATCCCGATCAGCCACCGGGCAGCGAGCGCCACGATGGCGATGCTGATCAGGGTGCCGATGGTGGACACGCTGAGCGCGGCGGGCACGGACGGCCGCACGTGCCGCCAGCTCGTGGTGAGACCGCCCTCGGCGAGGATCAGGACGAGCGCGCCGAGGCCGAGCGTCTCGGCCAGCTCGGCGTTGTCGAAGTCGATGTGGAGGGGACCGGACTCGCCGATGAGAAGGCCGAGGCCCATGTACGCCAGGAGGGTCGGCAGGCCGGCCTGGTGCGACAGCCGGACCGCGACGATGGCGCTGAGTACGAGCACGGCCCCGAGGAGTAGCCAGATGTCGAGATGCACATCCCACCCTTCGGGGTCGTCAAAGTTGAACTTTTAGCAATACTACAGAATTGTGTGTCAAATGCATACTTGCGGTTGATGAACGGGATGCCTAGAACGTCCGTTATCTCCGTCTGACCTGCGGGTCCACCCCGTTGACGACGTTCTGCACCGCGTGTCCCTGGACGGCCTTGGTGACGTTGTCGAGCAGCATCGTCACGATGTTCCGCTGCGACTGCGTCGTCCCGCCCGCCGCATGCGGTGACAGCAGGACGTTCTCGTGCGCGCGCAGGGGAGAGTCGGCCGGAGGCGGCTCCTCGTCGAAGACGTCCAGAGCGGCACCGGCGAGCCGTCCCGACTCCAGCGCGGCGAGCACTGCGTCGTCCGGTGCGATGCCACCGCGCGCCACGTTCACCAGCAGCGCCTTGTCGGGGAGTAGCGCGAGACGTTCCGGGCCTATGAGGCCGCGCGTTTCGTCGGTCAGCGGCAGGGCGAGCACCAGGATGTCGGACGTGGCGAGCAGATCGTCCAGCTCCCTGTACGGGACCGGTGCCGAGGCACGCGGACGCCTCGTCCAGTAGGAGACCTCACAGCCGAGAACCTGGAACAGTCGCGCCGCCTCCGCGCCTATGGCGCCGTAACCGACGACCCCTACGCGCTGCGCATGGACTTCCCTTGTGCCTCGCGCCAGAAGCTCCGTCTGCGGCCATTCGCCCGCGCGCACATGCCGATCGCCCCAGACGAGGTGGCGGCACAGGGCGAACGCGGCGCCGACCGCCCATTCGGCCACTCCGCGTGCGTTGGCACCTGCGGTGTTGGCCAGCGGCACGCCGGCCTCTGCCAGCGCGGCGCCGTCGATGCTGTCGGTGCCCACGGCGGGCATCTGCACGAACGCCAGACGCGGCGCGGCGGCGACCGCCTCGGCGTCGAGTTTCAGTTGGGCGCTGAAGTCGCCGATGACCAGCTCGGCGTCCGGGAGCGCCGCGAGGAGCCCGGCGCGGTCCCTGGTCTGCGGGAACGCCACCTCCACGGTGTCGCCGAACGATCCGAACAGGCCCCGCACGATGTCCTCCCCGAGCGGGGGGAGGGAAAGGATCCGCCACGGCGCCGTCATCTCGAACCTCCCGGTGAGCCTCGCGTCGAACCGCGGTCCCCGAAGCCGCGATCTTGCTGATTCTCACCCTATGCGGCCGTCCGGTACTGGCCACAGGGCCAGGTCCTCCTAACCGCGAGGCCACACCTCTGGGGTCGCCAGAGCACCCTCCCCGGGGCCCCCGGAGGCGCCTCCCCAAGCGCCCGGACGCCCCGCCGGCGCCTCAGCCGAACCGCACCAGCCCCCCGGACGGCGTCGCCGCGGCGCGCACCCGCTGGTCGTGCGGCTCCGACGGGAGCTCGTCCACCAGCTCGGAGTCGTACACCAGCCCGACCGTCAGGATCGCGGGCCCCACCCGGGCGAGCGCCCGGTCGTACGAGCCGCCGCCGCGGCCCAGCCGCATGCCCGTCCGGTCGACCGCGACCGCCGGGGTCAGGACCACGTCCGCGCTGGCCACGGCCCCCGGACCGCGCGGCGGCTCCGTCGGCTCCAGGCATCCGCGCGGGCCCGGCGCCAGCGAGTCGGGGCCCTCGAACGACGCCCAGTCGAGATCGCCGTCCGGCAGCAGGCGGGGGAGGAGCACGTACGCGCCGCGCTTCCACAGCGCGAACAGCAGGCTCCGGGTGTCCGGTTCGGCGCCGACGGAGACGTAGGCGGCGATCGTCCCCGCCATCTCGATCTCGGGCACGGACAGCAGCGCGTCGCGCAGCGACCTGCCCGCCGCGGCGCGCTCCTCGGGACTCATGGTCCCACGCCTTTCCAGCAGTCCGGCGCGGACGCCGGTCTTCGAAACGATGTCGTGCACGCTGTTGTCCTCGTGGATGGCTAGGGTCTTTTCATGGTCGACATTGCACCCGTGCTCAAGGCCGTCGTACCGGCGGCCGGCCTCGGTACCCGATTCTTGCCCGCCACGAAGGCGACGCCCAAGGAAATGCTGCCCGTCGTCGACAAACCGGCGATCCAGTACGTCGTCGAAGAGGCCGTGGACGCCGGCCTCAGCGACGTGCTCATGATCACCGGGCGCAGCAAGCGGTCCATCGAGGACCACTTCGACCGCGCCTACGAGCTGGAGGAGGCGCTCAACGCCAAGGGCGACAGCGAGCGCCTCGCGGCCATTCGCGAGTCCGCCGACCTGGCGATCATGCACTACGTCCGGCAGGGCGAGCCGCGCGGGCTCGGCCACGCGGTCCACTGCGCCCGCCAGCACGTCGGCGACGAGCCGTTCGCGGTGCTGCTCGGCGACGACATGATCGACGCGCGCGACAAGCTCCTGCAGCGGATGATCGAGGTGCGCGGCCAGTACGGCGGCAGCGTCGTGGCGCTGATGGAGGTCGAGCCCGACCAGGTGTCCGCCTACGGCTGCGCGGCCATCGAGGCGACCGGCGAGGACGACGTCGTGCGCATCTCCGACCTGGTCGAGAAGCCCGCGCCCGAGGAGGCGCCGAGCAACTGGATCATCATCGGCCGGTACGTCTGCGACCCCGCGGTGTTCGACGTGCTGGAGAAGACCCCGCCCGGCCGCGGCGGCGAGATCCAGCTGACCGACGCGCTGCGCACCCTCGCCGACATGCCCGCCGACAACGGCGGCGGCGTGTACGGCGTGAAGTTCCGCGGCCGCCGCTACGACACCGGCAACAAGCTGGAGTACCTGCGGACGGTCGTGCAGTTCGCCGCCGAGCGCCCCGATCTCGCGCCCGAGTTCATCCCGTGGCTGCGCGAGTTCGTCCGGTCCCATGACGCCGCGGACGGCGTGGGCGGCTCCGGCGACGCGTGACGACCCGTCACACTGGGGCCGTGGGCATGAGAACGGTCGATGAGCACCTGACGGAGATCCTCGGCAGCGTCGCGGCGCTGCCGCCGCTCGACCTCGCGCTGCTGGAGGCGCAGGGGACGGTGCTCGCCGAGCCCGTCACCGCGCCGGTCCCGCTGCCCCCGTTCGACAACTCCGCGATGGACGGCTACGCCGTCGTCGCGGCGGACATCGCGGGGGCCACCGAGGCGGAACCGGTCGCGCTCCCCGTGGTCGGGGACATCGTGGCCGGCGATCCGGGCGTCTCCGCGATCCGGACGGGGTTGACCGCGCGCATCATGACGGGCGCCCCGCTGCCCGCCGGCGCCGACGCGGTCATCCCGGTCGAGTGGACGGACGGCGGTGCCGCGACCGTCCGCATCAGCCGTCCCGCACCGGCCGGGAACTACATCCGGCGGTCCGGCGAGGACGTCCTCGCGGGGCAGACCGTCGTGGAGGCCGGGACGCGGCTGGGCGCGACGCAGATCGGCATGGCCGCCGCCGTAGGGCGCTCGCATGTCGTCGTTAGGCCGAAACCGCGCGTCGTCGTCGTCTCGACAGGGGACGAGCTACAGGAGCCCGGTACGCAGCTCGCGCCGGGACAGATCTGGGAGTCCAACAGCTACATGCTCACCGCCGCCGTGGTGGAGGCGGGCGGGATGGGCTTCCGGCAGGCGACCGTCCACGACGAGCCCGCCAAGGTCATGGAGATGCTGGAGGACCAGCTCGTCCGTGCCGACGCCATCATCACCTCGGGCGGTGTGTCCATGGGCACCAGGGACGTGGTGAAGGAGGTGCTGTCCGGTACCGGCACCGTGCGGTTCCACAAGGTGCGTATGCGCCCGGGTAAGCCGCAGGGGTTCGGGCTACTGGAAGGCACGCCCGTCTTCACGCTCCCAGGGAACCCCGTAAGCGCATACGTCTCGTTCCAGGTTTTCGTGCGTCCCGCATTGCGCGCCATGCAGGGGCTCCCGCCCGAACCGATGCCCACCGTCAGCGCCGTCCTGGCCGAGGACGTCAGGTCGCCTGCCGGGCTGCGGCATTTCCTGCGCGGGCGGCTGTCGTCCAACCGCGGCCACTACACCGTCACCCCGGCGGAGACGCAGGGGTCCCACCAGCTCGGCTCGCTCGCCATGGCGAACGCGCTGATCGCACTGCCGGAGGACACCGAGGCGCTGCCCGCCGGCTCGCACGTCGACGTCATGAGGTTGCCATGAGTGCCATGGGCACCGAGTTCTCGCATCTGGACGACAAGGGCGCGGCCCGCATGGTGGACGTGTCCGCCAAGGACGTGTCGGCCAGGACCGCCACCGCGACCGGGTTCGTCCGGCTTTCCGCCGAATGCGTCGGGTTGCTGCGCGCCGGCGACATGCCGAAGGGCGACGCCCTGTCGGTCGCCCGGATCGCCGGGATCATGGGGGCCAAGCGCGTCCCCGACCTGGTGCCGCTCTGCCACCCGATCGCACTGCACGGCGTCACCGTCGAGCTGGAGCTCCGCGACGACGGCGTGGCGATCACGGCCGTGACCCGCACCGCGGACCGCACCGGCGTCGAGATGGAGGCGCTCACGTCCGTCTCCGTCGCCGCGCTCGCGCTGGTCGACATGGTCAAGGCGGTCGACCCGGCCGCCGTGATCACCGACGTGCGGGTCGAGGAGAAGACCGGCGGCAAGACCGGCGTGTGGCGGCGATGATCCGGGCGATGGCGGTCACCGTGTCCAACCGCGCGGCGGCCGGCGTCTACGCGGACAAGTCGGGCCCGGTGCTGGTCGAGCTGCTGGAGGACCTCGGCTGCCAGGTCGACGGACCGGTCGTGGTGCCGGACGGCGAGCCGGTCGCCGAGGTGCTGCGGGACGCGGTCGCGCAGGGCTACGACGTCGTCGTGACGTCCGGCGGCACCGGCCTCACCCCGACCGACCGGACGCCCGAGATGACCCGGCTCGTCATCGAGCGCGAGGTCCCGGGGATCGCCGAGGCGATCCGGCTGGAGGGCCGCGACAAGGTGCCCGCCGCGATCCTGTCCCGCGGGCTCGCCGGGCTCGCGGGCCGCACGCTGATCGTCAACCTGCCCGGCTCGACGGGCGGCGTGCGCGACGGCATGGCCGTCCTCGGCCGCGTCCTGGCGCACGCCGTCGACCAGATCGGCGGCGGCGACCACCCGCGCCCGCCGGCGGGCTAGCCCGCGTCAGGCCTGCACGACCCGGACGCCGGCCTCGGTGAAGGCCGCGACGTCCGCCGCCGGGACGGTGCCGTCGGTGACCAGCACGTCGATCCGGCTCGTGTCGCAGATCCGGGCGAACGCGCGGCGCCCCACCTTCGAGCCGTCCGCGACCACCACCACCTGGTCGGCGCGCTCGGCCATCAGCCGGTTGACGTCCGCCTCGCCCTCGTTGTGGCAGGTCGCGCCGTGCTCGACGGCCACCCCGTTGACGCCGAGGACCGCCACGTCCAGCGTCACGTGGTCGAAGATCCCGCTGGCCAGCGGGCCGGTCAGCTCGTAGGACTGCGGGCGCGGCACGCCGCCGGTCAGCACGATCTTCACGTGCGGCCGGACGGCGAGCTCGGTGCCGATGTTCAGCGCGTTCGTCACGATGGTGATCGCCGGGGAGCCGCCCTCGGCGTGCAGGTCGGCGCGCGTCGCGAGCACCCGCGCCACCTCGGACGTCGTGGTGCCGCCGTTCAGCCCGATGATCGACCCGGGCCGCGCCAGCTCGGCGGTCGCGGCGGCGATGCGCTGCTTCTCCGTCGCGTTCCGCGCGGTCTTGTAGCGCAGCGGCAGGTCGTAGCTGACGCTCTGGGCGACCGCGCCGCCGCGCGTGCGGGTGAGCATCTGCTGCTGCGCGAGCTGGTCGAAGTCGCGGCGGATCGTCGCGGCCGACACCGCCATCCGCTCCGCCGCCTCCTCGACGCTCAGCCGGCCGGCGTCCGCGAGCATCTCGAGCAGCGCGTTCCAGCGTTCGTGGCGTGTCACCCCGGCCCCTTTCCGGTACGCGGACGGCCCCGCGGGACGGCTCTGGCCTGGATTGTAGCGATGCACCACTATGGTCTTTTCTGCTCGGATTTGGTATTGAACAAGCAAGAACACGCAGGCGGCTGCAGAGGGAGAGGTCCATGGCGGAGCGCGGCGGCGGGCACACCGAGGCCGAGATCGCGTCGCAGCCCGACCGCTGGCGGCGGGCCGCCGCGACGGCCGCGGACCTCGCGCCCGTGCTGCCCCGGCGCGGCGAGCGGACCGCGGTGATCGGATGCGGGACGTCCTGGTTCGTCGCCCAGGCGTACGCGGCGCTCCGCGAGGCCGCCGGGCACGGCGAGACCGACGCGTTCGCCGCGTCCGAGTTCCCGAGCGGCCGCCGCTACGACCGGCTGCTCGCGCTGACCAGGTCCGGCACGACCACCGAGGTCCTGGACGTGCTGGCGCGCGTGCGCGGCACGACCCCGACCGTCGCGATCACGGCCGACGCCGCGACGCCGGTGATGAACGCCGCCGACGAGATCGTCGTCCTCGACTACGCCGACGAGCGCTCGGTGGTGCAGACCCGCTACGCCACCACCCAGCTCGTCCTGCTCCGCGCCCACCTCGGCGAGGACGTCGCCGGGGTGATCGCCGACGCCGAGCGGGCCGCCGCCGAGCCGCTGCCCGCCGCGGCCGTCGCCGCGGACCAGTTCACCTTCCTCGGCCGCGGCTGGACGATCGGCCTCGCGCACGAGGCGGCGCTCAAGATGCGCGAGGCGGCGGGCGCGTGGGCCGAGTCGTATCCCGCGATGGAGTACCGGCACGGCCCGATCGCGGTCACCGGGCCCGGCCGCGTCGCGTGGATGTTCGGCGAACCGCCCGCGGGCCTCGCCGGCCAGGTCGCGGACGCCGGCGGCACGATGATCACGACCCCGCTGGACCCGCTCGCCGACCTGATCAGGGCGCAGCGGCTGGCCGTCGAGATCGCCCGCGCGCGCGGGGACGACCCCGACCGTCCACGGAACCTCACCCGCTCCGTCATCCTGGACGTCCGATGATGAACCTCACGAACGCCCGGATCGTCCTGCCCGGTGGCGTCACGACCGGGACGCTGCACGTCGACGGCGGCCGCCTCGCCGCGCCGTCCGCCGACTCTGGGCTCGGCGAGACCGTCGACCTCGGCGGCCGGCACGTCGTCCCCGGCTTCGTGGACATGCACGTCCACGGCGGCGCGGGCGCGTCGTACCAGACCGGACGTCCCGAAGAGGCCGAAAAGGCCGCCCGTTTCCACCTGGGCCACGGTACGACCACGACGGTCGCCAGCCTCGTCACCGGCACGCCCGACGAGCTCGCCAACGCGGTCGCGAGCCTCGCCGACCTCGCCGCCGACGGCCTCATCGCCGGCGTCCACCTCGAAGGCCCCTACCTCGCCCGCGACCGCTGCGGCGCCCACGACCCCGGCCTCCTCCGCCACCCCGACCGCGCCGAGTTCGCCCACCTCGCCCGGCTCGGCCGCGGCCACCTCCGCATGATCACCCTGGCGCCCGAGCTGCCCGGCGCGCTCGGCCTCGTCCGGGACGCCGCGTCCGCCGGCGTGATCGCCGCGGTCGGGCACACCGACGCCCCCGGCGAGACGGCCCGGACCGCGTTCGACGCAGGTGCGACCGTCGCGACCCACCTGTTCAACGCCATGCGCCCGCTGCACCACCGGGAAGGCGGCCCCGTCGCCGCCGCCCTCAACGACCCCCGCGTCACCGCCGAACTGATCAACGACGGCGTGCACGTGGAGGCCGCGGTCGCCCGGCTGGCCCTCGCGGCCGCCCCCGGCCGCGTCGCCCTGATCACCGACGCGATGGCCGCCGCCGGCATGGGCGACGGCGACTACCGGCTCGGCGTCATGGACGTCCAGGTCCGCGACGGCCGCGCCACCCTCGCCGGAGGGACGTCCATCGCCGGAAGCACGATCACGATGGCGGACGCGTTCCGCCGCGCCGTCGCCGTCCTCGGCCTGCCGATAGAAGCCGCCGCTGTGGCGGCGTCCCTCGTCCCGGCGCGCGCGCTGGGCCTCGACTCGCGTGTCGGCTCCCTCGAACCCGGAAAGGACGCCGACCTTGTGGTCCTGAACGACGACATGTCCGTCCACCGCGTCATGAAGGCCGGCCACTGGGTGTGACCCGCGCGCCCCCAGGCGATTTTCCCGGCCACAATGGATGGCGTTCGCAGGTCCTACCAGGGAATCATGGAACCGTGGAACGATTGCGGGGATGGCCGGTCACCCTCACCGAGGGTCCCGTCGGGCTGCGACCGCTGCGGCACCGCGACGCCGCCACCTGGCGCGAGCTGCGGGTCCGCAACGCCGACTGGCTGCGCCCCTGGGAGCCCACCAACCCCGAGACGCCGCTGTTCCGCAGTGGCCTCGGCCCCTACGTCAGCATGGTGCACACCATGCGCCGCGAGGCCCGCCAGGGCCTCGCGCTGCCCTGGGTCGTCACGCACGAGGACAACTTCGTCGGCCAGCTCACCATCGGCGCGATCGTGTGGGGCTCGGCCCGCTCCGCCCAGATCGGCTACTGGGTCGACAAGCAGGTCGCCGGACGCGGCGTCATTCCCACCGCGGTCGCCCTCGCCGTCGACCACTGTTTCTTCACCGTCGGCCTGCACCGCCTCGAAGCGAATATCCGCCCCGAGAACGCCGCCAGCCGCCGCGTCGTCGAAAAGCTCGGATTCCGGGAAGAAGGAATTCGCCGCCGCCATCTGCACATCGACGGCGCCTGGCGGGACCACATCTGCTACGCCCTGACCGTCGAGGACGTCCCCGGTGGCCTGCGGGCCCGCTGGCTGGCCGAACGCAAACAGGCATTTCCCCGGCGCACTTGAGTCCGGAGTGACTTTCGCCGCGTAAGAATCCTGCGATCGAGAAGACTCGGCAAACGGAGAGTAACGGCGGCATCGATCTCGCGACACACCGCCCCTTATGCTCGTCAACCTCTGACACCGGCTCGTACCGTGCGGGGCGTGACCCTGCTCCCATTGCACGCCCGCGCGCCGAAAGTCGGCCCGCCGATTCCGCGTGCCCTGGGACGGCCCGGGGCGGTGACCGCGTGAGCAGCGCCGTCCTCTACCTCGCCATCGTCGCGGTCTGGGCCATCGTCCTGGTACCCATGTGGCTGCGCCGCGACACCGAGAACGCCGGCATCACCCGGCTCCTCCACAAGCGCGCCGACGAACTCGACGGCGACGAGGAGACCACCGAGGCGCCCCAGGACGCCGAGGAGGAGCCGCAGGAGGCCGACGAGCCCCAGGAGGCCCCGCGGCCCCGCCGTCCGGTGACCCGCGGCGCCGTCATCGCCCGGCGCCGCCGCCGCACGTCCGGCCTCACGGCCCTGCTCGTCACCGCCGTGGCCCTCGTCGCGTCCGGCGTGCTGCCCTGGTGGTCGGCGCTGCCGCCGACGCTGCTGCTGGCCGGCCACCTCACGCTGCTGCGCGTCGCCGTCGGCATGGACGCCGCCCGCCGCCGCGCCGCCGCCGAGGCCCGCGCCGCCGCCCGCGCCCGCGCGATCGAGGCCCGCCGCGCCGAGCAGGAAGCCGAACCCGCCGAGGTCATCGAGCTGGTCACGCCGGAGGAGGTCTTCGACCAGTACGCCGACGACCGCCGCGCCGTCGGCGAATGACCCGGCCGTGCGCGAGCACCCTTCGAAGTGCGCTAACCTTACAGAGTCCTCGGGGCTGTAGCGCAGTCCGGTAGCGCACCTCGTTCGCATCGAGGGGGTCAGGGGTTCAAATCCCCTCAGCTCCACCGAGAACACACAGGTCAGAGGCCGGTTTAGGAGAGATCCCAGACCGGCCTCTGATCATTTGCCACCACGTTGCCACCAAGACTGCCCGACACCAGACGGCACGCCCCGGCAACCCGAACCTCACCTCCGCGCCACACCACCCACTCACGACTCTTGGCGCAGCCCTCAACCCGGCGACGGCAAGATCAACGCCTGAGGGCCCATCTGGCTCCACCGAGCAAGTCAGCGCCCCATAAGGGCAAGCGCGGCCGTGCACGCGACAGACATGCCCTTCGACCAGGTCGCCTCCGAACCGACGAGGGCCGCTGGAAGCACCGAGGGACGCTCATCGTCGTCCGAGAGGCTATTGCGGGCGAGCCGCTTCAGGCCGTTGCCGCATCAGCGCGATCGAGGTCGGCTTTCTTTCGGCCGACTGCCAGCGGCCCACACCCATGGCTGGGTTGCTACCGGGCAGGCAGCTGCCAGGCGCTGTGAACGCCGCGCAGCTGCGTGGGCGGAGGCGCGTACCAAGTGAGCGATGACGATGAGCGAGGAGCGGTCATCGATGCTCCTGGCGGCTTGACCTCTCGACCCAGGAAACAGACTCCGACCATGATGCCGTTCCGCCGAACTGCATCAGCGCGTCCCCACGGCTGATGCGACACCCCCGCACGGGCTTCCCCACCGGAAGCCACTAGGCCGTTGCGGGTGCGCATCCGCGAGCGTCGCAGTAACCGGAGGTGGTTCCTCGCCCTGACGGCGAGCTCGTGCGGCAGCCGAGATGGCGCCACAGAGGATGCGCCGCCAGCAACTACCCGCTGGCGCCTGCGGTTCTGTGGCCCTCCAATGCGGCCGACCCGTCATCTCCACCAGCCCACCAGACAGATAACGGCCTCAGCCGAGCTGTGTACGGCTGCTGCGACAGTCCAGCCCGCGCTGTGGCCTCGGTCACCGGCAGCACCTGCGGCGCTTTCCCGTTGCTGCTGCTCAACGACCGACAACAGAATCGCATTCGAGAAGCCACGATGCGGTCGGTCTTGATGCCTTCGGTTTGCGGGCTTTGAACCGGGCGATCGGTTTGGTGTTGTGGGCGACCTCGGTGACGGACTGGTCATCGAGCCGATGCGGAAGGTGCCGTCGGTGTCTCCGGTGGTCACGATGGTTCCGGCATGGCCGATACCGACCTGGATCCTCTGGCCCGCGATGACGACTTGACCGCGTCTGCTGACCTTGCGCTGGACTCGCGCGGGCTCGGCCGTGGGTTGAGATGGCCGGCGGGGCGCGCGTCGCAGATGCGCGCCGCATCAGTGACGGTGATCGGCTTGGGCGGGGGGCCGCAGCAGAGCGTGCCCGTTGATTAGGTTCAGCATAGAAGGCAGACCGCCCGGCCTGTGGGGCAGGCCACCCACGGCCGCCATCACGCGGTTCCGCGAGTGGTCGTCGACGCCGGCGACGCCCTTGCACTCGGTGCCGTCGGCCAGCACGATGCCGCCGACGATGTCCACCTGCCACAACTGCCTCGGTTCCGAGCGCTGCCGGCGCTTGCAGGCCTTGCGTCGCCGGCCTCGTGGGGTGACTCGGATCGGGCGGTGCCGCACCGAGACTCGATGCACCGTGACCCGCGACGGCACCGGGCCCGGACAGCCCCGACGGGACACCTCACACCAGACGCCGTGCACCCCAAGAGGGATGGTTGCGTCGCGGCTCATAGATCAGCGCCTCCACCTCGGGGGCATCCGGGACGGCGAGGAGACCGGACGTTACGAGCGATCTGACAACCTGGCCAGGCGCTCGTCTCGATACCGGCCACACGGCGGGTCTCTACTCCAAAGAGTCCGACTGAGGCACGAACGCTACCGCGTACATTCGGTTCCGTCTGTGGATTGCTGGAGTCAATGAGCCAGCGACGCTAGCTTTAGAGGGAGTGGTTAACCCTGAACGCACGTCTAGCTCCGATGTCCAATAGTGGACACGGTGGTCACGCCCATCTGAGGCAAGGGGTAGACATTGAGAGTATGTCGGGCATAATGGACGGCTACCGGCATGCCGGAGGTGAGGCTCTCGTGATCTCCTATGATCGCTTCAAATTCGCGTTGACGAACTTGGACGGCACGCAATGGAGACTGTTCGAAGTACTCGCCAATGTCTTCCTATCTGACGAATATTCAAGCTTGCGTCCCCTGGCTAGCGCTTCTGGTGATGACGGTATGGACGCCGGGCTATTTCGGCCAGAAGACGACCCTCAGACGGTTCTTCAGTTCTCGGTCAGGAAGGACTTTGCAAACAAAGTCCGTGAGACTTGTGAACGACTCAAGGAAACACAGTCAGATACCAATGTCTTGATCTATTGCTCAAATCAAGAGATTGGTGCGGCGGCGAACGCCCTTAGGAAGAAAGCTCGCCAAGAGTATCAAATCTTTCTCGATGTAAGGGATCGAGAGTGGTTTTTGACTCAGCGGAATGCGAGCGCCAAAGTAACCGCGGAAGCCGAAGAGTTCTGTGAAAAAGTAGCAGATCCACAGCTATTTGGCGATAAGACGTTTGAGGCGCAAGCGCAAGCGCTCACTGATCTCGAAGCGAAGGCTGCCTTCGTTCATCTCGGCCTCCAATGGGCGGATGATACGCGAGAGAAGGGACTGACGAAGCTTTGCTTCGAGGCATTGGTGAGGTCAGTTCTACGTGATACGACGTCTGAGTCACGGATAGACCGGCAAGAGGTTCGTAACCGCGTAGCTCGGCTACTACCGGCCCACCATCGGCCAACTCTGGACGCTCAAGTTGACGCCGCCCTAGCTCGCCTCGCAAAGGTTTATATTCGCCATTGGCAGAAGCTAGATGAGTTCTGCCTGACTTGGGACGAACGGGTACGGCTGGCCTCACGGCTCGCAGAAACAAACTCTCTGGACGAGGCGCTTAAGAAGGCACTAGCCAGATCCATTTCAATCACCTCGGAAGAGATGGACCTCGATCTCCCCAAAGAACTCGAGGAGAGCCTCGAACTGGCTCGAAAGATCTTGGAGAGAATACTGCTAGAGCGTGGTGAGGTATTCGCTGAGGCGGTTAACCGTGGACAAAATAGCTTCGTACGTTTCCAGGATGTCGAGGCCGTGGTTTACCATGAGATTGCCACAACAAAGGTGCCGAAGGGGCTAGAGCCCAGAGTCCTAGTTTCAACAGTACAGTCCTTGCTCCTGGATTCCTCCGATGAGATACGGCGATATCTAAGAGGACTCGCAGACACCTACACCCTATTTGCGTTCATGCGAGAGACCCCGGATGTCCAGTCCGCCGTTGTCAAAATATTCGCCGAGGGCGATATTTGGCTGGATACCTCTGTGGTTCTGCCACTGTTGGCTGAAACGCTGGTCGACCCGCATGCGCGATCGCATTCGTACCTGCTAAGAGCCGCTGTCGAATGTGGCCTCCGGCTCTTCGTAACATCTGGGGTGATTGAGGAGATCACCACTCATATCCGCCGTTGTCTCGGATTTTATAGATCGGTTGGGCGTGGCACGGCAACCGGTGAACCGCCCTTCCTTCTTGCTTCATACCGACTTTCCGGCCGGGATATCGGACGCTTCCCCAATTGGCTGGAGCATTTTGCTGGGTCGAGACGACCAGAGGACGATGTGGCGGATTATCTATACGAGGAGCATCGTATAGAACTGCGTGACCTAATCGCGGAGGCGGATTCGGCCGATCCAGACTTGAGGTCGGCCGTGAGTGAGATATGGCATGAAGCTCGCGAAGAAAGGGATCACAAGAGGCAACTACTTGGCATTCCAACAATGGATCCAATTACGAGGGGAAAGCTAGTTGCTCACGACGTCGAGAACTATGTAGGTGTTGTGATGCGGCGCACTCAGAGGGGTGAGCGCCGCAGTGCGTTTGGTTATAAGAGTTGGTGGCTCACCTTTGACAGGCAAGCTTTTTTTATGCCTGCAAAATTGAGTGAACGACTCGGTACCAGAGTCCCTCAATCGCCAGCCATCAGCCCGGATTTCATTTTGCATTACCTCGCTGTGGGGCCGGTAAGAGCGCGGCTCTCTCGAAGCACAGAAGAATCGCTTCCCTTGATGATGAACATGACGATTCTTGATGCCGTCCCGCGTGACCTGCTGGAGCTGGCGGACGATCTCCGCCGTGAACTCGCCGACCTACCTCCTCACGTCGTAAGCAGAAAGATACGCGACACGATGGATGAGGCACGACTTCTATTGGGTGCCACTGCAAACGCCGGCGAAAGTGGCCTGACTGAGAGAGTGAAGCAGCAACTAATTGCTCAAGCTAGAGCAAGGTGATGTTGCTGCTAGTAAAGCACCGCGTTAAGGGTGCTGTTGATGCTGCCGCTCGATGCCGCGCTAAGTTCTTTCCCTTCCAACTTGCGACGGCCCGCTAGCGGGCTATTTAAGAGAAGCAAACACCGGATGCGCCAACCTGAAACAGGTTACGGGCAGATCAGTTGGTTGGAGTGGCTGCTGTCAGCAGCCGTGATCTTTTGAGCTGCGGGGCTAAAACCGAGCGCGAAGCGAGACCTCGCAGCCCCAACCCTCCGGAGCGGTGTGCGCGGCTCTCCGGTGACTGTGCCCAATGCGGGCCGGAGTTCGGCGAGCGGACGGCGTTGGTGCGAGGTAGGGGAGTATCGCGAGGAGACTGTGAATCCGCTGAGTTGGCTGCCCGGCTAGGCTAAACCTGTGCTGGCTGCACTTGATCAGGTGTTGCCAGTGCCTGAGCGTAGGCTCGGGGACCTGCTCTCGGAGAGGGGTTCGCGCTGATGAGTGCCGTTGACCGTACGGAGCTGGTCACGCTGATCGCGAATGCCTTACGTACCACACCGATCGAGCCCTTGCGCTTGGAGTACGGCCCTGAGGTCGATTACGACCTACTCATCGAGGCCATGCTCGAAGCCATGGAATCCGTCGCCCTCCACCCAGGTGTGAGGACACGCTGGGATCCCACGAATCCAGCGTCGACCGCGTACCTGGAGATCGCCGTTCGTGGTGAGACTGTGAACTCTGTCGAGGTCCGTGGGCTTGGGCGACCTCCGATCCCTCGGAAGGTCATTCGTGCCTACGAGCAGGCACACGCATCTCTGGCTCTGGCTGAGAGGCCAGCCCGCCCCTCGCAATCGCTGTGCGACACGAAAGTACCGCAACGATCCCTCACGGCGGCTCATGCAGGCTGGCAGCAACAAGCGTCACGGGCTGAATAGGGCATGCCGGGCAAGGCGTGTCGCAGTGAGCGGCATCTTCGGTCAGACGGCCGCGAGCGCATCGAAATGACATTCACCGAAGTGGTCAGCAGTCGCCGGTGCGGCTCTGCCGCGTAAGTGCCTTTGACCGCCAGGCATGGTGGGCGGCTGACCCGAAGCACACTCACGCAGTCTGGTTGGACGCCAGCCACCGAGCCCAGCCCGAGCCTGACTGCTCAGCGCATGACCTTCATCAAGATCGCCCCAGGCTGACATCAGCAGTGGGCACCAGCGCCCGCGAGGGGCTTACGCCGACGGCCCGGTCAGGCTCGGTTGATGCTCGCTCGGCAGGGACGTTGTCAGGGATGCCCGTCCTGCGGATAGGGGGTTCTGTCTGCTCGTAGAGCGTCCAGTGCTGCGTGTGTGCGGCGCCAGACGTATGGGCGGAGGCGTTTGGCGGCTTCATCCTCGCTGCAGAATTTAAAGGCTCTTAGCTCGCTGTCGTGCAGGCCGAGCTTGGCGATCTGGTGCTAATTCAGGATGCCGCCGTCGAAGATGAACATGAGTGAGTCGTCCCAGGGGCCGTGCGGGGCACCCAGTCGATGCACAGGAGCTGTCCGGGGTGCAGGTCGAGGCCTAGGGCGTGTTTCGAAGTTGGTGAGCGTCGGCGTGTTGTGATCCGGACGCAGCGAGGTCTCCGGTAGGTGGTTCATCGACCAAGAAGAACCCAGAACCGGAGACCTCGTGGCCAGCGTAGTGGTGA
>NZ_WBMR01000162.1 GCF_008923365.1 Actinomadura montaniterrae
GGGCCGCGCCAACGGCGCGAGCACCGCCGCCCCTTGATCTCAAACGGCTGAATACGGCAACGGTTTCGCCCCGGCTGTTCGCCTGTTCTGCCGCAGCAAGGTTCATGCGGAAAAGTCACCACTCACCCGCATCACACCGGTTACGCTCGGGACCGCTTGAGGCTCATCACCCATCGACGGGGCATGTCATGCCGTTCCCGGGAGGCTGCGTAATGCGCCGAACCAAGCCACCCCTCTGGCCCTCAATCACGATTGTGGCGGGTTTCAACTTCCTTACACTGGTGATCGCGGGAATCCTCTCCAACACCGTAGCCTCGACCGCTGGCTCGGCGATCAGCCTTATATGGTGGGTCTGGCTGTTCTTCCTCGCGGCCTCTGTCGTGCTCCTGGTGTGCTGGGCGGTCTTCTGGCGGAGACTGCCAAGTTGATCCGCGTTGCCCTTGGCTGCTCGCTGTCGCGTGCGGGGACGTCCAATCGGTCGATAGGCTCGAAAGCGCAGCGACGGCGGCACAGGGAGCGGCATGGGGCGTCACGCTCGCAAAGGCGTATCGCCTGCTCAAGGCCATCATGAACACGGCGGTCAGTGATGGCCTGATCAAACGGAACCCGTGCACCATCAAGGGCGGCGGCGCCGAGACCCCCCCCCCGAGCGGCCCGTACTCAGCATCTCGGAAGTCTTCGCCCTGGCGGACGCGATCGACCGGCGATACCGGGCGCTCGTCCTGCTCGCTACCTTCGCGAACCTGCGATGGGGCGAAGCGGTTGCACTCCGCCGCAAAGACGTGGACCTCAAGGCCGGAACGGTGCGGGTCGAGCGGACGCTTGTGGAGGTGACCGGCAAGCCTCTCCACTTCGGGCCTCCGAAGACTGAGGCGGGCGTACGGACACTTCCTGTTCCGGCAATCGTCCTTCCCGAACTGAAGGCGCACATCAAGGCGTTCGCGCAGGACGGCGAAGAAGGGCTGATCTTCATCGGTGGTAAGGGCGCGCTACTGCGGCGGGCGAACTTCCGGCGCAACTGGGTCCGGGCGTTGAACAAGGCGGGGCTCAAGGACGTGCGGTTTCACGACCTGCGGCACACGGGCAACACGCTCGCTGCGATCGCCGGCGCCACCCTTCCCGAACTCAAGGAACGCATGGGTCATGCGAGCGATCGGGCGGCCATGATCTATCTGCACGCGACCGATGAGCGGCACCGCGAGATCGCCGACACCTTGAGTGCCATGGCCAAGGCCGAACTCAAGGGGAAGAAGCGATCGGGCACGCAACGGGCACGGAAGCGAAAGAAGAGATCGTGAGAGATGAGAGCCCAGGTCGGAATTCCGGTTCTGACCTGGGCTTCTTGGTGGGTGGAGCCTAGGGGATTCGAACCCCTGACACCCGGCTTGCAAAGCCGGTGCTCTACCAACTGAGCTAAGGCCCCTCGGTTTACTGGGTCTGACCTGCGGTTACGCCGATTCGGCGCAACGAGCATCGATCGTACACCGTTAGCAGAGTACAGGCTTTCCCAGGCGGGACGGTCACCAGAGGAGGCCTGCGAGCCAGGCCAGGGCCGGCAGGGCGGCGCAGCCGCACACGACCGCTCCGAGGTCGCGGAGGAGGCCCCGGCCTGGTCGGCTCGGCCGGTCTTCGAAGTCGTAGTAGAAGAGGAAGCGGGGCGGGTAGACGCGTCGCTTGGGCATGCCGGGTCCCGTCGTCGAGGGCGGCGGGGGACGTCTCTGCGACGTGGCGGTGCGGCGCGCCGTTCACTCCGTGTCAGGATCCGGCCGCGGGCCGGTCAGGAGGCGAGGACGAGGTCGGGGAGGGCGGCGACGCTGGGGAGGACGTGGGTGGCGCCGGCGGCGAGGAGGCGGTCGCGGTCGTGGGCGCCGGTGAGGACGCCCGCGACGATGGACGCGCCGGAGCGGCGGCCGGTCAGCATGTCGTTCGCGGTGTCGCCGCAGACGGCGATGTGCCGGACGTCGTCGGCGCCGAGGCGGAGCGCGGCGGTGAGGACGAGGTCGGGCCACGGACGGCCGCGGCCGGCGTCCTCGGGGCACAGCGTGAGGTCGACGCGGTCCCACCAGCCGAGCGCGTCCAGGACGCGGGCCTGGGTGCGGCGGCCGAAGCCGGTGAGCAGGCACACGCGTACCCCGGCGCCGCGGATGCGCTCGAGAGCGCGCTCGGCGCCGGGCACGGGTTGCAGGCCGTGCCGGTCGACGAGCTGGTCATAGGACCGCTCGAAGGCCAGGTGCGCGGCCTGGGCGCGGGGCTCGTCGAACAGCGAGCGGAAGATCTCGATCTTCGAGCCGCCGCGTGACTCGCGGACGCGGGCCATGGCGCGGTCGTGCGCCGCCGTGCCGGAGACGATCCCCAGGGCGGCGATCGCCTCGGCGAAGGCGGTCTCGACGGCGCCGCCGTCCGCGACGGTGGTCCCGGCGAGATCGATGCAGGCGACGGTGATCGGCGCCGCGCCGCTCACGCCGGGGCCCGGTGTCGCCGGCGTCTCAGCTGTCGGACGACGTGGCCTCGGTCCACAGGTCCAGCTCGGCGCGGTCCTGCTGGAGGCGGCGCCAGACGGCGAAGCCGCCGAGGGCGACGACGGCGAGAATCAGCAGCTTCTTCACGGTGGGGACCCCTTCACCTCGACTATGAGTCCGAACCCGGGGAAAGATACGGATCAGTGTCTGCTCCCCCAGGCTCTCCGCAGCCTAGCAACCGATCCCGGGCGGTCCGCACCCACTCACCGGTATCGGACCGATCGTCCAATCCCGGGTGCCGCCGCTGTCCCGCCCGCGTCCTCTCGCCGAACGGGGCGGGCGGACGCATAATCCGGGGGACGACCCTCGGGAGTGCCGATGGCTGAGGACGACTTCCGGCGCTGGGAGCGCGAGCTCGACCCGGGCGCGCCGGAGAAGGAGGCGTCGGGGGGCCGGGGGCTGGTGCTGATGGCGGCGGCGACGGCGGTGGGGTGCGCCCTGCTCATCGTGGTGGGCGACGTGCGGCTCGGCGCGGTGGGGCTGGCGCTGTCGTCGATCATCCTGCTGCTGTGGCGGATCGGGTTCTGATCGGCCATCATCGCGGCCATGGAACTGCGCGGAGCGAACGTCCTGGTGACCGGGGCGACGGGCGGGATCGGGCGGGCGCTGGCGGAGGGGTTCGCCGGGCGCGGCGCGACGGTGGTGCTGAGCGGGCGGCGGGGCGACGTGCTGGAGCCGCTGGCCGAGCGGCTCGGCGGCCGGGCGGTGGTCGCCGACCTTGCCGACCGCGCCGATGTGGAGCGGCTGCTGGACGAGGCGGGCCCGGTGGACGTGCTGGTGGCGAACGCGGCGCTGCCCGCGTCGGGGCTGCTCGCGGACTACACGGTGGAGCAGGTCGACCGGGTCCTGGACGTGAACCTGCGCGCGCCGATCGTGATGGCAAAGCTCGCGGGCGCGCGGATGGCCGATCGTGGCCGCGGGCATCTGGTGTTCATCGCGTCGCTGTCCGGGAAGACGGCGTCCGGCCACGCGTCGCTGTACAACGCGACGAAGTTCGGTATGCGGGGATTCGCCCTGGCGTTGCGGGAGGACATGCGGCCGCACGGCGTCGGCGTGTCAACCGTGTTCCCGGGGTTCATCCGGGATGCCGGGATGTTCGCGGACGCGGGCGTCGCGCTGCCGCGGGGCGTCGGGACGCGGTCGCCGCAGGACGTCGCGAAGGCGACGGTGCGGGCGGTCGAGCGGAACGCCGCCGAGGTGGACGTGGCGCCGTTCGCGCTGCGGCTCGGCGCCCGGATCGGCGGCGTCGCGCCGGTGCTGTCGGCGGCGGTGCAGCGGCGCGCGGGCGGCCAGAAGATCTCGGCGGGCCTGGCGGAGGGGCAGCGCGGCAAACGCTGACACCGTCCGGCACACGCATGGGCGACAAACGCGGATCTTGGAGTGATAATCCGGGCAGTGCCGCTTGATCGGCGGGGCCGGCGCGCCGCTCCCCGGGCCGCTGTGGCCCGCGCGCGCCCACGCGAGGAGGTCCGTGCATGTGGACGGGTAGGACGTGCATCATCGGCGCGGCGGCGCTCACTGTGACAGCCCTGGCGACGGTTCCCGCGCGCGCGGACGCGGCCGACGCGACGGTAGTGCCGATTCAGGTGACGGGCGATCCGGCCAAGCGCTTCAACCTCGTGGTGATGGGCGACGGCTATACGGCGGCGGACATGCCGAAGTTCCGCGCCGACCTCGACAAGCACCTCAACGACCTGTGGACGATCGAGCCGTTCAAGTCGTACCGCAGCTACGTCAACGTGTACGCGGTGGAGATCCCGTCGGCGGAGTCGGGGGTGAGCTGCGACCCGGGTCTGTCCTCGCCGCGCCGTACGACGCCGCTCAGCATGGCGTTCTGGAGCGGATGCAGGCAGGACGGCCTGCAGCGCCTGCTCGTCATGGACTCCGCCGCCGCCAAGAAGTACGCGGACATGGTGCCCGGCACCAACGCGAACAACCGGCAGATCCTCGCGATGGCCAACAGCGACACCTACGGGGGCGCGGGCGGTACGTACGCCACGTCGTCTGGCGGGAACGCCATGTCGGCCCTCATCGCGCCGCACGAACTCGGGCATTCGCTAGGCGGGCTGGACGACGAGTACGACTACTACCAGCGGGGTGTGCCGGGCGGTACGTACACCGGTCCGGAACCCACGTCCCTCCATCACACGCTGCTCACCGTCGACGAGATGAAGGCGCAGAAGAAGAAGTGGTGGCGGTGGCTCGGTGAGCGCAGCGAAGCAGGGGGCGTCATAGGACGCTATGAGGGCGGCCTCTACTTCAGTAAGGGCGTGTGGAGGCCGAGCCAGCACTCCATGATGAAGACGCTCGGCTACTACTACGACCAGGTCGCGCGTGAGCGGATGACGCAGCGCATCTCCGGGAAAGTCGACATCGTCCAGGCGCAGACCCCCACGGACGCTCCCGTAGGCGCGGACCGTGTCCTGTGGGTCGAGACCATGCATCCGACAGGGCACCAGCTGTTGGTCACGTGGACGGCCGACGGCAAGGTCGTAGGGAAGTCGCCGAACCTCGACCTCAGGCGCCTGCACCTCAAGAAGGGCACGCACACCGTCAAGGCGACCGTCATCGATCCGACCGAGTTCGTGCGGGACCCCGCTGTACGGGCGTCCTCGGCGCTCACCCAGGTCCGCACCTGGACCGTCGATACGCAGCTGAAGACGCCTGCCGACGACGTGCCCATCGACTTCACCTCGTCCACACCCACCGACCAGGCTGTGGGCGCCGAATCCGTCGTGTACGCGGAAACGACCCACCCCGCTAAGAGCGCCCCTAGCGTCCGTTGGGAACTCGACGGACGGCGCGTGCAGGGCAGCGAACGCGACATCGCTCTAGGACGCTTGCACCTTCGCAGTGGCACGCACACGCTCGCCGCCAGGGTCGGCTCTAAGACGCGTACATGGACGATCGACGCGCAGCGTCCGACGGTGAAGTTCGAGCTGTCCGCGGCGGCACAGGCACGTCCCCGTCCCGGGCGCACGCCCGAGTACGTCTTCGACGGTCCGTTCACCATGAAGCTGACGGGCGCGGACGACCGGCCCGGCGTGGTCGTGTCCGAGTTCCGCGTGGACGGCGACGGCTGGTTCAACTACTTCGGCTGGCCGACCGACTCGTCCGCGCCGTGGCGGTTCTCCGAGGACGGCACCGTCATCGACTCGCTGACCTACGGCAAGCTCCCCAAGGGCCGGCACACCGTCGAGTACCGGGCGATCGACCCGGCGGGCAACGTCGCCCGGCCCGGGAAGTTCATCGTGACTCTTCGCTGACCGGCACGTCCGCGGGCGGCGCAGCAGCGGCGGCCAGCGGCTCGGCAGTCGTGGAGGGGCCGCGGCGGACGGTCGCGAGCACCGAACCGCCGAGGATCAGCACGAAGGAGGCGAGGATCGTCCCGGTGAGCGGCTCGCCGAGCAGCAGCACGCCCGCGACGACCGCCACCGCCGGGTTCACGTACGTGAACACCATCGCCCGCGACGTGCCCGCCTCCCGGATGAGCTCGAAGAACACCATGAACGCCAGCGCGGTGCAGACCAGGCCGAGGCCGCCGAGCGCGGCCAGCACGCGCCCGCGCGGCACCGCGTCCGGCCAGGTCAGCGCGGCCGGGACCGCGTACACCGCGGCCGCGATCGTCAGCGACCCCGCGGCCATGTGCAAGCTCGGCAGGTCCTGCAGCCGGCGCGTCGCGATCATCGGCGCGATCGAGTACCCGACCGCCACCAGCATGACCTCGCCGATCGCCCACGCGCTGCCGCCGCCGAGATGCGGCCCGGCCAGCACGCCGACGCCCGCGAGGCCGACCAGCAGCCCCGCCCAGCGGACCGGGCCGAGCCGCTCGGCGTCGCCGGTCAGCCGCGCCAGCAGCACCCCGATGATCGGCACCGCGGCGATCAGCAGCCCGGTCATCGAGCTGGTCAGCCGGTGCTCGGCGTCCGACAGCAGCGCCCACGGGCCGAGGATCTCCATCGCGGTGAACGCCAGCAGCGGCCGCCAGTGCCGGCGGACCGGCGCGAGGCCGCCGGACCGGGCGGCGAGCGGCACCAGCACGAGCGCGCCGAGCGCGGTCCGCGCGAACACCAGCACGGGCACGGACACGCCCCCGACCGCCACCTTGATCATCAGGTAGGGGATCCCCCACAGCACGCTCATCAGCGCGAACAGCAACCAGCCGCGGCGACTCACCACGTCCTCCGTTCCGGATCGGCCTTCCGGCGCTCGGCGCCGGGCACCGGTTCAGGATGCGGGGCGGCGGCGGGCGCGGTCTTGAACGCTGTTGCGGTACGCACCGGGCGTCACGCCGAGGACGCGCCGGAACCAGCGGGTGAGGTGCGCCTGGTCGGCGAACCCGACGAGCGCCGCGGCCTCGGCCGGCTTAAGCCCCGCATCAAGGAGCGTCCGCGCGCGCGCCACCCGATGCTGGGCGAGCCATGCGTACGGGGGCATCCCCATCGAATCCCGGAAGGCGCGCAGCAACTGGTAGCGCGACAGGCCGAGGTCAGCGGCGACCTCCGCAAGAGTAGGCGGCCCCACCAGCTCGTCCGACAGCCGCGCCGCGACGGCACGGGCGATCCCCGACGCGCCCCGCTGCGCGGAGGCGCCCGGCGGGACGCGGACGGCGTGCCGCCGGACGATCGCGCCGAGCACCTCGAGCAGCCGGCTCTCGCCCTCCAGCGGGTCGTCGGCCGTCCGCAGCGACCGGTGCGCGAGGCGCAGTCGGCCGGCCAGCCCGGGATCGTCGACGATCGGCTCGCGGAAGTGCGGGAGCCCGCCGTCCCACCCCGACGCCGCCCCCACCAGTTCGGCCGTGGGGTAGAGGCACATGTAGGCGAAGCCGTCCTGGTCGGCGGGGCCGCCCGTGTGCGCCTCGCCCGGCTCGATCACCACGATGCTGCCGGCGGCGGAGTACAGCCGCTCGCCGCGGTACCGCATGGTCTCCAGGCCGTCGACGCACACGCCGACCGCGTACTCGTCGTGCGCGTGCGGCGCGTAGTGGCGGCGGCCGATCCGCGCGTTGAGCAGGTCGAGCGAGGCGCCCTGGATGCCGTCGACGCGGGTCCACACCGCCCGGTCGGGACGCCGCCCGCCGCCCCGTCCGCCGCCGGGGAAATCGGGGGCGTCGGCGCCGCCGGGAACGTCGGGGACGTCGGTGCCGCCGAAGGCGTCGGTGCCGCGCGTGGCGCCGGGGGCGTCAGGCGGAGAAGACGTGCCGGAGCCGCCAGCGGTCCCGGTCACGGCCGAGCTCCGCGACGGCCACGCCCTCCGCGCCGACGACGCGGACCCGGTAGACCCGGCCGTCCTGGGGCGTCCCGTAGGTCTTGAGGACCTCCTCGACGGCGTAGCGCGACCCCCGCCACTCGTACGCGGTGAGCCGTCCCGCGGGGTCGTGCTCGGCGCGGACCGGCTCGTTCAGAAGGTGCCCCATGAGTCCGGGAGCCTAGCACGCGCTCGAACAAATGTTCGCAGGTGGTGGGGTGTTCGGGGAGCCGCGCCAAGCGCGCGGCGAGGCGCCGCCGGGCAGGCCGCGGCGGGCGCCCGTGCGGCGTCGCGGCGACCGGCCCCTGCTCCATCCCGCCATTAAGACGCAGCCCGCCCGGCCGTGTCCAGGCCACCCGAAATGACCGCGGCCCAGGCGGGTAGGACGGTCCCGGAGGGGTAACCATGATCAACGGTGCGCATGTCATCATCTACAGCCGCGATGCGGACGCCGACCGCGCGTTCCTCCGGGACGTGCTCGGCCTCCCGGACGTCGACGCCGGGAACGGCTGGCTGATCTTCAAGCTGCCGCCGGCCGAGCTCGCCGCCCACCCGACCGAGGGCGCGCCCCGGCACGAGTTCTACCTGATGTGCGACGACATTCACGCCACCCTCGACGACCTCGCCGGGCGCGGCGTCCAGGTGGACGGGCCGGTGCAGGACCGGGGCTGGGGACTGCTCGCCGCGATCCGGCTGCCGAGCGGGGGCGAACTGCCGATCTATCAGCCCCGCCATCCGCTGGCCAAGGACGCCTGAGGCCCGTCGTCCACAGGCTGGGGGAAACGTTCCGCACATCCTCCGACCTTGCTGAGCAGGCGTTCCGGGCGGCGGCTCCACAGCGGAATCCCCAGGCGACAAGGGCTTTCGAACATCCGATCGGTCTTTGCGGGCGCGCCGTCGCCCCGTCCACACCGGCACCCGGTCATGCACAGTGTCCACAGCCTGTGGATAACTCCCGTACACATCCTGGGCATGACCGCCGAGCCGCACCGTCCACCATTCTTCCCCACCCGTTCCCCAATGTGCAGGACCGTTGTCCACGTCGTGGATAACCCGCTGACCAGCAACGAGACGGCCCCCGGCGCCCAGCCGCACACAACGCGTTCACAGCCTGTGGGCAGCCGCCCTCCACAACCGCCCGCGACCGGTGGACGGCCCCGCCCACCAAGAATCCCCAACCGCGTCCCCAGCCGCCACCCGACCGGCCGCCTGTGGAAATCCGGAATCCCTCCGCAGGTCAGAGCGGTGCGACAAACCGGACCCATCCGTCGGGCGGCGGTTTTCCGGCGAGGTCCCCTCCGCCGCCGGCGCGGGCAGACCACGCGCATGGCCGCCCTTACCCTCTGACGGCCGGCAGGCCTGGCCACGTCGCGCCGCGGTTGGGCAGGCGTGCCCCCGCGCCTGCCCGACCAGCACACCTCGTCGCCCCGATAGAGGTCGTCCGCGACTTCCACCCCGCCGCGTGGCGCCTGTGGATAACACCGTCCCCAGCGCGGGCCCCGGCGCCGTACCCACCGCCGTCCACCGGTCGTCCCCACCCCGGCATCCTGGGGATATCCGCGTCTTCCCTGGCCACGCGCGCTTCCGGTCCCCAGTCGCCCGACCGTCCACATCCTGTGGATAACTCTGTTCACACCCCTGTGCGCCGGCTGTCCCCAGGCGGGGACGGCGAGCCCACCGACGCTCAGGTCACCAGCCCGTTGCGGTAGGCGTAGACGACCGCCTGCACACGGTCCCGCAGGTCCAGCTTCGTGAGGATGCGCGACACGTAGGTCTTGACGGTCTCCTGGCTGATCACGAGCGTCGCGGCGATCTCGCTGTTGGACAGGCCGTTGGCGATCAGCCGCAGCACCTCCAGCTCGCGCGGGGCCAGCGCGGTGCCCTCCGCCGTCCCCGGCGCGGGCCGGATCCGCGCCGCGTACTTGCCGACGAGCTGCCGCGTCACCTCGGGCGCCAGCAGCGCCGCACCGGACGCGACGGTGCGGATCCCGTGCAGCAGCTGCGCGGGCGGCGCGTCCTTGAGCAGGAACCCGCTCGCGCCCGCCCGCAGCGCCTCGTAGACGTACTCGTCGAGGTTGAACGTCGTCACCACCAGCACCTTCACGGGGTGCTCCACCCCGGCGCCGGCGAGCAGGCGGGTCGCCTCGATGCCGTCGAGCACCGGCATCCGGACGTCCATCACCACCATGTCGGGGTCGAGCCGGCGGGCGAGGTCGACCGCGGCGCGGCCGTCACCGCACTCGCCCACGACCTCCAGGTCCGGCTGGGCGTCGATGATCGTCGCGAACCCGGTGCGGATCAGCGCCTGGTCGTCGCAGACCAGGACCCGGACCGGCGCGGTCACGACGCGCTCCCCGACGGGATCCGCGCCCGCACCAGGAACCCGCCGCCGGGCCGCGGGTCCGCGCTGAACTCCCCGCCCAGCGCCGCCACCCGCTCGCTCAGGCCGGTCAGGCCGCGCCCTCCGCCGCCGACGGCCGCGGCCCGCGACCCCGAGCCGTCGTTGCCGACCTCCACCGTGATCTCCTTCTCGCCGTACCGCACCTGGACCTCGGCGCGGCTCCCGTGGGCGTACTTCAACACGTTCGTCAGGGCTTCCTGCACGACCCGGTAGGCGACGGACTCGGCGCTGCCCGCCGCCACCGCCGCCTCGCCGACCCGCGTGAACTCCACCGGCTGCCCGGCCCGCCGCGTCTGCTCCACCAGCGCGTCCAGGTCGCCGGCCGACGGCGCCCGGCCTGGGCCGCCGGTGCCGCTCCCGTCCCCCGTGCCGTGGTCGGGGTTGAGCAGGTCGAGCAGGTGCCGCAGGTCGGTGATGGCGCGGCGGCCGGTGTCGGTGACCGTGCTCAGCGTCGCGTCCAGCCGGTCGGGGGCCGCCACGAGGTAGCGCGCCGCCTCCGCCTGCACCACCATCGCCGTCACGTGATGGGTCACCACGTCGTGGAGCTCGCGGGCGATGCGGGTGCGCTCGGCGGTCCGGGTGGCCTCGGCGACGCGGAGCCGGCGCTCGGCCTCGGCGGCGCGCGTCGACCGCAGCCACGCACCGACCCCCCAGATCAGGGCGAGCGCGAGGTAGAACGTCACGTACTCGTCGGTCCGCTCGTTCGCGCCCACCCGGTTCAGCGCGACCGCGAACACCGCGTACAGCCCCGTCCCGGCGGCCATGGCGACGCGCCGGTGGCGTTCCAGGTAGGCGCCGGCGCTCAGCAGCGCGAAGGGCAGCGCGGTGCCCGCGACCAGGTGGTATCCGCGCATCTGGTCGGCGGCGAACCCGAGCGACACCAGCACGAGGCACACCGCCGGCCACCGCCGCCGCACCGCCAGCGGGAGGCACTCCAGGAGGACGACCAGGACCGCGAGCGCGTCGAACGGACGGGTCGCCATCTCGCCGATCCGCGTCCCCGCGCCGTGGAAGGCCGGCACGAACGACATGGCGACCAGCACCAGCGCCAACGGGAGGTCCCGGACCGTGACGTCGCACCGCCGCCACGCGTCCGGGAACCGGCCGAGATCCACCGCCGGGAGCCGCCGAAGATCGATCACCGGGAGAGCGTAGCGGTCGCGGCCGCCCGGGCGGCGGGGCTCTGCGAAGCCTCGGCGGTCCGCCGGCGGGCGGGCACGAGGTGGCCGCGGCGGCGGGCCAGCCACATGAACGCGACCGTCAGCGCCAGCCCGGCCCCGACCGCGTACAGGCTCGCCTCCGGGCCGAACTCGCCGCCGGTCGCCAGCGACGAACCCGACATCGTGGAGTCCAGCAGCCCCTTGTTCGCGCCGTTGCCCGACACCTCGGTGCCGAAGATGCCCGACTCGGCGAAGTTCCAGGCGAAGTGCAGCCCGATCGGCACCCACAGGGTCCGGGTCGCGGCGTACGCGGCGGCCAGCATGCCCCCGGCCTCCACCGCGATCGCGATCGCGCCCCACAGGGTGGCGTGCTCGTTGGTGAGGTGCGACAGCCCGAACAGCAGGCCGGTCAATGCCAGCGCCGCCCACGTCCCGATGCGTCCCTCGACGATCCGGAACAGCACGCCGCGGAACAGCAGCTCCTCCGTCACCGCCGCGGCGGCCATGAAGCCGAGCAGGGCGAGCGCGCCCGGGACCGAGCCGAAGCCGTCGACCCGGTAGTCGCCGAGGAACGCGATGTTCGCGATCACGGCCGCGAACATCGCGAAGCCGATCAGCATGCCGCGCCCGACGGCGGCGGCGGCGCCCTTCCGCGCGACCTCGGCCGGCGCGCGGTGTTCGGTCCGCCGCACCACCCAGGCGTACACGACCGGCGCCAGGACCGCCGTCGCCGCCCCGAACAGGAGGGTGAGGAGCGTGTTCCCGTCCACCGCGGCGACCGCCTGGCCTCCGACGAAGGCGACCGCCGCGACGGCCACCAGCTGCTTCACCAAACGCATTCCGACTCCTTTGCGAGATCCACGGCTTTGCGAGATCCGCGGCCCGAGCACCGCGGCTGGAAGAACGCTATGGAAACGGCCGGTTCGGAAACGTCACCGCGCGGTGGACAATCCCGGGTAGCTCGCACGGGGGACAAGCCTTTCCGGGACGGCTTTTCCGAATGGCCGTAATGGCCGACCGGCCGAAGGGGGACTTCAGCCCGCGACCTGCGCGGCGACGCGCTCGACGGCCCGGACGGCGACCGCGGGCTGCTCCAGGTAGATGTAGTGGCCGCTCTTCTCCGCGACCGTGAACCGGCTGCGGCCGGACAGCGCCAGCCACTTGCGCTCGCCGGCCGTCCACGCCTGCTCCAGGCGCGGGCCGGACCCGGGGACGGCCGCGAGGTACGGCTTCCCGTGCTTGATGACCTCGACCGGGATGTTCCCGGCCGAACGCACCTTCCCGTCCGGCATCGCGAGCCGCTCGGGGTTCTCGCCCTTGAAGACCGCGAGGTTCTGCGCCCGCAGCTGGGCGGCCGGGCCCTTCGCGGACGCGGGGATCGCGCCGGTCAGGTCGGCGAGCATGGTCGGCGGCGTCGCGTCCATCAGGACGAGCCCCTTCACCCGGCCCTTGTGGTCGGGTGCGTACCGGGCGGCGATCAGCCCGCCCATCGAGTGCCCGGCCAGGACGACCGGCGCGTCCCCGGCGAGCTCGTCCAGGACCCCGGTGAGCACCTTCCCGGTGGTGGCGAAGCTCTGCGGGCCGTCCGGCTTGGCGCTGGCGCCCGCGCCGAGCCGGTCATAGGAGCAGACCCGGTTCTTCTTGCTGAGGGTCTTCTGGAACGCGGCCATCTTGTCCAGCCCGTCGCCCCCGCCGTGCAGCAGGACGACGACGGGCCCGTCCTTCTCCCGCTTGCCCGAGCAGGAGACGTTCACCGTTTTCCCCTCGACCTCTATCTTCTTCGTCCCGGTGAACGTGCTGGCCTTGTGCGAGGAGAGGAACGGGAAGGAATCCGAGTCGTCCGTGCACCCGGTCAGTCCCGCACCGGCCACCGCGCAGCAGATCGCGGCAACGGCGAGCGTCCTGAACTTGCGAATCATCGTGTCCTCCAGCGAAAGGGACCGGCGGCACGGCGGAATTGCCGGCGTCCGGGATTCCGGCGGCCGCAAAGGGCCGCGCTCACGCCGAGAACGCTAGGGATCGGGCAAGTGCCTGATCATCACCGCGCGGAGGACATTCCCGGGTAGCTCGCACGGGGGACGAGTCCCCCGTGCGGGGTGCCGGGCGGTCTCCGGAGGGCTCAGCCGTCGGTCCAGGACTTCAGCTTCTCCGGATTGCGCACCGCCCAGATGTGCGTGATCCGGCCGTCCGTGATCTCGAACGCGTAGACCGTCGACGTGACGCCCTCGTACTGCGCGACCAGGCCGGGCTGGCCGTTGACGGTGCGCTCCAGGAGCCGCGTCAGGCCCCGGGCACGGACGGCGAGGTCGGCGCAGTAGCGGGCGATCCGCTCGCCGCCGACGATCGGGTGCAGCGTGGCGCTGACCAGGCCGCCGCCGTCGACCGTCAGGGTCGCGCCGGGGTCGAGGAGGCCGACGAGAGCGCCGACGTCGCCGGCCTCCAGCGCCTCCTTGAAGTTCCGGACGACACCGGCCTGCCGGGCCGGCGGGACCGCGGGCGGGGCCGCGTCGCGGATGCGGCGGCGGGCCGAGGACGCGAGCTGCCGGCACGCCGCCGGGGTGCGTCCGGTGATCTCGGCGATCTCGGCGAACGGGTAGCGGAACACGTCGTGCAGGACGAGCGCGACGCGCTCGGCCGGGGTCATCGACTCGAGCACGACGAGGAAGGCCATGCTGACCGACTCGTCCAGGGTGATCCGGTCCGCGGGGTCGGCCGGTGCGGCGCCGAGGCGCCCGTTGGCCCACTGCCCGGGCTCGGGCACCGGTTCGGGGATCCATTCGCCCACATAGCGTTCCCGCCGCGCGCGCGCCGAGCCGAGCAGGTCCAGGCAGATGCGGCCCGCGACCTTCGACAGCCACGCGCCCGGGGACTCGATGGCGTCCTGCTGCGCCCGTGACATCGCGTACCAGCGGGCGTAGGTCTCCTGCACGACGTCCTCGGCGTCCGCCAGGGAGCCGAGAAGCCGGTAGGCGAGGTTGATCAGCCGGCGCCGCTCGCTCACGATCGCGCCTAGCTCCGCGTCGGACCGGTCGTGCCCCGAATGGTCGGTCATGGTTCCCCCAGGCTCGCTGCGTCGGATCCGCTTTCCCCCTCCGACGAGATACCGCGCCGGATTGTGAGGTGCCGCCGCCGGCCTTCCTCCCGGCGGGCCGCCTGACATTCCGGCGGGCCGTCTCGTCGGACCACTGACACGGCCCCGCGGCGCCCGCCGCGGACGGCCCGGCCCGTCCGACACGACAAGGAGATCATCGTGGCAGCACCCAGCACATCCCCGGCGGCCGGCCCGGCCGGCGCGGCCGCCCCCGACCCGAGACGGTGGCTGGTCCTCGCCGTCATCGCCGTCGCCCAGCTCATGGTCGTCCTCGACCTGACCGTGATGAACCTCGCGCTGCCGTCCGCGCAGCGCGCCCTGCACTTCTCGGCCGCCGACCGGCAGTGGGTCGTGACCGCGTACGCGCTGTCGTTCGGCAGCCTGCTGCTGTTCTGCGGCCGGCTCGCCGACCTCATCGGCCGCAAGGCGACCTTCCTCACCGGCCTCATCGGCTTCGCCGCCGCGTCCGCCGCCGGCGGCGCCGCGACCGGCTTCCCCATGCTCGTGACGGCGCGCGCCTGCCAGGGCGTCTTCGGCGCGCTGCTCGCACCGTCCGCCCTGTCGCTGCTCGCCACGACGTTCAAGGACCCGAAGGAGCGGGCCAAGGCGTTCGGCGTCTACGGCATGGTCGCCGCCGCGGGCGGAGGCCTCGGGCTGCTGCTCGGCGGGGCCCTGACCTCGTCGCTGTCCTGGCGCTGGTGCATGTACGTCAACGTGATCTTCGCGGCGGTCGCGATCATCGGCGGCGCGCTCCTCGTGCCCCGGCAGGCGAGGGCGGTGGGCGGCCGGCTCGACGTCCCGGGCGTCGTGGCGGTCTCCGGCGGGATGTTCTGCCTGGTCTACGGCTTCTCCAACGCCGCGTCGCACAGCTGGGGCACGCCCTCGGCCTGGGGCTTCCTCGCGGCCGGCGGCGCGCTCCTCGCCGTCTTCGCCGCCTGGCAGTCCCGGACCGCGCACCCGCTGCTGCCGCCCCGCATCGTCCTCGACCGCAACCGCGCCGGCGCCTACCTCACCATCCTGATCAGTGGCGCGGGCACCTTCGGCGTCTTCCTGTTCCTCGTCTACTACATGCAGGTGACGCTGGGGTACTCGGCCGTCAGGTCGGGCGTCGCCATGCTGCCGATGGTGCTGTTCAGCGGGACCACGGCCACGCTCGGCAACACCAGGCTGCTGCCGCGGTTCGGCCCGAGGCCGATGGTCGTCGCCGGCATGCTGCTCAACACGGCCGGCATGCTCTGGCTGACGAGGATCGACGTTCACTCGGGTTACGCGTCCGCCCTGCTCGGCCCCCTCGTGGTGACCGGCACCGGCATGGGCCTCATCTTCGGGATGGCGGCCGCCACCGGCACCTTCGGCGTGGCCCCGCAGGACGCGGGGGTGGCGTCGGCGAGCATCAACACCGGGCAGCAGCTCGGCGGCTCGATCGGCACGGCGCTGCTCAACACCATCGCCGCCGGCGCCACCAGCGGCTACCTGGCCGACCACCTGCACGGACGTCCGACGCCGCAGCTGCTGCAGCTGGCCGCCGTGCACGGTTACACGACGGTGTTCTGGTGGTGCGCCGGCATCTTCGCCGCCGGCGCCGTGATCTGCGGCGCCCTGCTCCGCAGCGGCCCCCTGGCCCGTTCGGAGACCGTCTCCGAGCCCGCGGCGACACGCGCTGACCAGCCGTCCACCGTGTGAACCGGGTCAGCCGGGACGGCGCACCGTCGTCGTGTCGGCCGTCAGCGGGGATCCGTTCGCCGCCGCCGGCAGGAGTTCCGGCACCGGAGCGCCGTCGTCGTCGACCAGGACGGAGCGCGGTTCGTCCTGGTCGAAGGCGTGGCGCTCGCCCCACTGCCGGAGCGTGACGATGACGGGGAAGAGGTCCTTGCCGGCGTCGGTGAGCGTGTACAGCCTGCGCCTGCCGGACGGGGCGTCGACCTGGGCGAGCAGCCCGCGCGCGGTCAGCTTGCGAAGCCGGTCGGTGAGGATGTTGCGGGCGATGCCGGTGCGCTGTTGGAAGTCGGTGAACGAGCGGGCACCGTCCATCGCGTCGCGGACGATCAGCAGGCTCCACCGGTCGCCGACCAGGTCGACGGTGCGCGCGACCGGGCAGCTCGGGTCCGTCCACGCCAGGTCCGTCCACGCCGGGTGCGGCCCGCCGGTGTCGTCGCCCGCCATCACGCCTCCCATGAGTTGCGGATTGAAACCATTCTGGCCTAGCCTCCGATCAGTTGCAAAATGAAACTGATCGGAGGCGGGCCTGTGGACCGGTGGACGAGGCTGCTCCTGGCGGTGGTGTGCGGCGTCGCGGTGGCGAGCGTCTACGCCGGGCAGCCGGTGCTCGGGCCGATGGGGCACGACCTCGGCGTCCCCGTCGGCTCGCTCGGCTGGTTCGTGGCCGCCGGCCAGCTCGGCTACCTCGCGGGACTGGTGCTGCTGGTGCCGCTGGGCGACATGCTCGACCGCAGGCGCCTGATCGCCGCGCACCTCGCCCTGGTGGCGGCGGGAACCGGCCTCACCGCGGCGGCCCCGGCTCCCTGGACGGCCTTCGCCGGGCTGGCCACCGCGGGCGCGTTCGCGGTCGTGGTGCAGACCACCGTCGCGTACACCGCCTCGGTCTCCCCGCCGTCCGAACGCGGCCGCAACCTCGGCGCCGTCACCTCGGGCGTGGTGATCGGAATCCTCGGCGCGCGCGTCGCCGCGGGCGTCCTCGCCGACCTGTGGGGATGGCGCGGCATCTACCTGACGCTGGCGGCCCTCGCCGCCGTCCTCGCGCCGCTCACCCTCGTCCTGCTGCCGTCCGGCGACCGGCCGTCCACAGCCCGGTACGGGCAGGTCGTCCGATCCTTCGGCGTGCTGTTCACCCAGCCGGTGTTCCTCAGCCGGGGCCTGATCGCGTTCTTCCTGTTCGCCTCGTTCGGCACCCTGTGGAGCGGCATGGCGCTGCCGCTGGCCCGCGCGCCGTGGCACCTCGACGAGGCGCGGATCGGGCTCTTCGGGATCGCCGGGCTCGCCGGCGCCCTCGGCGCCGCCCGGTCCGGACGCTGGGGCGACGCCGGGCACGCGCGCCGCGTCACCGGCCTCGCCCTGGTATTCCTGCTCGTCTCATGGGCCGCGATCGGCCAGCTCCCGTGGTCGCTGCCGCTGCTGACGCTCGGCGTGGTCCTGCTCGACTTCGCCGTCCAGGCGGTACACGTCAGCAACCAGCACACCCTCACGACCGCCTACCCCGACCGCACCAGCACCGCCATCGGTGCCTACATGGTCTTCTACTCGCTCGGCTCCGCCCTGGGCGCGGCCGCGACCACCGCCCTGTTCGACGCCGCCGGATGGCTAGGCCCCACCGTCCTCGGCGCGGCCCTCACCCTCTGCGCCCTAACCACCTGGGCCTTCGCCCCGTCCTACCCTCAGGCGCCAACGGCAAGACCACCCCAAACGAGAGGGGCAAGACCTAAGACCACGGCCCGCTGACCGCCTACACCACCGGCACAATCCGCGCTCCCGCCGCACACGCCGCGATGGTGGAGTCGTCGTTGTATCGGCTTGATTGATGCGGCTGGACGGAACCGGCGGGAGGGGCAGGTCATCTGACTCTCGTCGTTGATCAATGGAGGGTGAGGAGATGCGCTGATGAACAAGCCGGGAACCCCAGAGGACCTGCCGAGCCCCCGTGAACTGCTCGTGCGCGCCGCGACGATGGCGGCGGTCGAGGCCGCGGTGCCGCACGACGCGTACTCGGCGTTCTTCACGGTGAACGATGACGGTGTCGGGCACCAGGACGGCGGCGGCAACGACTGGGCCTTGGAACCGCTGGAGGGCGGACGGGCCGTCCTGTACGGGTGCGATCACGAGATGAGCTGGACCCGGTTCCACGAACCGCCCCTCGACCTGCTGGCCGGGGCGCCCGGCTGGCTCCCGCTGGAAAGGCTCGCCGACATGCAGGCGGCCAAGGAACTGGGGTTCGTGTACTGGTACGACGGCACGTGGCATCGGGTCGACTATCCGGACGGCCTCCGCGACGACGGTCTCGCGTCCACGGTGGGCGGTACCGCCGACGTGGTACGGCTCCTCGACCACGTGGCCAATGACGTCATCGGCGCCAGGTGGGGCGGTGAGGAGGTCGAGGAGGACGACGGGCTGATGGCGGCGCTGGAGGAGACGGTGCGAGCGGCGCGGGAGGGCGCCCTGGAGGAGACGCTGCGGCGGGCGCGCGAGGGCGCGCTGTCGGCGGAGAGCTTCGCGTGGCTGAGCAACGGCTGGGAGCCGGACCTCTCCGCCGCCCTCGACATCGCCCGCCACGCCGGCCTGACTCCGAACGCCCCGCAGCCCTAGCCCTCTGGCAGCGCCTCCCGGCCCAACACCGAAGCGACACCTTCGCGCGCCAAGCTACGCGCACCCGGCATTCTCAGCTCAACCCCAGGACGGCACTGGTCCAGCCGAGGGCCTGAGGGGTATGCCAGCGGGGCCGACCGGCAAGGCCCTGACCGGCGAGACGGCGACCCTCTGAAAATGCCTCTCGCTGCTTTCCGTCGAGCTCCAACACCCGTTCGATCAACAACCGGGCCTGCTCGCGCTCTCCGCGCAGGACCAGGTACTCGACGAGGTCGGGGGCAAAGTCGAAGGGCCCCAAGAGCGCTTCGGGCACGATGGCCGCGAGCTGCTGAGGGTCTCTTGTGCTCGCGAACCAGGGAAGAACGATCTGCCTGATCTGGTCGCACAGTGCCCTCAGGCGGGCTACACGGTTCTCCGGGCGGGTCAGCCCAACCATGTTGCGGAATCCGACTCGCACCAGGTCATAGCAACTGGCGGCGCACAAGACATCCAGCGCACCGTCCGGACGGATCACCGTCAGAAGGTGGTTGGCCGTGCGCCAGTCCCCCAGGTCGGGTTCGTCGACATGCAGTTGCGCCACCGCGAACCGAACGAACGAGCCGGACCTGTTGTGACGGCTTGGCTCCAGCGTCATCCGTTCGACGCGTCCACCCTGGCCCCGTCTCTCGAAGCAGCGCCGGGACTTGATCCATCGAAACCCGTCCGACCTGAGCTCCTCGGCCATGCACAACGCGGCCGCCTGAAGAACATCTGCCGGTCGATGGGCGCCTATCAGCGGGCCTACCAGGTCCTCGCCCCACGTGATCACGTCCACGTCCAGATCATGCCGGAAGATCCCCTAACCCGGCCGTCGGCCATGCGGCTCGATACGACACAGCCTGATGTCGCCCCAGCTGAGTAGCGCCTGACCTGCTGCGCAGTCGTTAGGCTGCGTAGGTGTCGAGTATCTCGCGCACCTCGGGGACGTCTCGGTACGGCTCCAGCTTGGCGAGGACGACGTGCCCACGCCGGGCCGTCCGGTCGCTCGGGAAGCCGGCTGCGAGGTCGAGCATGCGTCGCGCGGTCTTGGCGCCCTCTTCAGGCTCGTTGGTGTCCACCAATGCGACGGCGAGCCATGAGAGGCAGAGGGCGAGGTCCCGCGTGTGCGTGGAGTCGTACCGGCTGAGGACTTCTCGTAGGAGTGGGACCGCTCGTAGCGGTCGCCGAAGTTCGGTATAGACACGCGCGTCCATCACGTCGAGTTCCTCGGGCGAGCCCCAGTAAGCCCAGTCTCCGGCTTCCCTGGCCGTCGAGACGCCGAGTCGGTAGGCGCGTGCCGCTTGGTCGTGCTCGCCCGCATCGCTGGCGATCCATCCGGCGATCTGTGCGATCTCGCCGACGCCGCTGAGAAGCGAACGGCCGGTCTCCTCGGAATGCGTCGTCTTCCGGTAGAGCCGGACGGCTACGTCCGGCTCTCGCGAGTAGATCGACGCTGGCGACGACGTCGTCTGCAAGCCGGAGTCCGTGAGCGCGATCGGCGAGCGCGACTGCCGTGGAAGCTCCAACCCGGCGGCCTGTACTGCTGGCCATTGGTCCAAGGATGATTCCGCATCCCGCGGGCCATTCTGTTGACGTTGATCAGTTCCCTAGCGACCATGACTCGCCATGGACTCTTCTCCTCCTGAGCAGGATGCTGAGCTGGCGATCAGTCTGCCAATGCGGCAGTGGCACATCATCGACGGCACGGTGGACAACGAGATCAACTCCCGGTACGAACGACCCGACTGGGAAGACATCCGGACCGTGGGGATGACTATCCGCGAGGCTGGCTGGCATCAGGTCGCAGGAATGACCCCGGGTACCCCCAGGTCTGGGGCATGGCCACCAGACGATGAGGTCGTCACGGTGAAGCTGCCACGTAGTTGTTGGCGCTGGGTCGTCGCCGTGTTGGAGCACTGGGCACAGGTTTCAGACGAAATAGACCGGCCCGAGGCCGCGATCAAAACTCGCACTGTTGGAAAGCTGATTCAGTCCCACCTGACGGTTAGGTAGGGGGCGACCCTGCACGCAGGCGGTGATGGGCTCATTTCACACCGGCACTACTGCTTGACCTGTGCTTTCCGTCCGCCGTCGCTCTCCGCACTGCCGGGCCAAGGCGTGAAGGTGGAGCACCCCGCGCGTACCCCGTGACAGACCGTTTCGCGCGGGAGTGCCCTCCGGGTCCAGGAGGGACTGGGGAACCATGGGGGGTTCCCCCAGTAGCGCACGCGCAACCCCTCTGACCCGAGTGCCTCGCCAGGGCGTCTTTGGCTTTAGCTGGCCCCGTGGGACGATGTGGCCGTGATCTCAACCCGAAAGGCAGATGCCGCGTAGGCGGCCTGGCCAACTTCGC
>NZ_WBMR01000163.1 GCF_008923365.1 Actinomadura montaniterrae
TCAGTGCCGCGGGCCGCGCGCCGGTCAGTGCCGCACGCGCCGCGCGCCGGTCAGTGGCGGGCGCTCGCCAACAGTGCGTGCGCGGGCAGCGCCACCAGCCCGCCGGACGCGCCGTCCGCGCCGTCCGCGCCGTCCGGCACGGCGTACCCGGCGACGAGCCGGTCGTACTCCGCCTTGATCCGCGCGACCGTCGCCACGTCCTGCCGGCTCACCGCCACGCCGTTGCTGCCGACCCGGGACAGCGCGCCCGTCTCCCACCACTCCTCCGGGTCGACGACGTGCTCCCAGGTCACCTCCTCGACCGCCACGTCCGCGAAGCCCGCCTCCGCCACCAGCCGCCGGAACGCCATCGCCTCGCCGTACTCCATGAACGGCGACGGCGGGATGTCGTCCGGCCACGGCACCCCCGCCGCGTCCATGGCGTCCCGGACCACCGCGAGCGCGCCGACGCCCGGCATCACCCAGCAGCTCAGCGCGAGCCGCCCCTCCGGCCGCAGCACCCGCCGCAGCTCGGTCAGCGCCGCGTCCGGCGCGCCGACGTGGTTGATGACGAAGTTGCCGACGACCGCGTCGAACGTCCCGTCCGGGAACGGCACCTCGGGCAGCACCGCCACCCGCACGTCCAGCCCCGGCACGTTCCGCCGCGCCGTCTCCGCCATCTCGGGGTCGGCGTCCAGGGCGGACACCTCCGCGCCGCGCCGCACCGCCTCCGCCGCCACAAAGCCCGGGCCCGTCCCGACCTCGAGCACGCGGGTCCCCGCCGCGACGCCCGCCGCGTCCAGCAGGGGCCCGACCATGTACCGGGTCATCCGGGCGAATCCCCGCTCGTACGCGGGGGCCCGCCCGGCCCACAGCTCGCGCTCGTAAAGATCGAAGTCAGCCACGACGGCAGCGTACGCCAACCTACGCCCCCGTAACCGGCGGGCCCGGCACCCGCTCTGCGCCCGAGGGGCGAGCCCGCCTCGATCTCGTCACGCGCCTCTCATTGCACGTCGACGAAGTCGGTGGGCTTGTTGGAGGCGAGGTAGGCGGCGCTGCCGTTGTAGGAGGCCATCCAGGTGCCGTCCTGGGTGGCCTTGAACGTCTTGCTGAACCAGCCGTTGGACGCCGTCTTCACCGTCGCCATCTGCGTCCACTTCGACGACCCCTTGGCCTGGAAGTAGATCGACACCGGCGCGTTCGGCCCCGGCAGCTCCTTGTCCATGTACCGGAACAACTGCCCCTTGACCGTGAGGGTCTTCCCCTTCTTCACCGGCTCAGGAGAAGCGTTGAAGCTGTAGATCCAGGTCCGGTAACGAACGTCGACGTACTGGGGAGCGCTGACGACCGGCGCGTAGTTCGGGCCGCCGGCGAAACGGACCCGCCAGTATCCGTCCTTCTTCAAGGACGCGTCGGAGAGGTAGATCGCCCCGTTGTCCCCCGTCCTGGCCGTGGACGCCTGCCGCCACGTCTTCTTGTCGGTCGAGAACTCCAGCAGCACCGGCCTGTCCGCGAGGCTGACACTGGAGTAGTCGCGCAGGTAGCCGTAGGCGTACAGCAGAGCGTCGTAACCGACGACCTGAGGCGTGATCCGGAGATCGTCGAACCGGGTCGTGCGCCGGACGTCCAGCCTCCCGAGGTCGGCGGACCCGCCGGTCAGGAAGGCCGTGTCACTCGTCCCGACGCTCAGCGCGCCGGAGCGCAGCGCCGTGAACCGCAGCTCGAACGTTCCGTCGGCGGCCGTCGCGCCACTGGTCAGGAAGGCGGCGCTCGGCGTCCCGGCGTCGAGGGCCGCCGACACCGTCTGGCCGGGCACGGGAACGGGCCCGGCGGCACCCTGGCGGACCACCTTTCCCCGGACGACGACGTCGGCGCGGTCGGCGTAGGGGTTGATCGAAACGATCTGCCCGGTGGTCACCGTCGCCTGCTTGCGGACGGTCGTGTCCGCCTTCACGGTCACCGGGCAGAGCGCCCCCTGCCGGGGCACCTCGCTCCGCGGATCCGCCTCACCGGTGGCCTGCTGGACGAACGAGCCGTCCGAGCCCGTCGTCACGTCGGGCCCCGCACCGACGACCCTCGCGCCGGGCGCCGGCTCCGGCTCGACGTCGCGGCTCTTCTGGAGCATGACCCGGCCGCGCAGCGTCACGCCGGGGTGGTCGGCGTCGATGACGGCAGGCGCGCTGGTGAAGCCCTGGATCGTCGTCGTATAGCAGTCCCAGAACCCGGTGGTCCGCTTCTTCGTGGCCCCGTCCGCCGTGGTGACCAGCACCTCGACGTAGTCCGCCCCGGGGCGGGCCTGGATGTCGGGATGGAACTCGGCATGCCAGACGCCGTCGTTGTCCGTTCCCGCCGTCCGCGTGAACGGGATCGTGGCATAGGGCTCGGCCGTGCTGGAGCCGTACCGCACGTTCGCGTGGACGTCGGTGACGCCGCTCACCGACTTCGCCGCGACCTCGAACGTGGCGACCCGGGCGGGATCCAGCGGGTCGAAGGTGGTGGTCGCCGTGAGGTCGGTCGCGTCCGCGTGCGCGGCGGACGGAACGAGCGCGGACGCCGCGAGAGCGATGGCCGCCAAGGACACCTTGACGGCTTTTCCATGGAGATTCACTTCACGTCCACGTAGTCAGTGGGCTTGTTGGAGGCGAGGTAGTTCGCGCTGCCGTTGTAGGAGGCCATCCACGTGCCGTCCTTGGACGCCTTGAACGTCTTGCTGAACCACCCGCTGGACGCCGTCTTCACCACGGCCACCTGCGACCACTTCGACGAGCCTTTGGCCTGGAAGTAAATCGACACCGGCGCGTTCGGCCCCGCCAGCTTCTTATCCATGAACCGGAACAACTGCCCCTTGACCGTGAGGCTCTTCCCCTTCTTCACCGGCTCAGGAGAAGCGTTGAACCCAGCAATGGACGTCCCGTACCGGACGTCAATGAAGGTGGGTGCGGTGACGAGCGGCTTGTACAGCGCGTCGCCCGCGTACCGGACCCGCCAATACCCGTCCTTCTTCGTGCGATCATCGGCGGCGAAGAAGACGAAGCCGCCGGACGCCGTCGTCGTGCTGGACGCGGCACGCGTCCACGTCTTGCCATCGGTGGAGAACTCGAGGGACACCGGCGCGCCGGCGATCGCACCCCAGTCGCCGACGAGGTTTCCGGTCACCTCCAACGAGCCGCGGTACGCGAGCTGCCGCGGCGCGTAGGTGAGGCCCGAGATCCGCGCGGACCTGGACAGGTCCACCGTCCCGAGATCGACGGACCCGCCGGTCAGGTAGAACGTCCCGGGCGTCTCGATCGCCAACCGGCCCGAGCGGGTCACCGAGAACGAGGCGTCGAACGTTCCGTCGGCCCTCGTCGTCGGCCACCAGTCGCCGCTCGCCGCCGGCGCGGCGGCCGCGCCCGCAGTGTCCTGCTGGTAGTCGACCGTGAGCGAAAGGCCGCTGACGGGCACGAGCCCGGCGGAGCCGCGCCGCATGACCGTGCCGTGGACGGTGATATCGGCCCCCTCGGCCGTAGGACGCACCGACACGACCTGCGCCGTCGTCACGGTCGCCTGTTTCACGACCGTCAGCGGGGCCGACGCCGAGTTGCCGCACAAGGCCCCTTGCCGTGCGACCACCACCGACATCGACGGATCCGTGGCGGTGAAGGCGAACCCTCCATCCGCTCCAGTACGAGCACTGCCGTTCCCCGCCTTCACCGTCGCACCCTCAGCGGGTTCGAGCGGTTCGTCGCGGTACTTCTGCACCATGACGCGCCCCTGGTAGGTCACGTCCGGGTGCTCGATGTCGATGGTCTTCGGCGCGTACTCGACGTCGGTGACGGACGTCAGATAGCAGTCGACGAACGCGGCGGCCGGGGTCAACGTGGAGCCATCGGCGGACCGGAGCGTCGCCTGGGCGATGTTCGCGCCCGGATGGTGCTCGATGTCCGTCTGGAGCGTCGCCTGCCAGGTGCCGTCCTTGTTCGTGCCGTCGACGAGCGTGAACGAGAGCGCCGCATACGGCGCGGCATCGGCCGGATTCCGCACGGTGCCCTGGACGTCGACGATCCCGTCCGACGACTTCGCCTTGAGCGTGAAGACCGCCACCCGATCGTGCGACAACCGATCGAAGGCCGACGTCAGTTGGGCGTCATGGATCTCGGCATGGGCGGCGGTCGGAGCCAGGAGCATCGCCGCGCCGAGCGCGGCGGCCGCGAGGGACGCCTTGACGGCCTTTCCGCGGCGGCTCATCGGACGTCCACGTAGTCGCTGGGCTTGTTGGACGCGAAGTAGGTCGCGCTGCCGTTGTAAGAGGCCATCCACGTCCCGTCCTTCGCCGCCGTGAAGTTCTTGCTGAACCAGCCGTTGGACGCCGTCTTCACGACCGCCACCTGCGTCCACTTCGACGAACCCGACGGCTTGAAGTAGATCGAGACCGGCGCGTTCGGTCCGGGGACCGCCTTGTCCATGAAGCGGTCCAGCAGGCCCTTGACCGTGATGGTCTTCCCCTTCTTCACCGGCTCAGGGGAGGCGTTGAAGTTGTAGATGTACGTCCGGTACTTCACGTCGACGTACTTGACCGGGCTGACCGCGGCCGTGTTGCGCGGCCCGCCCGGGTAGCGGAAACGCCAGTACCCGTCCTGCGTCACGGGCTTGGTGGTGTTGAAGTAGAAGGTCTTCGGGCGCGGCAGCGTCTGCCGTGCCCAGATCGTCCAGCCGGTCTTGCCGTCCCGGGAGTACTCCAGGTACATCGGCAGATCCGTCTCGTCCGTGTAGTTCGGCCGGACCACCAGCGTCCCGTCGGCCACGATCGCCTCGCCGTAGGCGACGGGCGCCCCACGTAGGACGAAGTCGTCGATCGTGGACGTGTTGCGGATGTTGAGCGTTCCCAGTGACGCCTTGCTCCCGGCGAGGAACTCCCCGCCCCGCGCCTCCACCGCCACTGTGCCGGACAGCCCGGCGTCCCGCGCGGCCGTGAGGTAGGCGTGGAAGGTCCCGTCCGCGTCCGTCTTCACCTGCAGGGGGGACCAGTCCGCCAGCCCGCTCGCCAGGTCGAGGCCGACGGTGACACCCGCCGCGGGCGCGAGACCCGCCGAGCCGTGCCGGACGACCTTCCCGTCCACCGACACCTGCGTGCCCGGCGCGACCGTCCACCCGGGCGTCACCCGCGCGCTGATCTCGGTCGCCTGCTGCTGGACGGTGACCGGCGAGTCCTCGCTGAGTGCGCAGTACGGCCCCTGCGCGTACGCGTAGACATGGCCGCCTCCCTGCGTTCGCAGGACGAAGGAGCCGTCCGGCCCTGTCGCCGTCTGCGCGGAATTCGCGTTGACCGTCATGCCCTGGACCGGCTCCGGAGCCCGGTCGTGGCTCTTCTGCACCATGAGCCGCCCGGTCAGCGTCACGTCCGGATGCTCGACGTCCACGACCGCCGGCGCGGCGGCGAGCCCCTCGATCGACGTGACGTAGCAGTCGTCGATCCAGGCCCGCCTGACCGTGGTCGCCCCGTCCGCGGTCGTGATCACCGTGTCGACGACGGTCGTTCCGGCTCGGGCGGTGATGTCCGGCCGGATCTCACCCTCCCAGACGCCGTCGCCGTCCGTTCCCCCCGTCCGGCTCAGATCCACCGTGGCGTAGGGATCGGCGGTGGACGATTCGTAACGCGCATGCGCCTGCACGCCCGTCACCCCGCTGGCCGACTTCACGCTCAAAGAGATCTTGGCGACGCGGTCCTCGGCCAGACGGTCGAAGGCGACGGTGAGCTTGGCATCCGTCACGTCCGCGTGGGCGGTGGCGGGGACGAGGAGGGCCGAGGCCGCGAGGGCGGTGGCGGCCAGGAGGGACGGCGTACGGCGCAAGGAAGGGCCTCTCCGCTGACGTTCAGGAAACGATCAGGAGACGCTCAAGATCCACAACCGGTTGGCGCGTCCGGAAAGCCCGATGATCACATTTAGGTCTCCGAACCTCCCGCCACCACCCGATCACGCATTCAGAAGAGGGTGCCGCGGTACGGGTGGCGGCGCTTCCATGTCTCCTCCCACCTCAGCAGGGCGGCCTGCCTCTCCGGGAGGTCCGGGCGGTACTCGCGGATGAGGTCCGGGTCGTCCGGGATGGAAGCGAGGAACCTCCAGTACTCCTTCACGGCCTCCTTCACCTCGGGCAACGTGTACGCGCCGCGCTCGTCAGGGACCCAGAGGTTCTGGAAGCGCAGCCCCCGGCTCCCGAACTCGACCTCGTAGTTCTCGCTGCTCCACTCCTCGAAGGGCGGCCGTCCGGCGACGAGGTCGGCGACCACCGCCAGCGCGTCCAGGCAGGTCCTCTTGTAGATCGAGATGTCGGTGGTGATCCACGCTGCGAGGGGCCGGTGCCGCTCGTCCTCGACCTCGAACAGTGGCAACCGGTAGTGCTCGTCCAGCGAGAAGGTAATCATCAGAGGGTGGGGTGGAGGGGGTGGGGGCGGGAGTGTTTCTGTTCCCATTTGGTGAGTTCGCGGTGCTTCCAGCCTGCGCTGGAGTGGTCGGCGAGGAAGGACCAGTAGCGCAGCATCACCTCGATGGCGTCGGCCAGCGCGTAGTGGCCCTCCCAGTCGTCGGAGAGGGTGTCGAAGAGGTGCAGGCCGTCCGGCCGCACCTCGGCGACCCAGGCGTTGCCCGACCAGCCCTCTTCCAGGCTGCGGCCGGCGCGCACGTCCTCGGTCCAGGCCAGCATGTCGAGCAGCCAGTCGCCGCCCGTCTGGACGTCGCCGACCAGGAACGCCCCGAGCGCCGTCTCGGACTCGTCGGTGAAGGCGTATTCCGGAGCACTATGCGGACCGTCCACGAACGTGATCACCGATGCGCCCTCCCCAGGCCGAAGAGCAGCCTTCACACCGCTCGGAATCGGGAGTCTCCCGCCGTCACAGGTGGTCCCGGCAAGGATGTTCGCGCCCCGCGGCGGACTCCCATCGGGCGATCTCCGACCGAACGGCCGCACCGTCGGGGACCAGGAACGCGAAATAGTCGATGGTCACGCCATGCGCCTCGTCCAGGGAATAGCGGGCCGTCCATTCGTCGTCGAACAGATCCGTCAACTCGAATCCGCCGCGCGTGATCCGGCCGGCCCAGGAATTCCCGAGCCACTCGTCCTCGCCGGAACGCCCGCTCCGGACGTCCTCGAGCATGCAAAGGAGATCCAGGCACCACCGTGTCGAGTTCCCCACGTCGCTCACCAGGAGCGACGCGATGGAGGAATACGATTCGTCCGACGGCCGGCCGTCCGGGGCCCCCAGACGGTCCCGGAAGAACTCGACCCTGCCCCGCATACGATTCCCGTCCCATCACCCAAGGCCCGTCAACGTCAGATCACAGGCCAGCCGGAGTCCCATTTGTTCGGCGTGCTCTTCTTGTACGATCCTTCGATCGTTATCCCGTGTCCCGTCCCGCGCCAGCGCGTGTACCTTCCGTTCCGCCAGCTCGCCGTGACGGGACTGGAGTTGGCGAACGCCTCATCGATCGCCTCGCCGACTTTACGCGGCGTCCAGTTATCCGGAAAGAACGAACTCCGTGCCGTCTTGCGGTACCACTGCCCGTCCGGGCCCTGCATCTCCACCCTACCGCGGTAGGTGCCCGCGGGTCCGGTGCCATCGATGTCCACCACCCGGCGTCCCTTTTGGTCGACGCCCATGAATCGATGGTGGTAGCCGCTTGGGCGCCAGGCGCCATCGACCTTCCTGACTTCGCCCAGAAAGACGTGATGGTGACCGCGGCTCCGCTGCACCCTTTTACGCATCCATCGCACCGCATCCTCGAAAATGCCGAGGCCGGCTTTCGCCGTACCGCCCCGCCGTAAGGGAAACGCGGTGAAGATCAGGACCAGGACGGCCAGAGTGATCGCGGTGACCCGCGGCCGTCCTGCGGGCCGGCCGCCACTGCGCGGACACCCGCCGCGGGGGATCGGGGCGCATTCGCGTGGTCGGAGCTCGATCCGTCGCGCCATGCCGTCAGCCATTGAGGATCGCGTCCAGGGCGAGGTTGATGAGCTGGTCGATGATGGCGCCGGTGATCTCCTTGAAGATGGGGATCTCGGCGAGGGAGGCGCCGAAGGTCTCCGGGGCGGTGGCGATGGCCTGGGCGATCTCGGCGGCCAGCAGCGCCAGCTGGACGATCGTGTTGATCTTCAGGCCGAGCACGATGCCGCCGCAGACCAACAGGCCCGCGCCGATGATCTGGGCGGCGGTGCGGGCGTCCTCGAGGTTGGCGTGCGGGGCGTCGCCCTGCGTCCAGGAGTCGCGGAACGCCTGGACGCCGTCGGCCTCGTGGGTCGTCCAGACCTGCTGGGCGTGGCCGTGGGCGTCGGCGACGGGGCCGCCGAGCGTGCCGGCGAAGCGGAGCCAGGCGCCGCCCATCTCCATGAGCTTGGTCTCGTCCGCCTCGGGCCAGCTGTAGCCGAGCATCGACAGCAGCGAGCGCAGCTCACCGGGGAGTTGCAGGCCCATCAGAGGAAGTCGTTGACGCGGTTGACCTCGACGGCGGAGGTGTCCTCGGCCTCGCGGTAGCCGGCGGCCATCGCCTGGACGCCCTCGCCGTGCTCCGCGACGCCCTCGATGTTGTCGTCCAGGCAGTCCTGGAAGACCTCGAGGACGGCCTGGTAGCAGCCGCCGATGATCGAGCCGATGTCGTCGCTGCCCCAGGGCTCCCCGTAGGAGGACAGCTCGCCCTGGAACTGCTGCCAGTGGGAGCGGAGGCCGGTCGCGGCGTCGCCGATGTCGCGTCCGCTCTTCAGCATCTGCTCGTGGTCGACCTTCAGTTCCGGCGCCATGCGGGCTCCTTCACCTCGGCTGGATGTCGCTCATCAGGGACTGCAGGGACGTGACGTACCGGCCGAGTTCCCGCAGGCCGGCGTCCTGGGCGGCGCGGACGTTCTCGGTGAACTCCGCGGACGGGGCCGCGGACCTGCGCGCTTCGGTCTCGGCGCGGGCGAGGGCGCCGTTGACGGCGGCGCGGGAACCGTCGGCGATGTCGGCGGCGCTCAGCCCGTACTCCCAGACGAGCCGGACGACGCGGCCGGACGACGACGCCTTCGCGTACAGCCGGTCGTCCACCGCCCACGCCTCGCCCTCGGCCGCGCCGCCCGCGGTGCCGGCGGCGGCGAGCGCGGCGCGGGTGCGGGCGAACAGGTCGTCGAAGTCGGGGGGCTCGAAGCCGCCGCGCATCACGGCGCGCTCGTTGATCTGGGCGACGGCGTCGCCGATCGCGCCGGTCATCTGCCGCATGCTTGCCTGGCCTTCGGTCAGGACGGCGTCGAGCTTGGCGCGGATCGCGGTCAGGTCGACGGGCGGGACGTCCTGCGGGTCCTGCGGGTCCGGCGGGGACGGGCGCGCCCGGTCGAGCGCCTGGTTGATCACGGCGGTGAGGTCGGCGGCGAGGTCGTCGGCGTCGACCCGCAGCAGTCGGGGATCGAGGTCGACGCCGGTCAGCCGGTGGCCGGCGGCGGTGACGCGGATGCGCTCGTCCTCGGAGACCGCGACCGCCGGCTCGGCCGGCCGCGCGTCCGGTTCCGGCGCGGGCGGCGCCGCGCGCAGCTCGGCCAGCCGCCGGCGTGCGCGGCTGATCTGCTCGTCCATGTCGTCCCCGTGCCCCCGGAAACAAGATCAACGGGCGACGACCCTAGCAGTCAAAACGGCTTTAAGGAAAGGACAATGACATTTCGCCTGGTCAGCGAACGGGCCCAGAGAATCGAGAATTGAACGGCTTTCCCGATACGGGAATTACGGACTTTCCGGAAAGGCGGCGGCCGGGTCAGGCGTGGCCGGTGCGGATCGTGCTGAGCCAGGCCGCGGCCTCGGTGAAGTCGTTGTCGTGGGTGCCGCGGCGGATCTCGGGACGGACCTGGTCGGCGCGCGGGTACGAGCCGACGAACCGGACGTCCGCGCAGATGCGGCGCAGCCCCATCAGCGCCTCGCCGACGCGCGCGTCGTCCACGTGCCCTTCGAGGTCCATCCAGAACAGGTACGAGCCGAGGCCGGCGCCGGTCGGCCGGGACTGGATCAGCGACAGGTTGATGCCGCGCACCGAGAACTCGGTGAGGATCTCCAGCAGCGCGCCCGGGTGGTCCTCGCCGATGAACGCGACGACGCTGGTGCGGTCCGTGCCGGTGGCGGGCGGCGGCGCGCAGGGGCGGCGCAGCTGGACGAAGCGGGTGACGGCGTCGGCGACGTCGTGGATGTCCTCGGCGAGGACGGCGAGGCCGTAGCGGGCGGCGGCGAACGAGCCGGCGAGCGCGGCGTCGTAGTGGCCGTCGGCGACGTGCTGGGCGGCCTCGGCGTTGGACGTGGCGGCCCGCCACTCGGCGTCCGGGACGTTCCCAGCGAGCCAGCGGCGGCACTGCGGCTGCGCGATCGGGTGCGACGCGACGGTCTTGATGTCGGCGAGCGCGGTGCCGGGCCGCACCAGCAGCGCGAACGAGACCGGCAGGTGGACCTCGGCGACGATGTGGAGGGGCTCTCCGGTGGCGAGCTCGTCCAGCGTGGTGGGGACGGAGCCCTCGACGGAGTTCTCCAGCGCGACCACGGCGGAGTCGGCCTCGCCGCGGCGCAGCGCGTCCAGGACGGCGGGGACGGTGGCGAGCGGGAGCTGCTCGGCCTCGGCCGCGCCCGGCAGGGACATGAGCGCGGCCTCGGTGAACGTGCCCCGCGGACCCAGGTAGGCGTAGCGTTCTGGCCTGGTTTCTGCGGTCACGAAGATCCCCCGAGGGCGCGGTTCGGCGGGGCACCTGCTTCTGCGGTGCCGAGAGAGACGAGTGTACTTCCCGCCGCGTAAAGCTCCCGCCGGGTCCCGTGTGGAGCGCGCCGGGACGTCGCCCGAGCACCCCGCCGAGACGCCGCCCGAGCACCCCCGCAGGGATGCCGCCCGAGCGCCCCGCCCGAGCGCCCTGCCGGGCGGGGTCAGGTGCGGGCGGTGGGGGCGCGGTCGCCGTTGCCGAAGTCGGGCAGCGGGTCGTCCATCGACACGATGGGCCCCTTGCCCAGGCGGGCGGCGCGCAGCACCTGGTTCTCCTCGGGGGAGAGCATCTCGACCGGATGCCCTCCCTGGACGGCCTTGGCGTAGGTCCTGGTCTCGGTGCGCCCGTTGATCGAGCTGACCACGACGCCGTCACCGACGGCGTTGAGGACGGCGAGCGAGAAGGACCGGTGCCCCGACATCTCCTTGAGCGCGTCGTAATGCACGATGGCGAGGTCGCGCAGTGCGCGTTCGTCGACCTCGCCGGAGGCCACCTGGAGCTGGCGCCTCAGCATTTCCCCGCACTCTTCGACGACCTGGTTCACCCGATTGTGGGCCACCACCGCGATGGAGAGCCCGGCCACACCGGCGACCAGGCCGGCGACGGCCACCGCGACAAGCATCACGTGGCGAGCGTACCCATCCCGACTTGCCGTCGCGAAGGATCCTCGCGACTCGTCCGCCGGGTGACGCGGTTCGTCAGCCAGATTCCGAGCAGGATGATGGCGGCGATGGCCGCGAGGCCGAACGAATCGCGCTCCAGACTCCCCCAGAAACGGGCGATCGGAGGGTGTCCGGTCCGTGACAGGTGGGCGCCCCACCAGGGCAGCGGGAACAGGAAGAAGATCCAGAACGCCAGGCCGGAAAGACATCTTCGCGTGTCTCGCCCGTCACCCACCAAAGCCCCGATGACCGGGATCATCCAGACGAGATGGTGAATCCACCCGACGGGGGACAGAAGCACGGACAGCAGCCCGGTGATCGCGACCCCGGCGAGCAGCAGGGCATAAGCGCCCGGGCCCGACGCCGGGTCGGCCGCGGCGCAGTGATCCGTCCCGACCCGTCCGGTGAGTACCGGACGGCCTCCGACCAGGGAGTCCGCCGCGTAGGTGGCCCGCCGCGCCAGCCGGAACCCGACGTACGCCATCGCCAGCGCGAGGACGAGCCACGCCGCCGTCCGCGCCGGGCCCTGGTCGAGGACCCGCGCGACGATCCCGTTGATCGCCTGGTTCGTCGTCCCGTCGACGGCGCCGGTGCGGTCGCCGCCCTGCAGCAGCGCCCCGAACCAGTACCCGGCCGAGTCGTGCGGCAGCACCGCGAACCCGCCGAGCGTCGCCACCACCGCGGTGGCCAGCGCGTTCACGAACGCGTCCCGGCGCCCGGTGATCAGGAAGTAGACGAGGAAGACGCCCGGCACCAGCTTGATCGCCAGCGCCAGCCCGACCAGCAGCCCGCGCGGCCAGCGCGGCGAGCGGGTGCAGCAGTCGGCCAGGCACATCGCCAGCAGGAACACCCCGACCTGCCCGAACCTGATCTGGTCGCGGACCGGGTCCAGCCAGGCCGCCGCCGCGACCAGCGCGCCCAGGGTGAGCGGCGCCCACCGCCCGGTGCGGCGGATCAGGTCGCGGAACGCGTACCAGACGGCGACCGCGAGCGCGGCGTAGATCAGCACCGTCCACGCCCACTGCGCGGCCCGCCACGACATCAGCGTGAACGGGACGGCGAGGAGCGCCGCGAACGGCGGGTAGGTGAACGGCAGCAGCTGCGGCGGCTGGGTCAGGAAGTCGTACAGGGGCGCGCCGCGCAGCACCGCCAGCCCGCCCTCGCGGTAGACCTCCAGGTCGACGAGCCGCTGGTCGGGCTGGTTGTACAGCCACCGGGACGCGATCGGTGTGACCGCCGCCACCACGACGGCGACGCCGGCCAGCGCGATCAGGACGTCCAGCGGCGACCGCCGGGCGCGCGCGGGCCGGGGCCGCCCGGGCGCCTCGCGCGCCGCGCTGACTGCTCGCATCCCCACATCCTGGCGTAATCGGACCCCACCGGGCCGGGCCCGATCGGTGGCCCAGCCCGAAGGATATGCACCCGGCCGGGCCGCCGCGCGCGCCGTCCGCGCGCGCTCCGGCCCTGCCCGGACGCCCGGCGGCCGATGGTGAAGCTCTTGTAACCTGAGCGCCATGACGCAGCGGGGGGCGAATATCGGGATTTTCGTCGCCGCCGTGGCGCTCCTGACCGCCGTGCTCGCCCCGTCGGCGGCGAGCGCCGCGACGGCGCCGGCCGCCCCTCCGTCCGCTCCGCAGGCGTCGGCGGTCAACGGGCGGGTCGTGATCATCGGGATCCCCGGCCTGATGTGGAGCGACGTCAGCGCGACCACGACCCCCGCGCTGTGGGGGCTGACCCGCGGCGGCTCCGCGGGCGGGCTCAGCGTCCGCACGACCCGGACCAACACCTGCCCCACCGACGGCTGGCTGACGCTGTCGGCGGGCCAGCGGTCCCGGCTCGCGCACGGCGACTGCGCGCTGCCGCCGACCCCGATCCTGCCCGGCCAGCCCTCCCCCACGGGCCCGCCGCCCGCCGGCGGCGCCGTCGCGCCCGGCTGGCCGGCGATCAAGAGCGACAACGCGGGCACCGGCTACCACGCGCAGATCGGGCTGCTCGGCGACGCCGTGCACGCCGCGGGCGGCTGCACGCTCGCCGTCGGCCCCGGCGCGGTGTTCGGCGCCGGAGACGGCGGCGGCCGCGTCGACCGCTACGTCCCGTCCACCGACAAGGCGACGCCCGCCGACTGGGCGCGCTGCCAGCTCGCCGCCGTCGACGTCGACGAGGTGTTCCGCGCGTACATCGACGCGGGCGTCGACCCGCACGGCGACCAGGTCCCCGTGCCCGACCGCAAGCGCGCCGCCGCCGCGTCCGCCGCGGACCGCCGCGTCGCGCAGGTGGTGAGCCAGGTCCCGGCCGGGACGACGATCCTGGTGGCGGGCCTGTCTGACACCGGCGTCAACCCGCACCTGCGCGTCGCCGTCGCCAAGGGCGGGGGCTACCGCCCCGGCTTCCTCACCTCCGGCGCCACCCGCCAGGACGGCCTGGTCACCCTCACCGACCTGACGTCCACGGCGCTGCAGCAGCTCGGGCTCAAGGAGCCGCAGCAGGCCGTCGGGTCGGCGTGGCGGGGCGAGCGCTCCGGCGACTCCACCGCGAAGCGCGTCGAGTCGCTGGAGGACGAGGACGTCGCCGCGCAGGCGATCCGCGCCGTCCAGACCTCCTTCTACTGGGTGCTGTTCGCGACGCAGCTCGTCCTGTACGGGATCGCGGCGCTGGCGCTGCGGCGGCTCGGCAACGACCCGCGGTCGCGGTCCCGGATCCTCGGCGGCACGCGGGTGATCGCGCTGCTCGGGGGAGCGGCGCCCGGCGCGTCGTTCCTCGCCGGGCTGATGCCGTGGTGGCGGGCCGCGCACCCGACCCCGGTGCTGATCTGCACGGTGCTCGGCTTCGCGGGCCTGATGACGGGGGTCGCGCTGGCCGGCCCGTGGCGCCGGTCCACGTTCCTGCCCGGTCTGGTGATCACCGCGAGCACCGCGGTCGTCCTCGCCCTGGACGTGATGACGGGCTCGTCGCTGCAGCTCAACACGCTGATGGGGTACACGGCGCTGGTCGCGGGCCGGTTCTACGGGTTCGGCAACCAGGCGTTCTCCCTGTTCGCGGTGGCCGCGATCCTGACGGCCGCGTGGGTGTGCGAGTTCCCGCTGCGCCGGCACCGCGCCGCGCCGGACCCGGGCGGTCTCGCCGGGGCGTCCCGCCGCGCGAAGGCCGTCTCGGTGGCGATCGTCGCGGCGATCGGGCTGCTCACCGTCGCGGTCGACGGCCTGCCGTCCTGGGGCAGCGACTTCGGCGGCGTCATCGCGATCACCCCGGCGTTCGCGATGCTCGGCATGATGATCACCGGCAAGCGGGTGTCGCCGGTGAAGCTAGGCGCGTTCTGCGCGGCCGGCGTCGCGCTCGTGCTGGCGATCTCCTGGTGGAACTCGCGGAGCGCCAACCCGACCCACATGGGCCGGTTCTGGCGGGACCTGATGGACGGCAACGCCTGGGACGTCGTCACCCGCAAGTTCGACGCGATGCTGAACAGCCTCGGGTACTGGCCGTTCACGCTCGCGCTGGCCGCCGCGCTGGTGTTCCTGTTCTTCGTGCTGGCGCGGCCGACCCGGTGGCGGGCGGTGTCCCTGCTGCACCGCGCTTACCAGCACAGCTGGACGATGCGCCCGGCGCTGATCTGCGCGCTCGCCGTCGGCATCATCGGGACGCTGGTGAACGACTCCGGCGTGGTGATCCTGTCGGTGGCGTTCAGCCTGGCGACCCCGCTGATGCTCGCGGCCGGGGTGCGCTCGCTGGAGATCGACCTGGACGCAGGCACTGAACAGCCAAGGCCGCAAGCACCGCGAGCAGCGTCCACGGAATCACCGTCGGCCTGACGACGGTGAACAGCCATGACAGGTCGTGCGGCATCCCGATGCGCTGTGGCGCGCGCGCGGGAAGGTAGGCGAGGCTGAGCGCGGCGGTGTGCGCCAGCAGGATCCAGTCGATGCGCGACAGGGGGAGCAGCGCCAGCAGCGCCCACCCGAACCCGTCGTACCAGGGGAGCACGTAGGGCGCGGCCAGCAGCCACGCCATGACGATCGCCGTGGCCATCCGCCGGTTGGCGACCTGCCCCGGATGCTCCGCCAGCGGGTCGTCCTTCGGCAGGCCGCGCGCCAGCAGCAGGAACAGCACGATCCCGAGGATCAGCGACCCCGTCTTGATCACGTCGCGCTGCGAGCCGCGGCCGAGCATCCGGTCGAGCAGATGCCAGGGGGTGGCGAACGACACCATGTTGCTCGCCTCCCGCACCTGGTCGAGGGCGTGCGGGCCGGCCAGCGCGTACGCGGTCGCGGCCGTCGCGGCGGCGCCCCCCGCAAGCGCGGCGAGCCCGCCGAGGGCCCGCCACCGGCGGCCCTTCCAGCCCTCCCGCAGCAGCGCCCACGCCGGGCCGCCGCCCGCGAGCGCCGCCGGCATCTTGATCGCCCCGCCGACGCCCGTCAGGACCCCGGCCGCCAGCGCGCGCCCCCACATCCGCCACCGTCCGCCGGTCGCGTACGTGTCGAACACCGTCAGCGCCGCCACCATCGGCGCGATCGCCAGGACGTCGTTGTGCGCGCCCGAGATCAGGTGGAACAGCAGCAGCGGGTTGCACGTCCACAGCAGCGCGGTCCGCAGCCGCCGGTCCTCGTCGCGGGACGTCCGGTAGAGGATCAGCGCGGTCGCCGCGAACGCCAGGACGTTGAACACCGACAGCACGAACACCGTCAGCCGCACCGAGCCGCCGCCGATCCACGACGCGACCGCCTGCTCCCCCGTCGCGATCGGCCCGTACACCGACGGCGTCGACCGCCACTCCTCGGGCGCCCCGGCCACCGGGTCCTTCGGCAGGTCCACCGCACGCGTCTCGTACGGGTCGTGCCCGGTCGCCGCCATCCGCCCGTACGAGGCGTAGTTCAGATGGTCGGTCGACCCGACCGGCGGCATGAACATGAACGCGACCGCCGCCAGCAGGCCCGCCGCGACCAGCGGGAACGCCCGGACGCGCCAGCCCCGCCGGACGGCGAGGAAGCACAGCGCGAGGCCCGCCGTGCCCGCCGCGACGCCCGCCACGACGAGCGCGAGCACCAGGTACGGCGACGGGTGCGCGTCCAGCGAGTAGGGCGGCTCCCCGAACCGCGCGTCCATCGCGGGCTGGAAGGCGGACGGCCCGAGCAGCGCGGTGGCGAGGAAGCAGCAGAGGGAGGCCCCGATGGCCCACAGCCCGATGGTCCCCGGCCGCGCGGGACCGGGACGGGTCACTTGCGGCGGCCGCGCAGGCGGGCGAGCCGCTCGGCGACGGCCGGCTCCCGCACGGCCAGCGCCCTGGCCACGTCGCGGAACTGCCGGCCGCGATGCAGCTGCGCGCGCCAGTCGGTGCCGGTCGCGCGGTGCGCCAGCGGCACCTCGACCTCCGCCACCCGGAACCCCTTGCGCAGCAGGTCGATGGTGAGGCCGGTCTCGACGCCGAACCCGGCGGCGAGTGGCAGCGCGGCGTCGAACGCGGCGCGGGTCAGGCAGCGCTGCCCGTTCAGCGGCTGCGTCGCCTCCCAGCCGGTGGCGCGGCGGATCCCGTCGCGGGACAGCCGGACGACGAACCCGTGCCCGCCGAGCTTCACCGTCGAGGAGAACGCGGCGATCGTCATGTCGGCGTCGCCGGCCAGCACCGGCGCGACGAGCGGGGCCGCCTCAGCGGCCGTCTCGGCCAGGTCGGCGTCCAGGAACAGCAGGTGGCGGGGCTCGTCACGGCCCTCGTCGAGCAGCCGGACGGCCTCCGCGCCGGTCTCCATCGCGGCGCCCTTGCCCCGGTTGCGGGCGTGCCGCACGACCCGGGCGCCCGCCTGCGCCGCGACCGGCCCGGTGCGGTCGGACGAACCGTCGTCGACGACCACGATCAGATCGGCCCCGGGGAGCTCCTGCGCGGCCTTGACGGTGGCCGCGATGCGGTCGGCCTCGTCCTTGGCCGGGATGACCACCGCTACACCCTGCGTATCCGCCTCCTGCATATCCGCGATCGTAGTCGGCGCGCGGGCATGCCGCCGTGAACAACCGGCGACGGCGGGACGGCCGGCGGCCGATCAGTCCAGGGCGGGCGCCGCGTCGTCGGTCACGGTGAACACGGTGTCGAGCCCGGTGACCTGCAGGATCCGCTTCACGGCCGGGCGCGGCGCGGCCAGCTCCAGCGAGCCGCCCTGCTCCTTGATCCGCTTCATGGCCGAGAGCAGCACGTTCATGCCCGTCGAGTCGCAGAACTCGACGCCGGCCAGGTCGACCACGATCCGGTCGACGGGGCCGCGCAGCAGCCCCGCGAGGGCCGCCTGCAGCCTGGGCGCGGTGTACAGGTCCAGCTCGCCGGTCGCTGTGACGACGGCGTGACCTCCCTGAGACGCGGTCGAGACATTTAGCTCCACGTCCGGCACACTATCTCGACTCTCGTCCATGAGCCAGACAGTTCGCCAAGTCGCGTGTGGCGCGGGCGTGTCCGTGGCGCGGCGCCACCCCACCCCGCCCGTACGCTTTGAGTACTACGCACCGTGATGTCATGGTTTCGTGCTCGGGTGGGCCCGGTAACCGGTTCCTGGGCACGTCCCGCGCGCGCTGGGCCCGGTCTATGAGAACTCCCCCGTTCGCCCTTCGCGGACGTCCGGAGTAGGGAAGGCTGGCCCCGTGCAACAGCGGCATTGGGGGGTGCGCGGCACGTGAAGGCCGACCGAACGACCGACCCGAGGCACGCGCGCCTACGAGAGCGTCTAGACGCGATCCGCGCGCGCTCCGCGAAGTCCACCTCGTGGCGCACGTCCACGCAGTACCTGTCCCGGCTGGTGAACCGGGACGGCTTCGTCCCGATCAAGACCCGGCTGGCCCGCGAGGACCTCGCGTTCCTCGCCGGCGCCCGCGACGAGGTGATCGCGCTCGCCGAGCTGGGCGTCCGGATCCTCGACCTGCATCGGCCGCAGGAGGCCGGCGGGATCACCAGCGACCCCGACAGCCCCATCCGCCGCTGCCGCGCCTGCATGTGGCGCTGGCCTTGCCCCACCTTCCGCGCGATCGACGAATCCCTCGACCGCTGAGTCGCGGCGCGTTGCGCTCATAAGACGCCGATGAGAACGGCACGCCGCGACTCGACGGCTGGATCAGGCGGGGAGCGGGAGGCGGACCTCGAAGCGGCAGCCGGGGCCGGCGTTCGCGACGCCGATCTCCCCCGCGTGGGCCTCGACGATGCCGCGCGCGATGGCGAGGCCGAGGCCGGCGCCGCCGCCCGGGGTCCGGGCCGCCTCGCCGCGGAACGCCACGTCGAACACGCGCGGCAGGTCGGCCTCCGGGATGCCGCCGCAGGCGTCCGCGACCGTGACGCGGGCCTCGCCGCCGCTGACCTCCCCGGTGATCTCCACGGCGCCGTCGCTCGGGGTGTGCCGGATCGCGTTCACCACCAGGTTCCGCAGCGCCCGCCCGAGCTCGCCGGCGTCCACGTGGACGGGCAGCCCCGCGCGGACGTCCCCGCTGATCCGCACGCCCTTGGCGCGGGCCAGCGCCTCCGCGCCCGCCACTGCCTCGGCGACCAGGTCGGCGAGGCCGACGCGCTGCCGCGACAGCCGCAGCGCGCCCGCGTGGATCCGGGACAGCTCGAACAGGTCGTCCACCATCTCGGCGAGCCGCTCGACCTCCACGCGGATGCGGCCGTGGTAACGGCGGACGGTGCCGCCGTCGGCGACGACGCCGTCCTCCAGCGCCTCCGCCATCGCGCGCAGCCCGGCGAGCGGGGTGCGCAGGTCGTGGCTGACCCACGCGACCAGCTCGCGGCGGCTCGCCTCCAGCGCCTGCTCGCGCCGGTGCGCCTCGGCGAGCCGGTCGTAGGCCGCCTCCAGCTCCCGCGACAGCTCGGCCAGCTCGGCGGGCAGCGGCGCGGCGGGCGCCCGGAACCGGTCCGCGCGGACGGCCTCGACCAGCACCCGGTTCGCGGCCACCAGCCGCCGCCCGAGCAGCACCGACACCGCCGTCGCGACCAGCCCCGCCGACACGACGACCGTCAGCACGACCGACCGGTCATGGTCGTTGATCAGCATCAGGAACGAGATCACCAGGATGCCGGAGACCGTCGCCAGCACGGTCGCCGCGGCGACGACGCCGAGCTGGATCGCCACCGACCGGGCGCGCAGCAGCCGCAGCGCGCCGAGCGCGACGGCCGTGACCACCAGCGCGGCGAGCGCCGCGTAGAAGACGACCAGCAGCAGGTCGGGGAACGGGATCACCGGCCCGCCTCCGCGGCCCCCGCTTCGGCTCCGGCCTCGGCCGGCTCGTACCGGTAGCCGACGCCCCACACCGTGACGATCCGGCGCGGCGCGGTCGGGTCGTCCTCGATCTTCTCGCGCAGCCGCCGGACGTGCACGGTGACCGTCGAGGAGTCGCCGAACGACCAGTCCCACACCCGTTCCAGCAGCTCGTCGCGCGAGAACGCGCGGCGCGGATGGCGCATCAGGAACGCCAGCAGATCGAACTCGCGGGACGTCAGCGCGAGCGGCGCGCCGCGCAACCCCGCCTCGTGCGCGCCCACGTCGACCATCAGATCCCCGTCGCGCAGCGGGGCCGCAGGGACGGACGGGGTGAACGCGCCGCGCGCGCGCCGCAGCACCGACCGCACGCGCAGCGCCAGCTCGCGCGGGCTGAACGGCTTGGTCACGTAGTCGTCCGCGCCGGTCTCCAGCCCGACGAGCCGGTCGGTCTCCGCGCCGAGCGCGGTCAGCATGACGATCGGGACCGCGGAGGTCGCGCGCAGCCGCCGGCACACCTCCAGGCCGTCCATCCCCGGCAGCATCAGGTCGAGGACGACCAGGTCGGGGGAGTTCTCGCGGGCGCGGCGCAGCGCGGCCGGGCCGTCCGCGACGCACTCCACGTCGTGGCCGTCACGGGCCAGGTAGCGGGCGACGACCTCGGCGACGGTCGGATCGTCGTCGACCACCAGCACCCGCCCGGCGTGGTCTTTCGGCGACATCATCCGTCCACGCTACGGGCGCGCGCACGCGTTCGGATCCGTCCGTCACCACTCCGTAAGGGTTCGGCCTGCGCCTGCGAACGATGACCGCTTTAATGGGCGAATGTCCCAGTCTCGTCCCCCGACGTCCACGGGCGGCGCGATCGCCATGGTCCTGGTCGGCGGCGCCGTCGCCACCGGGGTCGTCATCGTGCTCGCCGCGTTCGCGTCCTACCCGTCCCCGGAGATGCTGAGCTTCCGCGCCTCGACGGGGTTCTACCTGGTCAACTGCGCGATCTGCGGGCTCGTGACCGCGCTCGGGCTGCTGCTGTGCCGGCCGCGCGGCCCGCTGCCGCCGATCCTCGCGGCGGTCTCCGCGCTGGTGGCGTTCGAGGTCGGCAAGCGCATCGGCGCCCTGCTGGCCCTGATGATCGGGCTGGAGCACATGCCGGACGGCATGGTCAGCGCGATCATGAAGCCGCACTTCAACAAGTACTTCGCCTACGAGCTGCTGGCCGTGGTCATCGCGGGCGGGATCGGCGCGCTGCGGGTCGGGACGAGCGGCGGCTTCGGCGCGGGCGGTCAGCGGCCGCCCGCGTGGACGGGACCGCAGCCGGCGGCCGCATACGGCCAGCCGGGGCAGCCGGGGCAGCCGGGGCAGCCGGGGCAGCCGGGGCAGCCGGGGCAGCCGGGGATGGCCTATCCCGGGCAGCCGCCGATGGCGCCCCCCGGACAGCCGTACGGCGCGCCCGCCGGGCCGCCGATGCAGCCTCCCGCGCCGTCCGGCCAGCCGTCCTTCGCACCTC
>NZ_WBMR01000164.1 GCF_008923365.1 Actinomadura montaniterrae
CGCTTCGCGATGGACTTCGTCCACCCTTGACTTTGGAGCCTCTGCGGCCCCTGGGCAGGTGATGGGGGCAGGCTCCGCCTGCCCCGCCCCCGGGTCGCGCCACCCCACCACCCCCTTCCGTAAGGGGAGCCGAGCGGCTCTTCTCGACGGAGCTGTCTTCTGTCCGACCTCTCTGGGAGGTTGTGGGGCATGGACGTCATCATGCAACTGACCATCGACTGCGCCGACCCGCAGAGAATGGTGGCCTTCTGGTGCGAGGCTCTTGGGTACGCACCCGAGCCGCCGCCCGATGGCCATACCAGTTGGCGGGAGTATTGGACGGCGTTGGGAGTTCCCGAGGACGAGCTGCCCGCAGGGGCGGGCGATGCGCCGGAGTCAATCATTGATCCGGCGGGACAGGGGCCCAGGATCTGGTTCCAACGTGTCCCCGAACCGAAGGTCGTCAAGAATCGGCTGCACCTCGACGTGAAGGTGAGCGGTGGCTGGGACGTCCCAATGGCCGTTCGGGTGCAGCGGGTCAATTCCACAGTAGAACGGCTGACTGGGGCTGGCGCTACGCTGCTGCGGACGCTGGATGGTCCTGACTTGGACCACTTCGCCGTCGTCCTCCAAGACCCGGAAGGAAATGAGTTCTGCGTCGCTTGAACGCCCAAGTGTTGGTTGACGAAATGGCAGTGGCACTTTCGGGCATGCCGATCCGCCCGGATCTGATTGATCCGGGCGCACCGGTGAAGGCGAACGGGTGCCCTTATGCGGCCCAGCCGAGGCTGGTGGCGGGTGGACTCTTGCCGTCGGGTGGTGGCAGGAGCCGGTAGACGTAGCGCCCGTCTTGATCCTTGGTGATGTGGATCTGGTCGGGGCTGGTGTGCTTGAACCGGTTGTGCCATCCGCAGGTGAGGGTGAGCTGATCAATGTCGGTGGGGCTGTTGCCCAGTGCCCATCCGTGGACGTGATCCACTTCGCACAGCGTGCCCGGGAGCTCGCATCCCCGTACCGCACATGACGGGTAGAGCGTTTCCAGCACCTGCCGTTGGGCTGCGCTGGCGAATCGTTCCCGGTGGCCCAGGTACAGCGGGGTGTTTCCGCGTCCGAGGAGGAGGGGTGAGACTCCGGCGGCGAGGGCGATGCGGCGGGCCTGGGCTGCGGGGATGGGGGTGCCGTCGGTGAGGCGGGCCGGGGCGCTGCCGCCGGTGAGGGTGTCCAGGTCGCAGATGACGGTGACTTTGGTGGCCTTGTGTCCGCCCGACAGCACACTGGACAGGGCGGCGGCGGTGCGCTCGGAGAGGTCGCGGCGGTCGTCGGGCCCGGCCGGCTTGGCCAGCGGAGCCAGGGTGCCGTCCCAGATGGCCGCGTCCTCGGGGTTCAGCCAGCCTTTGACGTACCGGCCGCCGTCCAGCGAACGGGTCGTGGTGAGCCAGGACTTGGCGTAGCCGCGTTTGGTGTCCTCGTCGGGGGCGGTCTCGGTGTCGTCGCGTTCGGCGATGACGTCGCGGATGCGGTGCCCGAAGGCTGCGACCTTCCCGGCGGAGAAGCCTTGGTCGGCCATCTCCAGCAAGGTGGTCTCCGCCTGAGCGCAGTCAGCGTCATCGAGCCTTGCGACCGAGTCGGCCACTGTGACTGCGTAGCCGAAGGACAGTTCCCCGGCCGCCAGCCGCTCAGTTACTTGCGAAAGGCGGTGCCGCTGCCGGGCGAGGGTGAGGCGTTCCTTGGCGCGGTTGTCGCGCATGCCGAGGCTGGATCGCAGCCACGCCTGGGTGGAGGGATATCCCCAGCGGGCCTGTTCTCCGGTGGCGTCGACTCGGCCGATGAATCCAGCCAGCGCGCTTTCCTGCATATCTGCTGCGGCCGCGAGGGTTTCGGTGAGTTCCAGGCATGCGGCCGCCGACTCGGGGGCGTCTCTGGTGGCGAGTTCAGTGGCGATGGCGGAGAGCGCGTTCACCAATTCCATGGTGGACGCGGCCCCAAGCTCGACCGTCACTGATTGCATAGGTAAATAGTACCCTGTGTGACTGACATTCGAGGCCGTTCGAGGCACATTCTTCCCGGTATTTTTTGGTGGGAAAGGCTGCCGGGCCTGGCGACTTCTCGCCGATCTTGGTGTTGCACGCTGGGGAGTTTCGTGCCTGACGGAGGGGGGTGGGGGGGGGGGGGGGCCCCGGGGGGGGGGGGCCGGCGGAGCCTGCCCCCATCACCGGCCCCGTACGCAAGCGCCACCCCACCACCCGAACACCCCTCTTGCCATTTCCCCCGAACACCCTTATCCGAGGTCACTCGAACACCCCACTCGTCGAGGCACCCGAACGCCCCTCCCGCCAATGCCCCCGAACGTCCCTCCCGCCAATGCGTCCGAACACCCTTATCCACGGTCTCCCCAACACCTTGGGTAGAGCTCGGCGCGGTTGCGAACGTGATCGCGATGAGTTACGGCCGTGACGATGGTCTGCACCTCCATGGAGACCTTCGTCAAGATCAATAATGTGGCGCTGTGCGCGGAGACGTTCGGGGAACCGGCCGACGTGCCCGTCCTGCTCATCGGCAACACGATGCTCACCTGGCCGGACGAGCTGTGCGAGCGCTTGGCGGCGCTCCGGCGGTTCGTCGTCCGCTACGACCTGCGCGGCACCGGACGATCCGAGGGGTCGGCCGTCGACTACACGTTGCGCGATCTGGTCGCGGACGCGGCCGGGGTGCTGGACGCGCACGGGTTGGGCGCGGCGCATGTCGTCGGGTTCGGGACCGGCGGCTGGATCGCCCAGCTGCTGGCTCTCGACTATCCCGAGCGCGTCGCCAGCGTCGCGCTGATCGCGACGCGGCCGACCGCGCCCGGGCCGAACGATGCCGATCTGCCGGAGCATGCACCCGAGGTCACGGCGCATTTCATGAACCGTCCCGCGGTCGACTGGACCGACCGAGCCTCGGTCGTCGAGTTCATGCTGGGGAACGCGCGGCGGCTCGCCGGGGCGGGGTTCGACGAGGCGGAGGCGCGGGCGGGGATCGAGCGGATCCACGACCGTGCCGACGTCGTGTCCCGCGACCCGGGGGAGGCGCTTCGCGCGGACCTGATGGCGACGGCGTTCGCCGTGATGGACTGCAAGCCGCGCTGGCGGGAGCGGCTGGGCTCCATCACCGCGCCGACCCTGGTGGTACACGGCGAGGACGACCCGTTCTTCCCGCTCGGCAACGGCCAGGCCCTCGCCGCCGAGATCCCCGGCGCGGAGCTCGTCGTCCTGCCCGGCACCGGCAATGAGCTTCCCCGCCGAACCTGGGACGTGCTCGTCCCGGCGCTGGTCCGCCACACGTCCTGAGATCGGCGCCCACACCCTGAGACCGGCGCAGGCGTCCTGGTCGGGGACGGATGCCCTCGCCGGGCGGTGGGGTGGCCGGAATTCGGTGGGAAATGGCCGGGGATCGGGTCGTCTGCGGGCGGGTGCGGCGACGACGCTGGGGCCCGTGGACGTGATCGAGTTGCGGCAGTACAGGCTGCGCCCGGGCCGGCGGGACGAGCTGATCGAGCTGTTCGACCGGGAGCTGGTGGAGCCGCAGGAGGCGGCGGGCATGACGGTGCTCGGCCAGTTCCGGGACCTGGACGATCCGGACAGGTTCGTCTGGATCCGGGCGTTCGAGGATCTGAGCCGGCGCGGCGAGGCGCTGCGCGCGTTCTACTTCGGGCCGGTGTGGAAGGCGCACCGGGAGCAGGCGAACGCGACGATGCTGGACTCGTCGGATGCGCGGCTTCTGCGGCCGCTGCGTCCGATCACCGAGCCAGGGCCGCGGCCACCGGTCGGGGCGCCGGATCCGGGCGGTCTGGTCTTCGCGTTCCTGTGGTCGTTCGGCGAGCGGCTCGCGGAGGTCGAAGGGACGATGCTGGACGAGGTCGTTCCGCTGTACGGCGAGGACGCGCTCGCCCTGGCGACGCTGGAGGCGGAGAACGACTTCCCGGCGCTGCCCGTCCGCACGGGTGACGGCCACATCGTCGTGATCGCGTCGGAGCGGGTGGAGCTCCCCGGCGGGGTGCCGGAGCCGCGGGTGCTGCGGCTGGCGCCCACCGGCAGGTCGCTGCTGCGCTGAAATGGTTGGCCCGGCCGGTGCCCGATCTGCTGGGGTGGGCGGGTGGACGGTGATCTGCGCGGCGCGGAGCTGGCCCGCGCGTACTACGGCGATGTCGTGCGGCCGTTGCTGGACGCGCACTTCCCGGGCTTGCGGTATGCGGCGGCGCGGCTCGGTTCGGGGTCGGACGTGCTGGGGTTCGACGACGCGACCAGCCGCGACCACGACTGGGGTTGCCGGTTGACGCTGCTGCTGGACGACGCGCAGGCGGACGCGGCGCCGGACGTGACGGCGATGCTTGAACGCGAACTCCCCGACCGGTTCCGCGGCCACCCGGTCCGGTTCCCGGTGACCTGGGACGAGTCCGTGTCCCACAAGGTGGAGGTGTCGGCCGTCGGCGCGTTCTGCCGGTCGCGGCTGGGCGTCGATCCGACCGGCGGGCTGTCGGTGCTCGACTGGCTGTGCCTGGTGGGCCAGTGCGTCCTGGAGGTGACCGCCGGGCCGGTGTTCGAGGACGGTACGCCGACCCTCGCGGGGATCCGCGCGACGCTCCGCCGCTACCCGCCGGACGTCGAGCGGTACGTCCTGGCGGCGTGGTGGCGGCGCGCGTCGCAATGGCTGCCGGTCGTCGGCCGGACGGCGGCGCGCGGCGACGAGACCGGTTCGCGGATCCTGGCGGCGCGGGTCGCCGAGGATCTGATGCGGCTGGCGTTCACGCTGTCCGGGGCGTGGGTGCCGTACGGCAAGTGGCGCGGCACCGCCTTCAAGGAGCTGCCGATCGCAAGAGACCTCGCGGGCCCGCTCGACACGGCCGTCGCAGCGGGAGGCAAGCAGGAGAGGGAGGCGGCGCTGGTCGAGGCGGCCGAGATCCTCCTGCGCGCCCAGCGGGAGCGCGGGCTGCCCGCACCGGAGAAGGCGATCACCCCGTTCTGGGACCGCCCTTTCTGGATGATCGACGCCGCCGTCGCGGACGGGCTCGTCGCGGGCATCAGCGATCCGGAGGTCGCCAGGCTGAAGACAGGCATCGGTTCGGTGGAGCAATGGGTGGACAGCGTGGACGTCCTCGGTCACGCCGACCGCCGCGCCGCGCTCCAGGTCGCCTACCGCACCTGGATGGAGCGCGGCCTCTAGGAGAGCCGGAGCGCCAGGAAGAAGTCGACGCGGTCCTCCAGCCGGGTCAGGTCGCGGCCGGTCAGGTCCTGGATGCGCTGGATCCGGTACCGGACGGAATTGACGTGCAGGTGCAGCTGCTCGGCGCACTTCGTCCACGAGCCGGAGTTCTGCAGGAACGTCTCCAGGGTGCGGATCAGGTCGGCCTTGTGGACCTCGTCGTATTTCCGCAGCGGGTCGAGCAGCCGCACCTGGAACATCTGCCGGACGTCCTCGGGCACGGTCGCGAGCAGCAGGACGTGCGTGGCGAGCTCGTCGTGCCGGACGACGCACACGGGGTCGGTGCGTCCGGACGCGAGGCGGCGCGCGTAGCGGGCCTCGTCCACGGCCCCGCGCAGCTCGCCGGCCCCGACGACGTCGCTGACCCCGACCGTGATTCCGGCACCGGCCAGCCCGGGTGCCAGCGCGTCGAGCGCGGTCTGGACCGAGGCGGCGACGTCCGGCGCGCCCTCGCCGGCGAAGGGAACGGGGACGAGCGCGACGGCCTCGTCGTCCAGCAGCCCGACGACGGGGCGCGGCACGGGCATGACCTCGCCGATAACGGACCGCAGCTCTCCGGGCCGCAGCGTTCCGCGCCCGGCGGCGGCGACCGCGACGTAGGAGGCGTGCGGGTCGAGCCCGGCGAGCTCCAGCCGCGGGACGATCTCGTCGGCGGCCGCGGCGGACACCACCAGCCGGACGAGCTCCTGCGCGAGCCGCCCCTCGACGCTGAGCCGGTCGTCCAGCCGGGCCCGCTCCAGCGCGGCGATCGCGGCGAGCTCGGTGGTGAGGGCGCGGCGCTCGGCGGGCCAGTCGGCGTGGTCGCCCTCGCAGGCGACGAACCAGTCCGCGACGCGGGAGGTGGTGTCCTCCGCGACGGGGAAGATCGACACGCCGGGGGCGGCGGCGTGGTGCGGGAGCCGCGGCGCGGTGAGGAAGGCGCGGGCGAGCGCGGCGCCGTCGGGGGGGCCGGGCGGGCCGGCGACGACGCGTCCGGTGGCGGTCAGCACCCAGCAGCGCATGCCGAGGTCGCGGCCGACGAGGTCGAGGACGGCGCCGAGGCCGGCGCCCTCGCTCATCCCGGCGACGAGCCGGCGGTGCCGGTCGAGGACGGCGGTGAGGTCGGCGGCGCGCGCCCCGGACAGGTGCCGGACGACCTCCTCGGTGACGGTCGCGAACGCGACGTCCTCGGGGACCTTGAACAGCGGGATCCGGTGCCGGCGGCAGGCGTCGACGAGGTCGCCGGGGATGGTGCCGGTGGCGAGGTCCCAGGCGGCCAGCGCGGACACCCCGGCCTGGGCGAGCGCGCGGACGAACACCTCGGAGTCGGCGGGTTCGGACCGCCAGACCAGGCCGGTCAGCACCAGCTCCCGGCCGCCGAGGTACCGCCCGGGGTCCAGCAGGTCGGTGGTGACCACCCAGGTGATCGCCCGGTCGAGCAGGTCGTCGCCGGTGACCACCTCGAGCCGCAGCTCCGGCATGTCGAGCAGCGCGCGCAGCTTCATAGAACCAGTTAACTCACCGCTCACCGGGCCGGGTGTCAACGGCTCGCGCGCGCGATTGGAGCAACGCACGAAAACACCGGCGTGAGCAGGGTCACAGTTCGGACGTCCTGTCCCTTCACCCGGCGCCCGGTTGCCGTATCTACTGGCGGCAATGACGGAGACAGGGAGGTGCCGGTGAGGGAACGGCTCGACGTCACGGAGGGCGGGCTGCTGGCGTGCTGCGCGTCCCGCCGCTGGGCGGCCGAGGTCGCGGCCGGACGGCCCTACGCGGATCTCGCGGAGCTGCGGGCCGCGTCGGCGGCGGCGCTCGCGGGCCTGGACTGGGCGGATGTGGAGGAGGCGCTCGCCGCGCACCCCCGCATCGGCGAGCGGATCAAGGACGCGGGCCGGGAGGCGGCGTGGTCGCGGAGCGAGCAGTCCGGGATGGACGCGGCGGCGGTGGAGCTGCGGACGGCGCTGGTGGAGGGCAACCGGGCCTACGAGGAGCGGTTCGGGCACGTCTTCCTGATCTGCGCGACCGGCCTCAGCGCCGCCGAGATGCTCTCCGCGCTGCGCGAACGCCTCGGCCACGGCGCCGAGGCGGAGCGGGCGGCCGTCCGGACCGAGCTGGCGAAGATCGTCGACCTGCGGCTGGCGAAGCTCGCCGCCGCGCCGGGCACCGAGGGGGAGCGATGAGCCTGTCCACGCACGTGCTGGACGCCGCGAAGGGCCTGCCGGCGGCGGGCGTCGCGGTCCGGCTCGACCGGCGGGAGCGGGACGGGACTTGGACGGCGGTCGCCGAGGCCCGCACCGACGCCGACGGCCGGATCAAGGAGTGGGGCGCCGAGCCGGGCACCGGGGTGCACCGGCTGGTGTTCGACACCGCCGGCCTGTCCGACTTCTACCCGGAGGTCACCGTCGCGTTCACGATCGACGACGCCGGGCGGCACTACCACGTCCCGTTGCTGCTGAGCCCGTTCGCCTACTCGACCTACCGAGGGAGCTAACCCGATGGCCATCGTTCTCGGCCCCAACCGCTACGGGAAGGCGGAGGTCCGTGTCGTCCGCGTGACGAGGGACGGCGGGACGCACCGCATCCGGGACCTGAACGTCGGGGTGTTCCTGTCCGGTGACATGGACGAGGTGCATCTGACCGGTGACAACGCCGCCGTGCTGACGACGGACACGCAGAAGAACACCGTGTTCGCGTTCGCGAAGAAGTACGGGATCGGGGAGCTGGAGGAGTTCGGGCTGCTGCTGGCGCGGCATTTCGTGGACTCGCAGCCGACGATTCACCACGCCCGCGTGCAGCTCGAGGAGTACGCGTGGGACCGCATCACCGGCCCGCACTCGTTCGTCAAAGGCGGCACGGAGGTGCGGACGGCGGTGGTCCACAGCGACGGCTCCGGCGGCGCCGAGTCGGTGGTCTCCGGCCTCAAGGACCTGACCGTCCTGAACTCGACCGGCAGCGAGTTCCACGGGTTCGTGGAGGACGAGTTCACGACGCTCGAACCGACCAACGACCGGATCCTGGCCACGGCGGTAACGGCGCAATGGCGGCACCGCGGCACCGACTCGAAATGGGACGAGTCATATGCCGCAGCGCGCAATGCCCTCCTCGACGCATTCGCCACGACGCACAGCCTGTCGCTCCAGCAGACGCTCTATGCGATGGGACGCCGGGCGCTGGAGGAACGCCCGGAACTGTGCGAGGTGCGGATGTCGATGCCGAACAAGCACCATTTCCTCGTCGATCTGGAGCCGTTCGGAATGGACAACGACAACGAGGTCTACTTCGCGGCGGACCGCCCGTACGGGCTGATCGAGGGCACCGTGCTCACCGACGACGCCCCGGACGCACCGTCCGCCTGGAACTGAAGGAGGCGGCGACATGGACTTTCTGCGCCCGGCGACCTGGGCGGACGCCCTGGCCGCGAAGCGCGAGACGCCGGCGGCGCTGCCGATCCAGGGCGGCACCGACGTCATGGTGGAGATCAACTTCGACGTGCACCGGCCGGCGGCGCTGCTGGACCTGAACCGGGTCCGCGAGCTGACGGAGTGGGAGGAGGCGGACGGCCGCCTGCGGATCGGCGCCGGCGTCCCGTACGTGCGGGTGATCGGCGAGCTGGGGGACCGGCTGCCGGGCCTCGCGCAGGCGTCCCGGACGGTCGGCTCCCCGCAGATCCGCAACCGCGGCTCGATCGGCGGCAACCTCGGCGCCGCGTCGCCCGCCGGCGACAGCCATCCGCCGCTGCTGGCGGGGGACGCGGTGATCGAGGTGGAGTCGGCGGACCGCGGCGTCCGGATGATCCCGGCGACGGAGTTCTACCTGGGCGTGAAGCGGAACGCGCTGGAGCCGGACGAGCTGATCCGCGCGGTCTGGACCGCTCCGGCGCCCGGCCCGCAGTACTTCTCCAAGATCGGCACGCGGAACGCGATGGTGATCGCCGTCTGCTCGTTTGCGGTCGCGCTGCATCCGGAGGAGCGCCGCGTCGGCACGGGCGTCGGCTCCGCCGCGCCGACGCCGCGCCGCGCGACCGCCGCCGAGGAGTTCATCTCGACCGAACTCGACTGGGACGGCCGCGGCCCGCTCTCCGACGCGGCGGCGCAGCGGTTCGGCGAGCTGGTCCGCGAGGCCGCCGCGCCGATCGACGACGTGCGCGGCACCGCCGACTACCGCAAGCACGCCCTGGCGGTGATGGCGCGCCGCACGCTGACCTGGGCCTGGAACGACCACCGCGCCGAGCGAAGGGAGGCTTCCTGATGCGCGTGAACGTCACCGTCAACGGCTCGGAGGAGACCGTCGACGATGTGTGGGAGGGCGAGAGCCTGCTCTACATGCTGCGGGAGCGGATGGGCCTCCCCGGCTCGAAGAACGCCTGCGAGCAGGGGGAATGCGGTTCCTGCACGGTCTACCTCGACGGGGTCCCGGCCTGCGCGTGCCTCGTCGCGGCGGGCCAGGCGGAGGGACGCGAGGTCCGCACCGTCGAGGGCCTCGCCGAGGGGCAGCCCGGCGACGAGCGGCTCGACCCCGTCCAGCAGGCGTTCGTGGAGGCGGGCGCCGTCCAGTGCGGGTTCTGCACGCCCGGCCTGATCGTCCAGTCCCACGACCTGATCGAACGCAACCCCGCGCCGTCCGACGCCGAGATCCGCGAGGCGCTGGCCGGCAACCTGTGCCGCTGCACCGGCTACGAGAAGATCCTCGACGCGGTGCGGCTGGCGGCCCGGCGAAAGGCTGCACACCCGTGACGACCATCATCGAGAACGCGCACGTCGTGACCGTGTCCGGGGACGAGCACCCCGGCGGCCACCTCGTGATCGAGGGCGACCGGATCACCGCCGTCGGCGCCGGCCCGGCCCCCGAGATCGCCGGCGCCGACCGGATCGACGGGACCGGCTGCCTCGCCACCCCCGGCCTGGTCAACGCGCACCACCACCTGTACCAGTGGGCGAGCCAGGGCCTGGCCACCGACAACACGCTGTTCGAGTGGCTCACCACCCTGTACAAGCCGTGGTCGAAGATGGACGCCGAGGTCGTCGCGGGCGCGGCGAGCGCGGGGCTCGGGTGGCTCGCCAAGTCCGGCTGCACCACCTCGTCCGACCACCACTACCTGTTCCCGCGCGGGCGCGGCGACCTGTTCGCCGCCGAGATCGCGGCGGCGGCGGAGCTCGGCATCCGGTTCCAGCCGTGCCGCGGGTCGATGGACCGCGGCGAGTCGCAGGGCGGCCTCCCGCCGGACGAGGTCGTCGAGGACCTCGACACGATCCTCGCCGAGACCGCGGCGGCCATCGACCGCTACCACGACGCCTCGTTCGGCTCGATGCTGCGCGTCTCGGTCGCGCCGTGCTCCCCGTTCTCCGTCACCCGCGACCTGCTCGTCCGGTCGGCGGAGCTGGCGCGCGACAAGGGCGTCCGGCTGCACACCCACCTCGCCGAGACCCTCGACGAGGAGGAGCACACCAACGAGCAGTTCGGGATGACCCCGACCGAGTACATGGACTCGATCGGCTGGCTCGGCCCGGACGTGTGGCTCGCGCACTGCGTCCACCTGCACGACACCGACATCAAGCGGCTCGCCGAGACGGGAACCGGCACCGCGCACTGCCCGAGCTCCAACGCCCGCCTCGGCGCCGGCATCGCCCGCGTCTCGCATCTGCTGGAGGCGGGCGCGACGGTCGGGATGGGCGTGGACGGGTCGGCGTCGGCGGAGTTCGTCCCGCTCGCCGGGGAGATCCGGCAGGCGGTCTACATGCAGCGCGCCCGCTACGGGCCGACCGCGCTGACCGCCCGGCAGGCCCTGGAGATGGCGACCCTAGGCGGCGCCCGCTGCCTCGGCCGCGAGGACGAGATCGGCACCCTCGAACCCGGCAAGCTCGCCGACGTCGCGCTGTGGCGGGTCGACGGCTTCCACGCCGCCGTCGACGACCCGGTGGTCGCGTTCGCGTTCGGCGGCACGCCGCCGCTGGAGCGGCTGCTCGTCGGCGGCCGGACGATCGTCGCCGCCGACACGCTCGTCTCCGTCCCGCAGGACGTGGTCGGGCGGCGCGGCGCCGACGCGCACCGGCGCCTCATGCGACTCGCCGAGGAGGTCCTGTAGATGGCGACCCCTGTGAAAAGCCCTGGTCATGTGGTCGCGCCCGGCATCGGCGGCGTCGGCGACAGCCCGCTGCGTCCCGACGGGACGCTGAAGGTCGCCGGCGAGTTCGCGTACGCGTCCGACCTGTGGATGGACGGGATGCTGTGGGGCGCGACGCTGCGCAGCCCGCACCCCCGCGCCCGCATCCGCTCGATCGACATCGGGCCCGCGCTGGCGACGCCGGGCGTGCACGCCGTCCTCACCCACGAGGACGTCCCCGGCAAGAAGGTGTACGGCGAGGACCACACCGAGGACCAGCCCGTCCTCGCGATCGGGGAGGTCCGGCACCAGGGCGAGCCGATCGCGGTCGTCGCCGCCGACCACCCGGAGATCGCGCGGCGCGCCATGGAGCGCATCGCCGTCGACTACGAGGTGCTGGAGCCGATCACCGACCCGCGCGCCGTGATCGCGGACCCGGAGCGGCTGAAGGTGCAGCCGCTCGGCGGCATCACCCGGCACCAGCCGGTCCGCGTCGGGGACGTGGACGCCGCGCGCGCTCTGGCCGAGGTCGTCGTGGCGGAGGAGTTCGAGGTCGGCATCCAGGACCAGGCGTTCCTCGGGCCGGAGGCCGGCCTGGCGATCCCGTCCGAGGACGGCGGCGTCGACCTGTACGTCTCCACGCAGTGGATGCACAACGACCTGTCGCAGATCGCGCCGTGCCTCGGACTGGACGAGTCGCAGGTGCACATGACCCTCGCCGGCGTCGGCGGCGCGTTCGGCGGCCGCGAGGACCTCTCCGTGCAGATCCACGCCGCGATGCTCGCCCTGCACACCGGCAAGCCGGTGAAGATGTCGTACAACCGGTACGAGTCGTTCTTCGGGCACGTCCACCGGCACCCCGCGTTCATGCGGTACGAGTACGGCGCCACGGCGGACGGGAAGCTCGTCTACGCCGACGTGGAGATCATCCTGGACGGCGGCGCGTACACCTCGTCCACCCGGAACGTCACCGGCAACGCCGCGTCGCTCGGCGTCGGCCCGTACGAGATCCCCAACATCAAGATCGACGCGTACGGGGTGTACACGAACAACCCGCCGTGCGGCGCGATGCGCGGGTTCGGCGCGGTGCAGGCGTGCTTCGCCTACGAGTCGATGATGGACAAGCTCGGCGCCGCCTGCGGGCTGAGCCCGGTCGAGATCCGCCGCCGCAACGCCGTCTCGCAGGGCTCGAAGCTCGCGACCGGCCAGGTCATCGAGTCGCCGGCGCCGCTCGCGGAGATGCTGACGCGGCTGGAGGCCATGCCGATGCCTCCTGCGTGCGATGCGTCCGATATCCGGAACCTGCCGGGCGGCGCGTCCCAGACCACGCACGGCGAGGGCGTCGTGCGCGGTGTCGGCTACGGCGTCGGGATCAAGAACATCTGCTTCTCCGAGGGCTTCGACGACTTCTCCACGGCCCGCGTCCGGCTGGAGGTCATCGGCGGCGAGCCGACCGCGCTCGTGCACACCGCCGCCGCCGAGGTCGGGCAGGGGCTCGTCACCGTCCAGGCGCAGGTCGCGCGGACGGAGCTGGGCGTCCAGAAGGTCACCATCGCCCCGGCGGACAACAGGGTCGGCGACGCCGGCTCGTCCAGCGCGTCCCGCCAGTCGTACATGTCCGGCGGCGCCGTCAAGACCGCCTGCGAGGCCGTCCGCGCCGAGCTGCTCGCCCGCGCCGCCCGCCGCTACGGCCACGACGACCTCTCCGCGATCGGCGGGAAGATCGTCTCCCGGGCCGCCGGGGTGCTCGGCAGCATCGAGGACGTCCTCGGCGACGATGCCATCGAGGAGACCCGCGAGTTCCACCACCGGCCCACCACCGGCATGGACCCCGCCACCGGCCAGGGCGTCACCCACACCCAGCTCGCCCTGTGCGTACACCGCGCCGTCGTCGACGTGGACGTGGACCTCGGCCTGGTCAAGGTGGTCGAGATGGCCGCCGTCCAGGACGTCGGGAAGATCCTCAACCGGCTGTCGCTGGAGGGCCAGATCCACGGCGGCTCCGCGCAGGGCCTCGGCCTCGCCGTGATGGAGGAGATCGTCGTGTCCGGCGGCCTCGTCCGCAACCCGTCCTTCACCGACTACCTCATCCCGACCATCCTCGACATGCCGCCGATGCGGCTCGACATCCTCGAGAATCCCGACCCGGACGCCCCATACGGGCTCCGCGGCGCCGGAGAGCCACCCACGCTCTCCTCCACGCCCGCGATCGTCGCCGCCATCCGCGACTCCACGGGCAGAGCGCTCACCCGAGTGCCGGTTCGACCGGAGCACATCATCAGGGAGTCTCCGGCCAGCGATTGATCAACAGGGGCGGCCCGCGCCCCGTCTCGGGGGACGGCGCGGGCATCCACCCCACAACCGCACCCTGATCGACCAGCACGGACGGCCCAATGGGGCCGCGCCGGCGGCCGATCGCGCCCTAGAGGAGGGCACGAACCGTGACCGAGACCCAGGAGAGGCTTCCGGAGAAGCCGTCCACCCCCGACCGTTCCGCGCTCGACCGGTTCTTCGACCTGCGCGGGCGGGGCACCACCGTCGCCCGCGAGGTGCGCGGCGGGCTCACCACCTTCGTCGCGATGGCCTACCTGGTCATCCTCATCCCGCTGATCATCGGTGACGCGAAGGACGTCACCGGCGCCACCCTGGACCCCGCGCAGCTCACCACGATGGTCGCGCTGTCGGCCGGGCTGACCACGCTGCTGATGGGCCTGGTCGGTAACGCGCCGCTGGCGATGGCGGCCGGGCTCGGCGTGACGCCGATCGTGGTGTTCCAGGCCGCGCCGCACATGACGTGGCCGCAGGCGATGGGCCTGGTCGTGCTGGAGGGCGTGGTGATCGTGCTGTTCGCGGTCACCGGGATCCGGCAGCTGATCATGGACGCGATCCCGCTGGCGATCAAGCAGGCGATCGGTGTCGGCATCGGCGCGTTCATCGCGCTGATCGGCCTGGTGGACGCCGGGTTCGTCGGCCACCACGGCACCGCGTCCACGCCCGTCCAGCTCGGCGTGTTCGGGCAGCTCGTCGGCTGGCCGGTGCTGGTGTTCTGCGCCGGCCTGGTGCTGACGCTCGTGCTGTTCATCCGCAAGGTGCCCGGCGCGATCCTGATCGGGATCGTCGCCGCGACCGTGTTCGCCGTCATCGTCGACAAGGTCGCGAAGGTGGACCCGAAGTCGTGGGGCGCGGTCGAGCCGAAGCTGCCGCACTCGGTCGTCGCGACGCCCGACTTCGGGCTGATGTTCAAGGTCGACCTGTTCGGCGGGTTCGGCCGGGCCGGCGTCGTCACCGCGACCGTCGTGCTGTTCACGCTCGTCCTGTCCGGGTTCTTCGACGCGATGGGGACGATCCTCGGCGTCTGCGAGGAGGCCGGGATGACCGACGAGAACGGCAGGCTGCCCGGCCTCAGCCGCATCCTCACCGTGGACGGCTTCGGCGCGATCGTCGGCGGCGGCGTCAACGGCTCGGCGAACACCGCGGTCGTGGAGTCGGCGGCGGGCGTCGCCGAGGGCGCCCGCACCGGCCTCGCCAGCGTCGTCACCGGCCTGCTGCTCACCGCGCTGATCTTCCTGACGCCGCTCGCCGGGGTCGTCCCGGTCGGCGCCGCCGCGCCCGCGCTCGTCGTCGTCGGCGCGCTGATGATGTCGCACTCCCGCAAGATCGACTGGGCCGACATGGAGATCGCGATCCCGGCGTTCCTGACGATCGTGCTGATGCCGTTCACGTACTCGATCACGGTCGGCGTCGCCGCCGGCGTGCTCGCCTACACCCTGCTCAAGGTCGCGCGCGGCAAGTTCGCGGAGATCCACTGGCTGCTGTACCCGCTGTCGCTGGTCTTCGTCGCCTACTTCGCCCTGCATCCGATCGAGGAAGCCCTCGGGATCAAGTGAGGCCCGGGGAGAGATGAGGACCGTCCATGCGTGAGATCGCCGACCGGCTCGCCGCCTGGAACGACGAAGGCGTGCGGTACGCCGTCGCCGTCGTGGTGTCCGTCCGCGGCAGCGCGCCGCGCGCGCCGGGCGCGGCGATGGCCGTGTCCGCCGATGGGGAGGCCGTCGGGAGCGTGTCCGGCGGCTGTGTCGAGAGCGCGGTGTACGAGCTGTGCCGCGCGGCCCTCGACACCGGCGAGACCGTCCGCGAGACGTTCGGGTACAGCGACGACGACGCGTTCGCCGTCGGCCTGACCTGCGGCGGGACGGTCGAGGTGCTCGTGTCGCCGGGGCCGGTCCCCGCGTCGGCGCTCACGCGTGACGCCCCGGTGGCGTTCGCCCACATGGTGGACGGGTCGGGCGTCCTGGCCGTCCACCCGTCCCACCACACCGGCACCACCGGACGCGCCGACGTCGACGCCGCGGTCGTCGCCGAGGCCCGCGCCATGCTCGACGCCGGCAAGACCGGCATGATCTCCGTGCGGTGCCGCGACGACGCCGAGGCGTTCGTCCACAGCTACGCGCCGCCGCCGCGGCTGCTCGTCTTCGGCGCGATCGACCACGCGGCGGCGCTCGCGCGGCAGGGAAGCGTCCTCGGCTACCGCGTGACGGTCTGCGACGCGCGGCCCGTCTTCGCCACCCCGGCCCGCTTCCCCGGCGCCGACGAGGTGGTCGTCGACTGGCCGCACCGCTACCTCGCCGCCGAGGCGGAACGCGGCGCGCTCGACGGCCGGACGGTCGTGTGCGTGCTGACGCACGACGCGAAGTTCGACGTCCCGCTGCTGAAGGTCGCGCTGCGGCTGCCCGTCGCCTACGTCGGGGCGATGGGGTCGCGGCGCACCCATCACGACAGGCTCGCCCGGCTGCGTGCGGCCGGGCTGTCCGGCGGGGAGCTGGCGCGGCTGCGCTCCCCGATCGGGCTCGACCTCGGGGCCCGCACCCCCGAGGAGACCGCGCTGGCGATCGCGGCGGAGTTCACCGCCGCGCGCCGCGACGGCACCGCGCTGCCCCTGGGGCAGATCAACGGGCCGATCCACCACGACCGGGCCGCCGTCGCGGCGGCCCAGTGAACGGAGGAGAGGACGTGCCACCCATATTCCTCAACGGAGGCGCGATGCGCGGGGGACCGCTGCATCACCTGCTGGACGGGGCGCCGCTCGTCGCGTCCGCCGGCACCGCGCCCCGCTACCGCTTCTACTCGGTCGGGGACCGCTGCCCGGCGCTGGCGCCCGTCGCGCACGGCGGCGCCCGCGTCGCCGGCGAGGTGTACGAGGTGACCCTCGGCGTGCTGCGCGACCGGCTGCTGCCCGCCGAGCCGCCCGAGCTGGAGCTCGGCGTGATCGAGCTGGACGACGGGTCGTCGGCGCTCGCCATGCTGCTGCGCCGGCCGTACACCTCCTATGCCGGGCTGACCGACATCACCGAACATGGCAGCTGGCAGAGCTACCAACGTTCGAAGGAAGCCGCATGACCGAGCGAAGCGAGGGCATGCGGCGGGGTTGCCGGGGGGCGTGGGGGGTCGCCCCCCCACAAGGAGGACGCATGAACGCGAGCCGCGAATGGGCCGTCAACTGCTCGATCCTGTTCACCGACCTGCCGCTGCTGGAGCGGCCCGCCGCAGCGAAGGACGCCGGGTTCGACGCCGTCGAGTTCTGGTGGCCGTGGCCGGGCGTGCCGGTGCCGTCCGCGTCCGAGGAGGACGCGTTCTGCCAGGCGATCGAGGACGCGGGCGTCCGGCTCATCGGCCTGAACCTGTACGCGGGCGACATGCCGGCGGGCGAGCGGGGCGTGCTGTCGGACCCGGCGCGCGCCGCCGAGTTCCGCGCGAGCGTGGACGTCACCGTCCGCATCGCCGAGCGGACGGGCGTCCGGGCGTTCAACGCGCTCTACGGGCAGCGCCTCGGCGGCGTCGCCGCGTCCGAGCAGGACCGGGTCGCCGTGCGGAACCTCGCCTTCGCGGCCCGCAAGGTCGGCGCGTTCGGCGGGACGCTGCTCATCGAGCCGCTCGCGCGCGGCCTGAACGGCGCCTACCCGCTGGAGACCGCCGCCGACGCGATGGCGGTCGTGGAGCGGGCCCGCGCGGCCGGCGCCGCGAACGTCAAGCTCCTGTTCGACACCTTTCACCTGGTCAGCAACGGCGACGACGTGGAGAAGGCCGCGCGCGAGCACGCCGCCGACATCGGCCACGTGCAGATCGCCGACGCGCCCGGCCGCGGCCGTCCCGGCACCGGCGGCATCGACTTCGGCGCGCTGTTCGCGCTCCTCGACGAGATCGGCTACCGCGGCCGGATCGCCCTGGAGTACGCGGACCCGCGGCCGGACTTCGCATGGATGGAGAACCACCGCACATGAGCAAGATCGGATTCATCGGGCTCGGCATCATGGGCGCGCCGATGGCGGCCCACCTGGTCCGCGCGGGCCACGACGTCACCGGCTACGACGTCGCACCGAAGGGCGTGGACGCGCTGGTCGCGGCCGGCGGAGAGGCGGCGTCCGGGGTCCCGGCCGCGGTCGCGGGCGCGGAGGTCGTCGTCACGATGCTGCCGCAGGACGAGCACGTCGAGGCCGTGTACTTCGGCCCGGACGGCGTCCTGGAGAACGCCGCGCCCGGCACGCTGTGCATCGACTTCTCCACCATCCGGCCGGAGACGTCGATCAGGGTCGCCGAGGCGGGGCGGGAGCGCGGGCTGCGGGTGCTGGACGCGCCGGTCAGCGGCGGTGAGAAGGGCGCGCAGGACGCCGTTCTGTCGATCATGGTCGGCGGGGACGAGGCGGACGTCGCCGCCGCCGCGCCGGTCTTCGAGGCGGTCGGCAGGACCGTCGCGCGGGTCGGCGGCAGCGGCGCGGGCCAGTACGTCAAGGCCGCCAACCAGCTGATCGTCGGCGGCACGTACGCGCTGGTCGCCGAGGCGATCGTGCTGATGGAGGCGGCCGGGGTGGACGCCCGCGCCGGGATCGACGTGATCGCCGGCGGGCTCGCCGCGAGCCGCATCCTCGACCTCAAGCGGGAATCGATGCTGGACCGCGAGTTCGCCCCCGGCTTCCGCATCGACCTGCACCACAAGGACATGGGGATCGCGACCGCCGCCGCCCGCTCCGCCGGGGTGTCGCTGCCGATGACGGGCATGGTCGCCCAGCTCATCGCCGCCGCCCGCGCCCGCGGCTACGGCTCCCTCGACCACTCCGCGCTGCTGAAGGTCGTCGAGGACCTGTCCGGCCGCACGGCCGCCTGACCACCCGGAACCGAAGGAGAAGCATCATGGCGAAGATGCCCGTCATGCGGGCGGTGGTCGAGGTCCTGAAGTCCGAGGGCGTGGACGTCGTCTACGGCTGCCCCGGCGCCGCGATCCTGCCGCTGTACAAGGCGATGGAGGAGGACGGCGGGATCGCGCACCTGATCGTCCGGCACGAGGAGGGCGCGGCGCACATGGCCGACGGCTGGTCGCGCACGACCGGCGGCGTCGGCGTCGCGGTCGGCACCTCCGGGCCGGCCGGCACCAACATGATCACCGGTCTGTACACCGCGCACGCCGACTCCGTCCCGATCCTGTGCGTCACCGGGCAGGCGGCGTCGGACAAGCTGCACCAGGAGGCGTTCCAGGCCGTCGACATCGTGTCGATCGCCGAGCCCGTCACGAAGTGGGCGGTGCAGGTGAAGGAGGCGGCGCAGGCGCCGTGGATCTTCCGGGAGGCGTTCCGGATCGCGCGCAGCGGCCGGCCCGGGCCCGTCCTGATCGACCTGCCGATCGACGTGCAGAAGCAGCTGATCGAGTGGGACGCCTCGATCGACGCGCCGCTGCCGGTCGCGAAGGCCGAACCGCACCGGCCGCGCGTCGAGAAGGCCCTCGACCTGCTGCTCGCGGCGGAGCGGCCGCTGATCCTCGCGGGCGGCGGCGTGATCCTCGCGGAGGCGCACGCCGAGCTGGTGGAGCTGGCCGAGCTGCTGCAGATCCCCGTCCAGGCGACGCTGATGGGCAAGGGCGCGATGGACGAGGACCATCCGCTCTACGCCGGGATGACCGGCGTGCAGACGTCGCAGCGGTACGGCAACGCCTCGTTCCTCGAATCGGACCTGGTCCTGGCGCTCGGCGCCCGGTTCGGCGACCGGCACACCGGGCAGCTCGACGTCTACCGTGCGGGCCGGACGTTCATCCACGTCGACATCGAGCCCACCCAGATCGGGAAGGTGTTCGGCCCGGACCTCGGGATCGTGTCCGACACGAAGCTGTTCCTGCGGGCGATCATCGACCTCGCGCGCGAGCGCGGCGCGGGCCGTCGCGCGGGGGAGTGGGTCGCGCGGATCCAGGAGCTGAAGGCGACGCTGACCAGGCGCGAGGACTTCGACGACGTCCCGGTCAAGGCGCCCCGCGTCTACAAGGAGATCAACGAGTTCTACGGGCCGGACACCTACTTCGTCACCGCGATCGGGCTGTACCAGATCTGGGGCGGCCAGCACCAGAAGGCGGCGAAGCCCCGGCACTACCAGGTGTGCGGGCAGGCCGGGCCGCTCGGCTGGGAGATCCCCGCCGCGATCGGCGTGAAGACGGCCCTGGCCCGCACCGAGCCGGACGCCGAGGTCGTCGGGATCGTCGGCGACTACTCGTTCCAGTTCCTTGTGGAGGAACTGGCGGTGGCCGCGCAGTACGACGTCCCGTTCGTGCTGATCATGCTGAACAACGAGTACCTCGGGCTGATCAGGATGGCGGAGGACCACGGCGGCTACGCCATGAACTACGAGGTCGACATCCGCTACGACGAGCACGGCACCGACAATGTCAAGATCATGGAGGCGTACGGCTGCGCCGGCCGCCGGGTGCTGGAGCCCGGCGACATCCGGCCCGCGCTGGAGTGGGCGCGCAAGGAGGCCGCCCGCACGTCGCGGCCCGTGCTGGTCGAGATCATGATCGAGCGGGAGGCCGACACGGCCAACGGCGTGCGGATCGACGACGTCCGCGAGTACGAACCCGTCCCGTAGTCCCGTCCCGGAACCCGGAAAGGAGGCGCGCGTGCGGGGTCACGTGCTGATCGCGCCCGACAAGTTCAAGGGCTCGCTGACCGCCGCCGAGGTCGCCGGGCACGTCGCCGCGGGGCTCGCCCGGGCGGTCCCGCACGTGCCCCTCGTCCCGCTGCCCGTCGCCGACGGCGGGGACGGCACCGTCGAGGCGGCCGTCGCCTGCGGGTTCACCGAGGTCAGGACCGAGGTGTCCGGGCCGACCGGGCGGCCGGTCGCAGCGTCCTACGCCGTCCGCGACGGGACCGCGGTGGTCGAGCTGGCGGAGGCGTCCGGGCTGCGGCGGCTGCCCGGCGGGACGCCCGCGCCGCTGGAGGCGTCCAGCCGGGGGACCGGCGAGCTGATCGCGGCGGCGATCGAGCGCGGCGCGACCCGGATCGTCCTCGGCCTCGGCGGCAGTGCCTGCACCGACGGCGGCACCGGGATGGCCGCCGCGCTCGGCGCCCGGTTCCTCGACGCGGCCGGCGAGCCGCTGCCGCCCGGCGGCGGGGCGCTGCGGTCGCTCGCCTCCATCGACCCGGGCGGCCTGCCGTCCCGGCTGCGCGGCGTCACGGTCGTCGTGGCGAGCGACGTCGACAACCGCCTCCTCGGCCCGGACGGTGCCGCCGCGGTCTTCGCCCCGCAGAAGGGCGCGTCCGCGGCGGACGTCCGGGCCCTGGAGCGCGGCCTCGCCCGGCTGGACGAGACCGCCCGCCGCGACCTCGGCGCGTACGCGGCGGACCGCCCGGGCGCGGGCGCGGCGGGCGGCACCGGGTTCGGCGCGATGGCGTTCCTCGGCGCCACC
>NZ_WBMR01000165.1 GCF_008923365.1 Actinomadura montaniterrae
GGGCACGGGCGGCGTGGGCATGGGCGGCGTGGGCATGGGCGGTGCGGGCGCCTGCGGGACGGGCGGTGGCGGCGGCGCGGACGGCGCGGTCTCCTCGGCCGGCGCGCCGAGCAGCCGCAGCAGGACGGTCCGCATCGTCGGCCGCCGCGCCGGGTCCTTCGCCAGGCAGGCGGCGACGGTCGCGCGCAGCGGCTCGGGCAGTTCACCGAGGTCGGGCTCGCGCTGCAGGACGCGGTGCATGATGGCCGGGAAGGTGTCCGCGCCGAACGGCGGCCGCCCGGTGGCGGCGAACGCGATCACCGAGCCCCAGGCGAACACGTCCACCGGCGGGCCGGCCGCCTCCCCGGCGAACTGCTCGGGCGCCATGTAGGCGGGGGTGCCGATGATGCTGCTCGTCAGCGTGAGCGGGGCCTCGGTGTCGCGCGCGATGCCGAAGTCGATGACCCGCGGGCCGTCCGGGCCGAGCAGGACGTTGGACGGCTTGAAGTCGCGGTGCACGACGCCGGCCTCGTGGATCGCCGCGAGCGCGGTCGCGGTCGCGACGGCGAGCCGCCGCAGGGCCGCGCCGTCCCGCCGCCCGGCCTGCTGGAGCGACGGGCCCTCGACGTACTCGGTGACGATGTAGGGGCGCGGCCCGTCCAGGGAGGCGTCCAGGACCTGGGCGATGCAGAACGGGTCGACGCGGCGCGCGTTCGCGATCTCCTTGGTGAACCGCTCGCGGACCCGCGGCTCGGCCGCGATCTCGGCCCGCAGCACCTTCACCGCGACGGGCGTCCCGGCGGCGTCGTGCGCGAGGTAGACCACGCCCTGGCCGCCCATGCCGAGCCGGCCTGCCGGCCGGTAGGGGCCTACGACCTGCGGGTCGTCTGGTGCCAGCGGCTCGGCTTCCGGCATGGGAGCTGACTCCTGGAGCATGGGGGGCGGGGGGTGTGACGCCACCATATTGGATCATCGCGCCCCGTGATCACCGGAGTGCGCGCCGGTCACCGCGCGGACGCGGTCGCCTCACCGGCCGCCGCGGCGGGGACGGCGGGCGCGCCAGGACGAGCACCGCGAGTCCGGCGGCGATCGCGATCACCCCGGCCGTCGCCGTGGCGGCGTCGAGCGCGGAGGCGAAGGCCGACGCGACGGCAGCGGCGGGCGCCTGCGCGGCGTGCCCGCCGGAGATCGCCCGGGCGGCGCCGGACGGGTCCGGGACCGCGCCGTCGAGGGAACGTTCCAGCGCGGCGTGGAAGACGCTGCCGAGCACCGCGATCCCCAGGGCGAAGCCGAGCTGCCGCAGCGCGCTGACCGCCCCGGCCGCGCTCCCGACCCGCTCGGGCGGCACCGCGGCCGTCGCCGCCGCCGTGACGTTCGGGAGCGCGATCCCGACGCCCGCGCCGGTGAGCGCGAACCCGGGAACGAGCGCGGCCCAGCCCGACCCGGCGTCGAGCACCGACTGGCCCAGCGTCCCGGCGCCGACGAGGAGCAGCCCGACGCCGACGGTCAGCCGCGGCGGGACCGCGTGCAGGAACCGCCCGGTCAGCCAGGACGCGGCGAACGCCGTCCCGCTCATCGGCAGGATCGCGAGCCCGGCGCCGGTCGCGCTCAGCCCGGCCACCGACTGCAGCCACAGCGAGGTGTAGAGCAGGTACCCGAACGCCGTCCCCGACATCGCCAGGGAGGCGATCATGATCCCGGTGAAGCCCGGCGCGCGGAACAGCCGCAGGTCCAGGAGCGGGTGCGGCGAGCGCAGCTCGACGGCCGCGAACGCCGCCAGCGCGGCGGCCCCCACGGCGAGCCACCCGAGCGTCGCGGCGGAGGTCCAGCCCGCGTCCCCCGCCCGCGTCAGCGCGTAGGTCACCGCGCCGGCGGCCGCGGCGAACAGCGCGACCCCCGGCACGTCGATCCGGCGCGCCGCCGGGTCGCGCGACTCGGCCACCACGCGCAGCGTCAGCGCCACCGCGAGCACGCTGACCGGCAGGTTCAGCAGGAAGATCCACCGCCAGCCGAAGGCCTGCGTCACCAGCCCGCCGAGCACCGGCCCGGCCCCGGCGGCGGCTCCGTTGACCGCGCCCCAGACGCCGAACGCCACGGCCCGGTCGCGGCCGTCATAGGACGCGGTGACCAGCGCGACCGTCGTCGCGAACATCATCGCCGCGCCGGCGCCCTGGACCGCCCGCGCCGCGAGCAGCACCGCGGCGTCCGGCGCGAACCCGCAGGCCAGCGACGCCAGCGCGAACAGCACCAGCCCGCCCACGTACACCCGGCGCCGCCCGGCCCGGTCGGCGAGCGCGCCCGCGCCCATCAGCAGCGCCGCGAGCACCAGCGCGTAGACGTCCATCACCCACTGCAGCGAGGAGTACGACGCCCCCAGGCCCGCCGCCAGGTCCGGCAGCGCCACCGTGACGATGTTGACGTCCACCAGCAGCATGAACGCCCCGAGGCACACGGCCGTCAGGGGCCACCACTTGCCCATCTCTCGTCCTTCGCGATCGTCCGTCGTGTCCCGGCAACGATCACGCGAGGAACGCCAAGAAACCACTCAGAGACGGCGAATCTCCAAGTTTTCGACATCTTCTACCCTGTGCTGGTGGAAATCCATGAAGCGGACGACCTCGACCGGCGGCTGATCCACGCCCTCCAGCTGGACGGCCGGGCCTCGTTCAGCCGCATCGCGGAGGTGCTCGGCGTCTCCGACCAGACCGTCGCCCGCCGCTACCGGCGGCTGCGGACCCGCGACCTGCTGCGGATCGTCGCCGTCCCGCCCGCCGACCACGCCGGGCACGGCCGGTGGCTGCTGCGGCTCCGCTGCGCGCCGGGCGCCGCCGAGAACGTCGCCGCGACCCTCGCGCGGCGCCCCGACACCGCGTGGGTCCAGATCGTCTCCGGCGGCACCGAGGTGCTGTGCATCGCCCGCGCCCGCAGCCAGGACGAGAGCGAGCAGTACCTGCTCGAGCGGCTCCCGCGCAGCGCCCGGATCGTCGACATCGCCGCCCACTCCGTCCTGCACACCTACTACGGCTCGCCGAACCGGCTCCGCGGCCTCAGCGCGCTCACGCCGCGGCAGGTCCGCGCCCTCGCCCCGGCACCGGTGCCCGAGGCCGGCGACGTCCCGCCGCTCGGCCCCGGCGACCAGCGGCTCCTGGACGTCCTCGCCCGGGACGGCCGGGCCGGGCACGCCGAACTCGCCGCCGCGACCGGCTGGTCGCCGTCCACCGTCGGCCGCCGCCTCGACCGCCTCCAGGCCACCGGCGTCCTGCACTTCTACGCCGAGTTCGACCTCCGCTACGTGGGCCTGCACACGGCGGCGCGGCTCTGGACGAGCGTGCCGCCCGCCGACCTCGCCGCCACCGGGCGGGCGCTCGCCGAGCATCCCGAGGTCGTCTTCGCTGCGGCCACCACCGGCCCGACGAACCTCGCCGTGCAGGTCGTGTGCCGCGACTCCCGCCACCTCTACCGGTACCTCACCGAACGGGTCGCCGCGCTGACGGCGGTCCGGCACGTCGAGACCGCGCCGATCGTCCGGAACGTCAAGCGCGCCGGCACCGTCCTGGACCCGGCCTTCCGCACCGCACGGAGACCGGGCCCGGCCGGAGCTGGGTGAGGCCTGTCAGCCGAAGCGCTCCCGCAGCGCCGGGAGGAGGTCGCCCTCCGCCCAGGTGCGGAAGTCCTTCTGGTGGTCCGGTCCGCTCTGGCAGAACGCGATGTGCGTGAACCCCGCGTCCTTCCACTGCTGGACGGCCTGGAGGTAGTCCTCCACGTTGTCGCCGCACGGCACCGACTCGGCGACGTCGTCCGGGCGGACGGTCTCGGCCGCCGCCTCGAAGTTCACCGTCCCCGGAAGCTCCGCCATCACCTTCCAGGCGGGCGCCGAGAACTTCCAGTAGCGGTGCGCCCGCTGCTTGCACTCCTCATAGTCCTGCCCGTAGGCGACCGGGATCTGCCCGTAGACGGGCTTGCCCCCGCCGCCCTCCCGGTGGAAGAGGCTCACCACCTCGCCGACAGGCTGGTCGGAGATGAGCAGGTCGGCGTGCTGCGCGGCCAGCCGCCCCGCCCGCGGCCCGAACGCGGCCATCCCGATCGGGACGCGCCGGTCCGGCACGTCCCACAGCTTCGCGGAGTCGACGCGGAAGTGCTTGCCCTCGTAGTTGACGTAGTCGCCGGAGAACAGCGCCTTGATGATCTCGACGGCCTCGGCGAACATCTCGTGCCGGACGTCCACCGACGGCCAGCCGCGCCCCACGACGTGCTCGTTCAGGTTCTCGCCCGCGCCGAGCCCGAGCGTGAACCGCCCGTCCGACAGGATCCCCACGGTGGCGGCCTTCTGCGCCACCACCGCCGGGTGGTACCGCATGATCGGGCAGGTCACGAACGTCATCAGCGGGATGCGGTGCGTCGCCTGGGCGAGGGCGCCGAGCACCGACCACGCGTAGGCCGAGTGCCCCTGCGCCTCCAGCCACGGGAAGTAGTGGTCGGAGATGACGGAGTAGTCGAAGCCGGCGTCCTCCGCCTCGACGAGGTCGGTGACGAGCTGTTTGGGCGGTGTCTGCTCGCAGAGCAGGGTGTATCCGAATTCCATGACGGCTCCGGTACCCGCGGGAGCGCGCCCAATCGCCGCGACGCCCCGGAATCAGTTGCCGAGCAGGTCCATGATGTCGTCGGCGTGGTCCTCCTCCTCGGCGAGGATGTCCTCCATGAGGCGGCGGGTGGTCACGTCCCCGTCGCCGAGCCACCGGATGATCTCCTGGTAGGACTCGATGACGATCCGCTCGGCGACGAGGTTCTCCTGCAGCATGCCCTTGAGGTCGTTGTCGTCGAACGTCTCGTAGGTGGTGTGCGCCCGCGTCGCCAGCGTCTCGGGGTTGAAGTCGGGGTCACCGCCGAGCTGGCTGATCCGCTCCGCGGCGCGCATCGCGTGGTCGCGCTCCTCGTCGGCGTGCTCGGTGAACTCGGCCGCGACCTGCGCGCGGTCGATGCCGGTCGCGCTGATCGCGTGCTGCGAGTAACGCATCCAGCAGACGATCTCGGTGGCGAGCACGTCGTTGAGGACGCCTATGACCTCGTCCGGGCTGCGCTTGTAACCGGACGTCACCGGGCCGTCGGTCATCTTCTGCCGGGCGCGTTCCCGGATCTGCGCCACGTCGATGCTGAAACTGTTGTCTGCCATGTCTCTCCTCCTGGTCAGCGCGGATGCTTCTTCCCCTACCCCGTCCCCGATCTCCATGCCTGCGAGGACCGGACGGCAATGCGCCGGTACGGCGGCGGTGACGGAAGGGTCGCGAGATGGAGACGCGACACCCTGAGTGACCGAACGCCTACTTGGACACGGTCAGTCACGCGTGCTATACGTAGAGCTATCTCGCCTCGACCTGTGGCGGGAAAGGGACATCCGGGCTCCACCTTGAGATCCGGGCGTGACAAGGAAGAAAAGGAACCACATGAAGTCCTTCAGCTACACCGAGCTGGACAAGCTGGCCGGCGAGGTTCTGCCGGAGCGGGCCGTGCTGTCCACCCTTCTCGTCGGTGGCGGCAGCGACAACGACAACGAGAACCTCAACTTCAACCACGGCGGCGGCCACGACGGCGGCACGACCGCGGTCGTCCCGAACTGCCAGAGCAACATCAACCACTCGCAGGGCGGCCTCATCGGCGCGCTGGGTCTCAGCTCCGAGAACCCCAACTCGTCGTTCACCTGCGCCGGCAGCTCGGTGGTCTCGGGTCACTGATCCGAATCGACGCGTTACGCGGGCTCCGGCCCGCTGGGGAAGGGCTGGCGTTCTCCCGCCGGCCCTTCCCCCCTTTTCCGGGATATCTGTGACGACCTGTTAGGCGACCGATGAGCCAGACCAACCCTCACACGTTCAGCTACGACGAACTCGACCGGCTGTCGGGCGAGGTGCTGCCGGAGCGGGCCGTGCTGTCGACCCTGCTCTCCGGCGGCGGCGACAACGGCAACAAGAACATCAACATCAACGACGGCGGGTCCGGCGGCGCCGACGGCGAGGTCGCCTACGCGTGCCAGTACACGCACTCGACCGGCACGCCCGGCCTGCTCGGCACCGGCCTGTTCGCCGAGCCCGGCTACACGACGACGACCTGCGTCCCGGTCGTGGTCCACCACCACGGCGCATGAGCGGAGCACACCGCAAGGCCGCCTCCCCGGCACGAGCGGCCTCGAAAGCCACCGCCCGGCCGGCGGGCACGGCGCGTCCGGCGGGCAAGCAGCCGGCGGCCGCCCAGCAGCCCGCCACCGCACAGCAGGCGGGCACGACGCAGCAGGCGAGCACGACGCAGCAGGCGGGCGCGGGGGCGGCCGGCGGCGGCGCGCCGACCGTGGCGACGGCGCAGCCCGGCGCGTCCCTCACCCTGCCGGTCCTCGCCGACGGCGTGGAGCTCGTCGGCGAGTTCAAGAACTCCGGCTACCGCGAACCGCCCCAGCTCGTCTGCCTGCCGAACCGGCAGCTCGTCCGGCTCCCGCCGCTGCTGTTCCTGGTCGCCAAGGCGCTGCACGAGCACCGCGACCTCGCCCGCACCACCGACATCGAGACGGCCCTGGACCGGGTCGCCGACGCGGTCTCCCAGGAGGCCGGCGCCCGGCTCACCGGCGAGCAGGTCGTCTACCTCGCCGACCGCAAGCTCGCGCCGCTCGGCGTCACCACCTACAGCGACGGCACCGCCCCGCCCGTGGTGAAGGCCGACCCGTTCCTCGGGCTCCGGTTCCGGATCGCGGTGTTCCCCGAGTCGGTCACCTGGTTCGTCGCGGGCCTGTTCGGCTGGCTGTTCCGGCCCGTCGCGCTGGTGCTCGCGCTGGTCGCCGTCGTCTCCGCGGAGACCTGGGTGCTGACCACCCGGTCGATGAGCGCGGCGCTGCAGCACACCATCCTCGCCCCGGTCAGCATCCTGCTGATCATGGGCCTCGGGGTGGCGTCGTGCGCGTTCCACGAGATCGGGCACGCCGCCGCCTGCCGGTACGGGGGCGTCCGGCCCGGCGTGATGGGCTGCGGCATCTACCTGGTCTGGCCCGCGTTCTACACCGACATCACCGAGTCGTACCGGCTCGGACGGCTCGGACGGCTGCGCGCCGACCTCGCCGGCGTCTACTTCAACGGCATCTTCGTCGTCGCGCTGACGCTGGCGTACCTGAAGACGGGGTTCGAGCCGCTGCTCGTCGCCGTGCTGTACGTCAACCTCGAGATCCTGCAGCAGCTGCTGCCGACGCTGCGCTTCGACGGCTACTACATCATGTCCGACCTCGTCGGCGTCCCCGACCTGTTCAAGTACATCGGGCCCATCCTGCGGCGCGCGCTGCTGCTGCGCCGCGCCGACACCCGGCTGAACGACCTGAAGCGCTGGCCGCAGATCTTCGTCACGATGTGGGTGCTGGTCATCGTCCCGGTGATGCTGTTCCAGCTCGGCCTGATCTCCACGCAGGTGCCCGGGCTGATCCGGATGGACTGGCGGAAGATCCAGGGGCTGGCCGCCGAGGCCGCGCACGGCGCCGGCGCGCTGCAGCTGATCGCGTCCGGCCTGCAGATCGTGCTGCTGGTGCTGCCGCTGCTGGGCCTGGCGCTGATCCTGTTCCGGATGCTGCGCGGGGCGGTGCGGATGGCCGTCAAGTACGTGAACGGCCCCTCCGCCGAGCCGGTACCGGAGACCTGATCCCGCACATCGAAGAACACGCGCATCCCGAACACGCGCATCGAGAACACCGCACCTCAAAGAACACCGCACGCGCCGGGCGCCCGAAAGGGAGCCCGGCGCGACGCTCGTACGGAAACAATCTTCTCCGCGATTCTCCGAGGACGCTTGGAACGTGCCTGAAACGGGAATCTACTCGGAGTAAGTAGCAGAATCCCCCAATCTCGGACGCACATCGGTACCGGGCCGGACAACGGCCCGAAGGCAGCCGGCGGGAGCGCGACCCGCCCTTCGCCGCGCTGCGCGCATTCGCCGTTACCACGGCGCTCCCCCTTTTCCGGCCGGCCCACCCCGCCGGCATGCCCGGAAGGCCCGCATTGCTCCGACGCTCCACCCCCGTCGCAGGGCCGGGGCCCCTCGCCCTGCTGCTTCCCCTCGTCCTCGCCGCCGCGCTCGCCACCGCCGTCCCCGCCGCCCCTCACGCCGCCGCGGCGACCGCCGCGAGCAGCGCCGCGACCGCCGTGACCGGCACCGCGACCGGCGCGAAGGTGGTCGCGGAGACGACCGTCGCGCCGCGGACCATCGACCTCACCGTCCAGTCCCCGGCGATGGGCGCGCAGGAGAAGGTGCGCCTCCTCGTCCCGCCCGGATGGTCCAGGGACGCCGGCCGCACATGGCCCACCCTGTGGCTGCTGCACGGCGGCGTCGACGGCTACACCGCCTGGACGCGCGATACCGACGTCGCCGATCTCACCGCCCATTCCCCCGTCATCGTCGTCATGCCGGAAGGCGGCAGCTGCGGCAATTACTCCGACTGGTGGAACTACGGGAACGGCGGATCCCCCGAATGGGAGACCTTCCATATGAAGGAGCTCCGCACCCTCCTGCAGAACGACTACCGGGCGAACTCCCGCAGTGCCGTCGCCGGCAATTCCATGGGCGGCCTCGGCGCGATGCTGTACGCGGCGCGCTTCCCCGGGACGTTCGCCGCGGCCGCCGCCTTCAGCGGCTACGTCGACACCCTCTACGGCTACAAGCCGGGCGACGACTCGATCGGCTGGGGGCCGTCCTTCTCCTGCCCCGGCACCGACTGGCGGCGCGTCTGGGGCGAGCCCGACGCGCAGGCCGCGATCTGGCACGCGCACAACCCGACCGACCTCGCCGGCCGCCTCGCGGGCGTCCGCCTGTACGTGGCCAGCGGGAACGGCAAGGCCGGATCGCTCGGCGGGCTCCCGTTCACCGACCCCGTCGAGGCCGCGGCGAACGACGTCTCGCACGCCTTCGCCGACCGGCTGGACGCCCTCGGCGTCCCCGTCACCACCCGCTTCTTCGACGGCCAGCACTCCTGGCCGTACTGGCAGCGGGACCTCCACGACGCCTACCCGATGCTGATGCGCGCCCTCGGCGCGTCGTGACCGGTCGCACGCTCCCGGCGCGGGTCAGCCCGCGTCGGGGGCGGCGCGCCGGATGCCCGCGGAGCCGCGCCACTCCAGCAGCAGGACGGTCGCGTCGTCGTCGAGCCGGCCCTCGTGGTGCACCAGGATGCTGTGGATCAGCCGGCGCAGCGTCTCGGGGACCGGCAGCCCGTCGGCGTTGCGGCGGATGATGAAGTCGACGAACCGGACGAGCCCGAACTCCTCCTTGTTCGGGTCGCGCGCCTCCACGATGCCGTCGGTGTAGAGCAGCAGCCGGTCGCCGGGTTCGAGCTGCTCCCGGCAGACCGCCGGCGCGACGCCGAGATCGGTGCCGAGCGGATGGCCGGGCTCGCAGTCCAGCGACGTCACCCAGCGGCCGCCGCGGATCACCACCGGCGCCGGGTGGCCGTGCGAGATCCACGACAGCACGCCCGTCCGGGTGTCGAGCTCGGCGAGGACCGCGGTGACGAACCGGCCCGACTCGTCCTCCTCGATCAGCACCTCCTCGATGGCGCGGCCGCTCTCCACCAGGCCGGCGCCCTGCAGCCGGCTGTTGCGGTGCGCCGCGACCGCGAGGTTCGCGGTGATGCCGGACGAGGTGTCGTGGCCCATCGCGTCGAACACGGCGAGGTGGACGGTGTCGCCCGCGAGGCCGTAGTCGAAGGTGTCGCCGCCGAGCTTGTAGGCCGGCTCCAGCGCCGCGCCGATCACCATCGCGTCGTTGGCGAACGTCATCGGCGGCAGCAGCCGCCACTGCATCTCCGCGGACACGGTCATGTCGCGGGTCCGCACCAGCCGGGCGAGCGAGTCGCTGGACGGGCCCTTGCTGACGACCAGCAGCGCGACCAGGCCGGCGAGGTGCTCGGCGTCGGCCGCGGCCTCCTCGTCGCCGGGGGCGACGGTGGCGCGCAGGACGCCGATCCGCTCCGAGCCGTCCAGGACCGGGACCCAGAGGTGGCGGCCGCCGCCCTCCACGGGGTGCCCCGTGACCTTCTCCACGTTCTGGTAGGCGCGGCCGGCGAGGGTGCCCTCGACGCGAAGCTCCTCCGGTTCGTCGGCGGACCGCCGGCCGGCGTCGCCGCCGCGGCCGGTGAGCAGCCGCAGCACCTGCTGCTGGAGGTCCACCACGTAGATCCGCACGTCGGCGAGGCCGACGCGCGCGGCGTGCTCGGCGACCAGGCCGGGCATCTGCTCCAGCGAGATCACGTGGCTGGCGGCCACCAGGTCGCGCAGCAGCCGCTCGCCGCGGGGCCGGCCGTCCGGCCGTCCATCGGCGTTCATCGCCCACCTCCGGGTCCAGGCCCTGCCCGAGCCCTCTCCAGGTCAGGCCCTACCCCGCATCCGCCCCGCTATGACCCCCGGGACGCCCGGTGCGGCCGCGGTCCGAGCGCGGCCAGACGTAGGGGAGATCGTCGGGGACGTCCGGGAAGAGCGGGCCGTAATGGGCGGGGTCCTTGCGGACGAGCGCGGAGCGGTGGCTGAGGTGGAACGCGGGCTCGCCGAGCCACGGCGGCAGCTGATCGGCGCGGGCGAGCGCCGCCTGGTCGCGTGCCCGCGCGGGGCCGCCTCCGGCGGCGAGTTCGGCGGTCATCGCGGCGGCGCAGGTGTCGGCGCGCCCGAGCGCCCGCCAGCGCGCGCAGATCTCCAGGCCGTAGCGGACGACCGCCTCCTCGTAGCCCGTCCACATGAGCACCGCGGGATGGCGCTGCCAGCCGTACCCGGGGACGGTGAGGGCGCGGAACACCTGGAGCGCCTCCACCCGCTGCTTGCCGAGCCGCCGCGGGTCGAGGACGCGGGCGGTGGCGGCGAAGTCCGGGTACGGCAGGAACGTCTGCACCTCCCTCCCGTACCCGGTGCCCCGCGCGTCACGTCGGCAGGCGCGTCACTTCGGCAGGAGGGCGGCGAACTCGGGCTTCAGCAGGTCGCGGATCTTGGCGTAGGGGGCGCCGAAGTCGAGGTTGCCGCAGCCGTCGCTGCCGGAGCCGAACCAGGCGAGCTGGAAGTCGGACGGGGTGAGGTAGGCGCTCAGGTGCGGCGGGGTCTTCGAGGCACCCTTGTACAGGCCCTCGGCCGGGGCCGGCTGGAAGTCGGCGGGCTTCCAGGGGGCGCTGGCCGGGCAGTCGGAGATCGGCGTGCGCCCGTCCCGCTGGACGAGCCGGGACTTCAGCGTCCCCAGCCCGGCGGCGGTGAGCGTGCCGGGGCGGAACACGTCGGACGCGGTGACCCGGCGGCCGGTGCGCAGGTCGACGGTGACGACCTCGCCGCCGGGCGACCCGTCGGCCTGCCGGCACCAGTCGGACATCTGGAAGTACCGGACCGACACCAGCCGCGGCCCGTTGAGCCCCACGCGGGTTTGGACCGTCACGGTGGTCGGGGTACTGCCGCACGCGACCTGCCTGCGGCTGTCCTTCGCCAGCGCGATCAGCTCGTCGAGCGGGGCGCGCAGCTCGGCGTTGACGCGGCGCTGGAGGGCCGCGTCGTGCAGGCCGCTGACCGTGGCGTACTTCGCGCCGTCGACCTTGATCGACGTGCCGGGGATCGTCTGGTTCTGGGCGGCCAGGACAAGGCGGGGGTGGTCCTGCGGGGCCTTCTTGGTGGAGTCCTTCGTCGCGTAGACGGCGCCGCCCGCCGCGGCGGCGACGACGGCGACGCCCGCGGCCGCGAGCGCGCCCTTGCCTGCGGCGGTGGCGAGGAAGCCCTTGCTGACGGCCGCGCCCGTGGATCCCGCACTGGCGGACACGCCACCGCCTGTCCCGGCGGCACCGGCGGTACCGGCCGTACCGGCGGCGCCCGCGCCGGTGGCGGCGGCGCCCGGAGCGACCGCGAGCGCGCCGAGCGGGAACAGGGCCGCCAGCGCCACGGCCGCCGCCGCGAGCGCCCGGACGCCCCGCTGCTCCCAGTCCGGCCCGTAGGCGGCGACGGCGGCCGACTCGAGCTCGCCGACGAACGCGGCGGCGCCGGGCGGACGGTCCCCCGCCTGCTTCGCGAGCCCCTTCACCACCAGCGGGCGCAGCCGCTCGGGGACGTCCCCCATGTCGGCCTCGGCGGTGAGGTGCTGGTTCATCAGCGCGACGCGCTCCCCGGCCGCGAACGGCCGCCGCCCCGTCACGCACTCGACGAACACGCAGGTCGCGGCGTACACGTCGGTGGCGGGGGTGGCGGCCTCGCCGCGCCACTGCTCCGGCGCCATGTAGGCGGGCGTCCCGGCGGCCGAGCCCTCGCCGGCCAGCACGGCCACGCCGAAGTCGACGAGCTTGCTCAGCCCGTCCGGCCGGACGACCACGTTCGCGGGCTTGTAGTCGCGGTGGACGACCCCGACGGCGTGCGCGGCGGCCAGCCCGAGCAGCGACCCCTTCAGCACCAGCAGCGCCGCCTCCGGCGCGAGCCTGCCGTGCTCGGCCAGCACCGCCTTCAGCGACGCGCCGTTGACCGCCTCCATCACGATCGCCGAGCCCTCGGCGCTCTCCACGAAGCGGAACAGCCGTGCGACGTACGGGCTGGTCAGCCGCCCGAGCATCTGCGCCTCGGCGCGCAGCCCGGCGACGGCCGCCGGGTCGCCGCCGGCCAGGTACTTGATCGCGACGGGTGCGCCGGTCTCGGCGTGCCGGGCCAGCACGACGCGGCCCTGCGCGCCGCGGCCGAGCTCGCGTTCCTCGACGAAGCCCGTCAGCCGCCAGTCCGCCATGCGCCCTCCCGGGGGTGAAGTAGTGGACCAGTGTCCCAACCGTCGGAGACGCCGTCACCCGGGCGAAGGTTCGGACCGGGGAAGGTCCGGGCCGGTCTCGATCGACAGGTGATATGGGACACACCGGACAGTGTGCCGGTGCGGGCAGTGGACCGTTCGAAGCCACAGGTCACCGACCGGGCTTATCGAATTCTGACAAAGCCGCCGGGAAAGCGCGGTCATGAATGTGCACGGGGATTGTGCTAAAACCCGGATGGGGTTCGCCACGCGGAAGGATCTTGATGGGCGCAGTGGAGGCTCGGGCCGCCGGCCGGGCGGCAGGCACGGAACTGGTCGACACCGATCTCTATCCGCTGGACGAACCGGACGGCGCCGGCTGGACGGCCGTCGTTTCCCGGGTCCGGGAGGAGCTGGCGAATTCCGGGTGCTGCGTGCTTCCGGACTTCATTCGCGGCGCATTGCAGGAGCGGCTGCGGACGGAATGCGCCGCCATCGCGCCGAACGCTCATTACGACGTCGAAACGGTGAACGCCTACAACATCGACATCGGCACGCCGCTGCCCGACGGCCATCCGGGCCGTATCACCGTCGAGCGCGGGAACGCGTTCGTGGCGCGCGACCTCATCCCGCGCGACCTGATCGTCCACCGGCTCTATTCGGACCCGCTTTTCCAGCGGTTCGTGGCCGCGTGCTTCGGCCTGCCGCGCGTCCACGAACTGGGCGACCCGCTGTCCGGGCTGTGCCTGAACGTCGTGAGCCCCGGCATGGAGCACCCGTGGCATTTCGACACCAACGAGTTCACGGTGAGCCTGCTGACGCAGCTCCCCCGGGACGGCGGCGTCTTCGAGTACTGCCCGAACATCCGGTCCGCGGCGGACGAGAACTTCGCCGCCGTCCGCGACGTCCTCACCGGGCGCGGCGCGCACCTGGTGCGGCGGCTGGTGCTGCGCCCCGGTGACCTGCAGCTCTTCAAGGGGCGCTACTCCCTGCACCGGGTCAGCGAGGTGCGCGGGGACGTCGCGCGGCACACCGCGATCCTCGCCTACAGCGAGCGGCCCGGCGTGGTCGGCAGCGTCGAGCGCACCCGGCAGCTGTTCGGCCGGGTGCTGCCCGAGCACCTGGCGGCGGAGGGACGCGCCGTCCGGGTGGACGCGCTGCTCGACTGAAGCGAGGAATCCCGGCCCACCCGCCTTCGCCAGGAAGGACCCGACGTGCGCGTCGACACGACCGGAAAGATCTCGCTCGACCACATCTACACCGAGCCCGACCCGCGCGCCTACTTCGGCACTCTGCGCGGCCTCGACTACAACATCCCGGAACTGGCGAAGCCGCACTTCTCCGGGCTCATCGCGGAATACCGGGAGGCCCGCGGCGTGCCGGTTCCGACGGTCGTGGACATCGGCTGCTCGTACGGCATCAACGCGGCGCTGCTGAAATACGGCGTGACGATGGCGGAGCTGTACGATCGCTACGGCGGCCGCGACGCCGAACCGCTGACCCGCGCCGCGCTCCTGTCCCGCGACCGTGAGCTGGTCCGTTCCCGTGAACGTGCGAATCGCGTCCGTTTCGTCGGTCTCGACGCGTCCGAGAACGCGCTTTCCTATGCGCTCGACGCCGGTTTCCTGGACGCCGCCGTACACGCCGACCTGGAGAGCGGCGATCCGACCGGCGAGCAGGCCGCGCGGCTGTCCCGCGCCGATCTGGTCATTTCCACCGGCTGCCTCGGTTACGTCACCGAGCGGACCATCGCGCGGGTCGTCGAGGCGGCGGGCGGCCGCCGACCGTGGATGGCGCACTTCATCCTGCGCATGTTCCCCTTCGACCCGATCGCCGAGACGCTCGCGGCGGCGGGCTACGAGACCGTCCGCCGCGACGGCCTGTTCCGGCAGCGGCGGTTCGCGACGGACGAGGAGCAGGCGCTCGTGCTGGACAGGCTGGCGGACGCCGGCGTCGACCCGTCCGGCGTCGAGGACGGCGGCTGGCTCTACGCCGGCCTGTACGTCTCCCGCCCCCGCGGGGAATGAACACCGATGGCCCCGGGCGTGCGGAGCGCCCGGGCATGGAGAACGAGGGACGAAGTGAACGCCACCCCTGAACCGTCGGACCGGACCTTCGGCAACGAGGACGCGCTGCCCCGCGTGCCGCTGCCCGCGCTCGACGAGACCTGCGACCGGTTCCTGGAGTGGTGCGCGCCGCTGCTGACGGAGGCGGAGCTCGCGGAGACGCGCGCGGCGGTGGAGGCGTTCGCCCGTCCGGACGGCCCGGGCCGCGCCCTGCACGCCGCGCTCGAGCGCTACGACGCGGAGCCCGGCGTGCGCAGCTGGCTCGACACGTTCTGGCCGTACCGCTACCTCGGGCGGCGCGACCGGATCGCGTTGAACGCGAACTTCTTCTTCCTGTTCCAGGACACCGGGGAGCGGCAGCTGGAGCGCGCCGCCGGGCTGATCGCCGGGGCGCTGGACTACAAGCTGCAGCTGGACGCCGAGCGGGTCCCGCCCGTCCTGCAGCGCGGCGCGCCGCTGTCGATGGAGCAGAACAAGTTCCTGTTCTCCACCACGCGCATCCCGGGCGCCGAGCAGGACACCGTCCGCGCCCCCTACAGCGCCGAATGGCCCGGCCCGTCGCAGGCCAAGCACATCGTGGTGTTCTACCGCGGCAACATCATCCGGATGGACGTGATCGGCCCGGACGGCGTCCCGCACGCGCTGGACGAGCTGGTCGCCGGCCTCGGCACGATCATGAAGGCGGAGCCCGCGCCGGAGCCGTCCGCCGGGCACCTCACCACCAAGGCGCGCGCCGAGTGGGCGGCGAGCCGGGAGGCGCTGCTCGCCGCCGACCCCGCCAACGCGCGGGCGCTCGACGACATCGAGACCGCGCTGTTCTGCGTCTGCCTGGAGGACGTCGCGCCGAGGAACGACCTGGAGGCGTGCGACAACCTGCTGCACGGCGACAGCGGCAACCGCTGGTTCGACAAGGCCGTCTCGCTGGTCGTCTTCGCCGACGGCACCGCCGGCATCAACGTGGAGCACTGCGGGCTGGACGGCACCACGATCCTCAGCTTCGTGGACGCGCTGCTCGGCGCGTCCCCCGAGGCGCACGCGCAGCGGTCCGGGGCCCGGTCGCAGGGCCTGCCGGTGGTCGAGGCGATCGAGTTCGTGCTGGACGACGCGCTGCGCGCCGACGTCCGGGACGCCGCCGCCGCGTTCGCCGCGTACGCCGCCGCGACCGCCACCACCTGCGTGTCGTTCGACGACTTCGGCTCCGAGCGCGCCAAGGCACTGAAGACGTCGCCGGACGCGTTCGTCCAGATGGCGTACCAGCTCGCGCACAAGCGGGCGAAGGGCCTCACCGGCGCCACCTACGAGTCGATCGCGACCCGGCAGTACCGCAACGGGCGCACCGAGGCGATGCGAGTCGTCACCCCGGAGGTGCTGCGGTTCGTCGCGGCGATGGACGATCCGGAGGCGGGCCCCGACACGCGCCGCGCCGCGTTCCGCGCCGCCGCCGAGGCGCACGTCCGGCGCGCCAAGGACTGCCAGGCGGGCCGGGCGCCCGAGCAGCACCTGTGGGAGCTGCAGCTGATCCAGAAGCGGCGCGGCGAGGAGCTCGGCGTCACCGAGCACCTGGCGCTGTTCGACTCGCCCGGCTGGACGACGATGCGCGACGACTACCTGAGCACCAGCTCGGCGCCGTCGGTGAACATCCGGTACTTCGGGTTCGGGTCGACGAGCGAGCAGTGCATCGGCGTCGCGTACGTGCTGCTGCCCGACCGGTTCAACCTGTACCTGAGCACGCCGGAGCCGGTCGCGGGCGCGATGTACGACTTCGCCGACCGGCTCCGCGAGGCCGTCCGCGAACTGCAGGACCTCCTCGCCGGGTAGCCCGCGCCGGGCGGGCGCCCCCGCGCGGGCGCCCGCCCGGGGTCAGCGGGCGACGAGGTGGCGGTGCAGGAGCGGGCCGATGCCGGCGATGGCGGCGGCCAGGCCGGCGGCGACGTAGAGGTCGCCGTGGGGCGTCGACCGCAGCAGGTACGAGGCGAGCAGCGCGGCGGCGAGGAGCACGGCCTTGGCGGCGACCGCGCGGCCGAGCGACAGCCGCGGCCCTGTCCGCGGGCGACCCGCCGCGCGGCGCTTCTGGACGAGGTGCAGCAGCGGCACGCCGACGAAGAGCAGCAGCCCGAACTTGAGGGCGTGTTCCCACACGGGCTGGCCCGCGTTCCAGGCCCAGACGGCGCCCATGGCCAGACCGGCCACGAGGTACGCGCGCCGGACGGAGCGGGGGCCCGCGAGGGCGGTGGCGCGGCGGGGCAGGGGAAGGTCCTGGCGGGTCACGACGGCTCCTCGGGCAGCGGGTCGGAGGTGTGGGCGATGCCGACGAACAGCCAGCGCATGGCCTGGCGGAGCAGGTCGTCCGGCACGCTCGGCGGGTCGAGGCGGCGCTGCCGCAGCAGGCCCTGGAACATCGCGCTCGCGACCGTGGCGACGTCGGAGGCGGGGACGGCGCCGGACGCGCCGACGCGCGCCAGGACCGGTTCCATGAGCCCTTCGAGGGCCGCGCGCGGCTCCCGTTGCGCGGCGGCCAGCGGCTCCCTGAGCTGCGGGTTCCGCATGGCGTAGAGCCACAGCTCGGCCTGCAGGAGGGGCAGGTCGTCGTCCTTGTCGGCGGCCTCCATGAAGAACCGGCCGAGCGCCGACTCGGGGTCCTCGGTGCCGTCCTGCACGGCGTCGAGGGTCTGCCGGCCGCGCTCGACCCGCGCCCGGGCGCCGTCGGCGACCAGCTCGAGGAACAGCTCCTCCTTGCCGCCGAAGTTGGAGTACAGGGCGCCGATCGAGTAGCCCGCCGCCTCGGCGATCTCCTCGACCGACGCCCCCGCGTACCCCTTGCGGGCGAAGACGCGCGCCGCCGCGTCCAGCAGCCGGCGCCGGGTGCGCGCCTTGGCCTCGGCGCGGGTCAGCCGCCTCGGTTTCTCATCGTCTTCGCTATCCATATAGCAAACGATATTCAGATAGTGCTCGCTATGTCAACCGCGATCAGGGGGCCGCGAGCGCCTCCGTCGGCGACAGGCGGGACGCCCGGATCGCCGGGTACAGCCCCGCGACCGCGCCGATCACCAGCGTCGCGGCGACGCCGCCGAGCACCGCCCAGGCCGGGATCACGACCGGCCACCCCTGGTAGACGGCGTAGCCGCCGGTGACCAGCGCGCCGATCGCGGCGCCGCCGAGCCCGCCGAGCGCCGACAGCAGCAGCGACTCCGCGAGGAACTGGGTGCGGATCTGGCCCCGGGTCGCGCCGAGCGAGCGCCGCAGCCCGATCTCCGCCCGCCGCTCCAGCACCGAGATGACCATCGTGTTGGCCACCCCGACCCCGCCGACCAGCAGCGCCACCGCGCCGACGCCGAGCAGCAGCCCGGTGAACGCCTCCCCCGCCGCCTTCTTCGCGGCGAGCGCGTCCGACGGCCGCGACACCTGCACCTCGTTCGGCGCCTCCGGGTTCGCGGTCGCGCCGAGCACGTCCCGGACCTGCTCGACGCTCGCGTCCCGCGACCGCGTGTAGATCGTCGTCGCGTGGCCGTCGAAGCCGAGCCGCTGCTGCGCCGCCGGCCAGCCGACCAGCGCGGCCGTGTCCAGCTCCGGCGCGAGCGGCGCCGGATCGAGGATGCCGACCACCGTGAACCACTTGCCGCCGACCAGCACCTGCACGTCCGTCCCGGCGTGCCCGATGCCGAGCCGGTCCGCGGCCGACGAGCCGAGCACCACCGCCGGGAAGTCCTGCGTCGCCGCGTTCAGCCACACCCCGCTGCGCAGCCGCGCACCCGTCGCCGCGCGCAGGTCCGTGCGGGCCGCGTAGGCGGCCAGCCCGTTGGTCTGCGACTCCGGGATCTTCCCGTTCCGGTACACCTTCGCCCCGTCCAGCAGGCCGATCGCCGACACCTCCTCGACCGGCCCGATCCCCGCGACCATCTGCTCGGCCTCCAGCGGGAGCTGCGCCTGCCCGCCCGTCAGCGTGCTGCCGGGCGTGACCGTGAGCAGGTTCGTGCCGAGCGCCGCGAGCGCGCGGTCGAGGTCGGCGCGCGACGACGACGACACCCCGACGACCGCGACCATCGCCGCGATCCCGATCGCGATGCCGAGCGCGGACAGGAACGCCCGCATCGGCCGCGTCCGCAGCCCGACCGCGCCGACCTTCACCACGTCGCCCGGCCCGAGCCGGGCCGGCCGCAGCACCGCCGCGGTCATCGCGCCGCCTCCGCCGGCTCGGCCCGCGCGGGCAGCGCCGAGTCCTCGACCACCAGGCCGTCCCGCATCCGGACCCGGCGCGGCAGCCCCGCCGCGATCTCCCGGTCGTGCGTGATGATCACGACGGTGGTGCCGGACGCGTGCAGCTCGCGCAGCAGCGCCATCACCCCGTCCCCGGACGCCGAGTCCAGCGCGCCCGTCGGCTCGTCCGCCAGCAGCAGCGCGGGCTCCCCCGCGACGGCCCGGGCGATCGCCACGCGCTGCCGCTCGCCGCCCGACAGCTCGTGCGGCTCGTGGTGCATCCGGTGCGCGAGCCCGACCCGCTCCAGCGCGTCCGCCGCCCGGCGCCGCCGCGCCGCCGGCCGCAGCCCCGAGTACAGGAGCCCGTCGGCGACGTTGTCGAGCGCGCGGGTGCCCGCCGCGAGATGGAACTGCTGGAACACGAACCCGATCCGGCTCGCCCGCAGCGCCGACAGCGCCGCGTCCGACAGCCGGCCGACGTCGTGCCCGTCGATGCGGACGGTCCCGGACGTCGGCCGGTCCAGGGTGCCGAGGACGTTCAGCATGGTCGACTTCCCCGACCCCGACGGCCCGACGATCGCGGCCAGCTCCCCGGCGCCGACGTGCAGCGACACCCCGCCGAGCGCCCGGACGCCGCCCGGGTACTCCTTGGTCACCTCGCGCAGCTCGATCATTTCGGGACCCCCACGGCGGTGCCCTCGGCGATGCCCGCGCCGGACACCTCGACCCGCCCGTCCGCGAACAGCCCCGTCTTCACCGGGACGTACGACGACGTCGAGCCCTTCACCACCTCGACGCCGAAGCCGCCCTCCGACAGCGCGACCAGCGCGGTGACGGGGACCGTCAGCACGTCCTTGCGGGTGCCCGCGGTGAACGTGACGTCGACGGCGGCGAGCGCGTACTTCGCCGCGGCCTTGCGCGCCTTCGACGACCGCAGCCAGATCGTCACCTCCACCTTCGTGGACGGGTCGTCGTCCTGCCCCTGGCCCGGCTGGATCACCGTGGAGACCTCGTCGATCTTCCCGGTCACCGTCGTGTCGTCGGGGAGCGCGACGTCGACCGCGGCGCCCTTGCGGGCCATCCGCTGGTCGGTCGTCTCCAGCTCGACGGTGACGGCCTTGTCGGTGCCGGTGTAGGTGAGCACCTTCCGGCCGGGGGCCGTCGGATCTCCGGCATTCGCCTGCAGGCTGTCGATCCGGACGGGCTCCGGCGCGAACACCACCCGGCCCAATTCGACCGTCCCGGTCTCCTCGAGACCGAGGTCGTCCTGCCATTCCTCGACGGCCTCCGCGGTGTCGGACGTGTACTCCTTGTCGACGGTGAACCCGTCATAGCCGAGCGCTTTCAGGTTCTTCTCGAACCGCTCGACGTCCGACCCTTCCGTGCCGATCCGCAGCGGACGGTACGCCGGTTTCGACCCGTACATCAGGACCACCGGATCGCCGTCCACCTCGTACAGCTCCTGCCCCCGCTTGATGACGTCGCCGCTCTCCGGAACCTTGGTCAGCGTGCCCTGCAGCCGGCTCGTCGCGGTGTAGGTCGGGCCGTAGCCGAGCGAACCGTCCTCGGTCTGCTCGTCCTTCAGCGTCTGCCGCGTGACCTGCGTCGTGTTCGGCGGCAGGCCCGCCGCCCGGTCCTCGCCGGAGCCGCCGCCGGTGTTCAGCGCGACGGCGGCGGCACCGCCGGCGACGGCCACGGCGGCCGCCGCCGCGAGCGCCGCCCGCC